>CAJQIN010000050.1 GCA_905478465.1 Minisyncoccota bacterium | reverse complement strand
GGGCTCCAACCATCAGCACGCTCGGTGACAGCGTATTACAGGATGACGGAGCAATGGACATATCATATTCATGGGAGGGTGAGCAGCGTGTATCAAGATTGATATGTAATTCAGGAACTTTTACTATCCCCGACACCCCCGCCGCCACTGGTGCTGCCGCTGCCGATCGGTTCACCGCCGCCGCCGCCCGCGCCGCCGCCGCCGCTGCCACGGAGGTTACATACAAAATTGATAGTAATAATCGCCTCGTGGCAAAGAATGGGGAGGTACCGCGGTTTGTCCGCTACAGTACCCCTATCAAGGTGGAGAATGTCAAGTTTGATCAAGTAACATCTCATAATGATACGGGTATCCTTCTGCAAAATTCAGGATCGCCTGGTGTTTGCTTAATAAACCCATCACTCATTGATAACTATAACTGGCAGACTAATAATCAAATTGAGGAGGCTGAAAGAGGCTTCTTAAAAAAGTATTCAAAATATAGTAATAATTGTCTGTTGAACTATCAGTTTAAAACAGCATATAATTGTTGTGCAGTAAATTCCCCAAAAAATAGTTTTGTAAGTGAGTGTGCTCTTAAATATTGTATAGATAATGGGGCAAAATGTCTAGATTTTGAAATTTTTTCGGTTAATGATAGAGCTGTTGTAGGAGTAAGTTCAAAAATAGGCAATACTAATATGAAAGAATCTTATAATGACCTCAACCTGGAAAAAGTGTTAGATACTATCCAAATACGTATGACGCCAAACGTGCCGCTAATTTTATATTTACGAATTAAAAGCAATCGAATCGAACTATTAGAAAAGGTTCAAGAAGCATTAGCCAATACTACATTAACAAAACATATGGTATATTCGAATAAAGAATATGGGAATTTGTGGGAGTGCGGAAGGTGGAAGAAAGACAAGAAAGATGATGCGCATCCTATGTCACGAGATATTATGAAAGAAAATATTAGTAAATTCCATGAGACACAAAATGTGATTATTGCATTAGATGTATCAGAAACTAAATGGAGTCAAGATGCAGCACAAGGCCGAATTACGACAGTAATTGACGAGGGATTATCACCATTATGGAAGATTGTAAATTTAATGGCGCCGGGGCAAATAGAGAATATATCTATGAATAAAATATCGACAAAGACCGAGGCTGAAAAGGCAGAAATATTATTAAACGCCAAATCCAAATTATATTTTGTACAACCAGACCCAGTTTATCCATTTCAACACGATTTTACAGAAGAGAATGGGGCGTTAGATATAGGTTGTCAATTAGTTGCTGCTCCTTTGCAATATACAAAAAAACCAAACATCAAGAAATATGAAGATGCATTCGATGACTACAGATACAAACCTAAGTTAACCGACGCTCAGAACACAGACGTATTTTAACTATTTCCACATTCATTTCTTTGCAAAATTTCGCCACAAGGTCATCATTATTATAATCATTTAAATATTTAATGGTTTTAATACCAGATGCCAAGAGGAGCCGGCAGCACATTATACAGGGATAGTGTGTAATAAATGCGATTCCATTATCACAAGATACGCCCCGTTTAGCACAATCAGCAATGGCATTTTGTTCAGCATGAATAGTTGCTTGTTCATGACCGTCTCTTACAACAGAGACATGGTGACAACCTGGTAAGAATCCATTATATCCTTGACTAATGATACGATTATCGCGTACAATTAAACAACCGACTTGGAGACGTTCACATGGGGAGCGTTCTCGTGTAGCCAATACAATCTGAGTAAAATATTGATCCCACGACGGCCTCTGCATTATATAACTATTACCTAATATTTATATATATATAATAATATAATGGGAAAGAACGATTTATGTAAAGGTTTAACGTTTCAGGATTGTGAATTGGCAATTTTAAGAAATGCAATAGATGTTGCTGATAAAATAAAAGGGAAAACAAAAATGAATTCACCAGAGATACGTAAAATCATTTCAATCGTGGAAAATTTTATTCGTCGAAAGTCGCTAATATGTTATGGTGGCACAGCAATAAACAACATATTACCAAAAGATGACCAATTCTATGACAAAGATATAGAAATACCAGATTATGATTTTTTCTCTCCATCTCCATTAGAAGACGCAAAAGAACTTGCGGATATATATTTTAAGGCAGGATTCGAAGAGGTTGAGTCTAAGAGTGGTGTTCATTTTGGTACATTTAAGGTATTTGTGAATTTTACCCCAATTGCAGACATCACGATTATTTCAAATGAAATTTATAAAAATATCAAAAAGGAAGCGATTAGTGTGAAGGGGATTCTATATGCACCACCAAATTATCTGAGAATGGCAATGTATTTAGAATTATCTCGACCAAATGGTGATGTATCTCGGTGGGAAAAAGTATTAAAACGAATAACTTTATTAAATAAGCACTATCCACTTATACATAAAAATTGTCATACAATCGAATTTCAAAGAGAAATGGATACACCTAATGAAGAAGAAGACCTATATAAAATAGTCCAACAGGGACTAATAGATCAAAGTGTGGTTTTTTTCGGAGGGTTTGCCAATTCACTGTATTCTAAATATATGCCGCGTAAATTTGGACGCAAACTTAAAAAACTGCCAGACTTTGATGTATTATCTGAGGACTCATTTGAAACGGCAACAATTATCAAAGAGAAACTACAACGCAAAGGATTCAAGAAAATATCAATCATCCGTCATGATAATATAGGCAACATCATATCAGAACATTATGAACTCAATGTTGCGGGTGAAACCATGTGTTTTTTATATACACCAATGGCATGTCATAGTTATAATGAAATTACTTTTAATAACACGCGAATAAAGGTTGCGACAGTTGATACGATGATGAGTTTTTATTTAGCATTTTTATATGCAAATCGTCAATATTATGATAAGAATCGCATATTATGTATGTCACAGTACTTGTTTACAGTGCAACAAAAGAATAGATTAGCCCAAAAAGGTCTGCTGCGTCGATTCTCCATAAACTGTTATGGGGAACAACCAACATTGGAAACAATGCGAGCGGAAAAGAGTGCAAAATATGAAGAACTTAAAGATAAACGTGGAACGAAAGAATTTGACATGTGGTTTCTGAGATATGTGCCAAGAGAGTTATCGAAGAAAAAGCCACCCCGAGATGCAAAACCAACCCGGAATGCAAAGGCTGACAAGACTGCAAAAACTGTTAAGAAGCGCCCTAAAAAGAAAAGTAAGCAAACCCGGAGATGGAAATTATTTTGAGATAATCATCACGTAAAAAAGGAAACTGTGTTATTATTATGTAATTCATAAATACATTTAAAAAGATTTTCAACATCAAATCTTGACTGATGAGCATTCAACAAGTTACTATTAAAAACATATTCATAAAGTTCTTCCAACCGTGGCATTTTTGGATATCCTCCCTTGTTTATCAAACCAACAATAGCTATTGTCTTATCACCAGAACAAATTTTATTTATCCCGTTCATAATATCAATTGATCTAGTGAAGTTCCCACGATAAAATTCACTTTGAATCACATTAACATCAAACAATACATTATGTGCTATAATATTATCAACTTCAGAAAATTTTTCATTAAAAATAGCAGAAAAATCAGCCATCGTTATACCATGTTCAAGGGCATGATCTGTTGTAATACCATGAAAATTATCATTTGATATAATAAATCCATCTGGTTTTATTATATAATCTTCTGTTTCATTGAATGTAATAACATTATTATCCAAGTTGCAAATTTTAAAAGAAATCGATACAGTCCTTGAACTATTGTATTTAGATATAGTTTTTGGTGAAAACCATGTGTTAAATTTCTTAGGTCTAATTGGAAAACCAGTCGTTTCACAATCAATAATAGCAAACTTCATTATGTATTATCATGTTAAATCTTTATATCATATTATAGTATTATATATGAAGTACGTTATAGTGGGTTCAGGGCCATGTGGGTTATCATTAGCATATACATTAGTACAAAATGGTCATCATGTAGAATTGATTGAACGAGATAGTATATTAGGTGGGTCATGGAATTCACAATGGATAGAAGAAAAATATTGGAGTGAAAATTCGCCGAGAGTAATACCAAAAAGTCTTATTACTTCGAGCCATTTTTTAGATTTTCTAAGTGAGCTTGGGATGTATGATGCAGATTTTGCCCAAGTATATGGGTCACTTCCGACAACAATATCTAAGTTATCAGGATTTTTTACAAATCATCTAAGTGTAACAGATATGGTAAAATTTACAATAGCCATTGGCAGATATACTTTATTTGATAGTAATAAAACATTACAAGAGTGGTTGGATAGCACAACAATTTCCAAAAAGGGTAAGAAGGGTATTAAAATATTTAGTATATTAATAAACGCACATCCTCGTGATACAAATGTCAATGATTTTTTTTCAGAATTTGCCAATATTCCGCCTCCAAATCTGGTGCAGTTTAAACAACCTAATAAATGGCACCAACTTGCCGAAGCCAAGATTAAAAACAAGGCACAAATATTCAAAAATACGGAAATAATTCGTATCAATAGTAATGAAAGTCGAGTGACAGATATTATTACAACCAATAAGAAAACCGGAGAAGTAAAAATACACAAGGGTGACCGATATATATTGGCAATACCACCACCAGCCCTCATAACACTTGTAAGTAATTGTAATGTCTGGGTTAAAAACAATTGGAATGGATATGATTGGTTGAAGGATTGGGGAGATCGAACCTATTATGTTGGTTTTGGTTTTCAATTACATTTTAGAGAGAATAATAAGACAATGCCAAAAGAGTGGTGTTGGAGTTGTCATGGAGACTGGAATGTGATTATAGAACCAGTAAGTGATTGGGTTCAGAAGAAATCCAAAGACCCACTAGTAAATTCAGTTTGGTCATGTTGTATTGTTGATATGGATGCGAAAAGCAAACATACCGGAAAGACACCAAACGAAAGTTCCAAAGAAGAAATAATCGCCGAGTGTATGCGACAAATAAACGCAAATATTGGCCCTGAGACCATAACACCGTATAAAATAACACAAAGCGAAGGATTATATAGAAAACATGATAGATGGATGTCAAAAAATGTGGGATTTACGCGATCAAACGCGGGGTACTTGGAGATGAGGGGAAAGATCGAGAATCTTTTTTGTCTAGGATGTCAGACAAAACCCGCACAGCCAAGTATAGCATTAGCGACAGGTGCGGTAGAAGCATCGGTAACATTTTTGAAAGAATATGAACCGAATACAAAGAATGCATTTTATTATAATGGTAATAATAAGCGGATAGCGTTAATGTGTATTTTAATTGTGTGTTTTTATATGAGATATAAAAAACAGAATTAGACAGATACGACACCTTCGCAATCGCATTCATATTTGGCGATATTACCTTTTAAGAATTCATTAAAGCGATTTGCTTTGGAATTGCTGATACCAAAGAACATTGAACCGTTAACTGGTTCATATGTGATATATTGATGCAGTCCTTTTTTGTCTTTTAAATAACCTCTAATTCGCCCATTTTCAAGGATTTTCCATGTACAGCATTCACAAATGATTGAAATAACATCATCAATGTCGTAAAAGAACCATTTTTGAAGTTCTATATCTTTGAAAACGAAGACAGTATTCTCTCCTTTAAAGTATTTTTCAAATAGATTCACCATTTTATGGGGGGAACTTGTATAAGTACCAACGTTTTTATCATCAAATTCTGGAATTGTTGCACCAAATGCGACATGATTCGTGTCACCAAATCCAAATTGTAATTCTTCAGATGGAATTTTCAATTTGGAAGAGACCTGCTCTGCATACTGGAATGCGTCATCTTCATAAAATTCCCGAGTGAACTCGCGCTCAACAGCGGGAAAACGTGCAATGAATATTTTTTGACAGATCATATGCCATTTCTTTAAACCTTTTTTTAAAAATCAATTTATCTCATCAGTGGTCGTTGACCTGTGAGCTGTGTGTGTTTTTCATCCATTACCATTTGACTCTGTGTGCAAAAATCAATGTCACCATGTTTGACCAGACCAGGCCTGACCGGAGACTTTTCCACTACAAGGTTGGTTGAGCCAACACCAAATAACTCGGTTTCAATATCAACTGCATTCGTGGAGAGGCCATCCCTAGACATACTCCCATAGTTCATCATCTGAGTAGGGAGTAACTCTTGTGTCGGTCTTCCGTATGGATTAATATCATATTCTCTCTTTAACTCTAAACGTTTCTGTTGGATAATATAATCATCGCGCATGTTTAAATTTCTAGTCGATGCCATAATACATATTCCTTAGATTATTTTCCTAATAGTTTGTCAATCAATAGTTGCCCGGAAACAGAAACATCGCCATTTTTATAGTCTTCGTAACAAATTTTAAATAAATGAAAATAATCAAACGATAAAAGAACAGTAAGACAAAAGGATGATATTTCCGTTTCGGGGCAAAACATTTTAAAATTGGATTCCTTTAAAGTTGCTTCAAATATTTTTACAAACCCAGAATTTTTTAATAGTTCATAATATAGTTTATCAGATTTAATAGATAGTTTAGTTTCATCATATTGTTCTAAATTAAAAAATTCAAGTAGCTCACGTCTAAATTCCGTATCACATGCATCATCATCATTATCTTTCAAATACATATCATAATAAGAAGTCATATTATAATGATATATAATTAATATTTATATGGTTTCTAATAACAGAAATTAGATTTCGGTTAGAATAAAAAAAAATTGAAAAATTTTAGTCTTTTGCAAGAAAGAGGAGAGATGAACACGCCGAGAATTACAGTTGCCGAGATCCAATCTAAGTTGGAGACGATTGATTGGAGTTTGCTAGATATTCCAAAAACAAACAAGGGCGAGCGTGGCCAATTAATTGAAATTGCACTGGGAATTCCAAACAGCTCGGCATTGATGGACCTTGCTGATGGCGAGCTGAAAACATTTACCATTGGCGAGTCCATTGCATGCACACAATTGAACCATTGTCTCGATGAGATTTCAACCGAGACTGAATTTGCAAAGTCAAAGGTGGGATTGAAGATGAAACAAACGGTGTTTATTGGATTTGACAAAGCGACAGGCCAGTGCAAAGGAAATGTCACAACAAATGAAATTTCTCACCCGGAACACCACCATCAACTCCAAGAAGACTACGAATTTATCTGTAATAAGATTCGTTTGGCAATGAAAAATGAAACTGAACTATTCACAATCAATGGGCCAAATAAACTCCTCCAAATCCGAACCAAAGCTTCAAAAAATCCTAAAACAGGATTGTATGCCCCTCTCATGTTCAATGGAAAAATGTTGAAAAACAAAGGCATGGCATTCTATCTTTGCGCAAGTTTCGGAAAGAAACTCCTATAACAAAAACACAAAAGTAAAAACACAAAAACACAAAAACACAAAAACACACAAAAACACAAAAATCAGTTGTAAATAATAACCTCGGTTGTTGTTGCTTCCGGGTTTTTTGCATTAATTGCACGTCTTGCCACCAATTCTTCACGCGCATATTCACTAAATGTTTCGGTTACCAAATCGACTTTTGCATTGCTCATTGCAAATTTAATGCCATGACCCATATTTTTAATATCGCTAAATAGTCGCTTATGCATGTCAATATCAAACCCATCTGCAACATATCCAACGAAAGATGTGCGATTTTCGGGAGCATATGGTGGGTCTAAATATACAAAATCGCCAGACTTTACATTTTTAATGGAATCTCTGAAATCACTATGTATGAATTCAACATCTTTGATTAAATCGCTAATTATAGCCAAGTCTGTTTCAGTGATGATAGTGGGAGTCTTCTTATAATGACCATATGGCACATTATATCCATTAGGACCTTCGCGATACATACCTCTAAAGCACGTTTTGTTTAGAAACATAAACAATGCAGATGATTCAATAGTATTTTTATCGCAACCGTTATATTGTTTTCGAATCCAATAATAATAGCTTTCTTTTGATGTTCTGGCTTCGTCAATAGTATCAGGTTTTCTATTAATAGCATTTCCACTTAAACTATCATACTCTTTAATGACGCTGGCAATATTTTTATACAATTCTTCTTTATGTGTTTGAATATGTTTATAAACATTAATAAGAGCAAGATTAAAATCATAAGCAAACACTTTGTTTTTAATAACAAGTTTGTTTTGTTTTTGTAATGAAAGTATAGCAAGCAATACACTGCCTCCTCCTAAGAAGGGTTCATGATAATTATCAAATTCAGATGGGATTTTAGAGAGAATCTTGTCAATGATTTGGGTTTTACCCCCAACCCATTTAAGAAAAGGTTTTTGCAGTTTATTGTCAGCCATGTTAAATATGCATAAGCATTCGTTTAATATTCAATTTTTAATAATAGTATTTAAAAGTATTATCTAATGATTTTAGTGTCCGACAGCACGAGAAGGTAATCCACCCCGAATCCACCCTGGGTCAGCACTTTCTTCCACTAAATGCATTGGATTTGTGATTGTTTGTTCCAAGGAGGGAATTAAGGGGTTAAAATCAGTAGGTCGAGACGAAATCTCACTCATTCCAATATCAGATTTCTTCTCAGGGAGAGCTCCTGATTGCAGCATAGCTGTTTCGGTGTCGGGGTCAACACGACCTCTACCCATAAATGGAATAGTATTAAATTCGCGTGGTTTTAAATTAAGGCGTTCTGGTACTCGACCGTCATTTTCACCGACACGTAATGTGGTGCTGTCATCTACATTAGCCGCACCATTGCTTACGCTGTTGCCACCTTTGACGAAGACGTATGGTTGGCTGGTGGCAATATCGAGCGATTTATTAATAGGACTGGCAAAGCTATTTAACATATAATTTGCATGAGATGAATTTAGTAATCCCCGCTGAGTTTTATCAGAAGTATCGTCATATATACCGTGATTATTGTTGAAAGGATTCATATAAATTACTATAATATAATAATTTATGTAATTGAGCTAAAAGATTACAAAAGATTGTCTATAAGTACTTCATTATTTTCTTTACCACTTTTCATATCACCATAACAGAAATCTGTGAAAGATTTCTGATCATTTGGTGTGCGAGTATTGGGCATAGTATAAAAAGGTCGCATGGAGTTATCAAAATTAACTTCATCTCCTAAATCGCGAAATAATTTGTCATTCATCTTTGGAAACGTTTTATTTATAGTTTCAATCTGTTTTCTAACAACATCATTAATTTGTGTATTTACGATAGGATTAAATGATGGTGCTGCCGGCCTGCGTTCGTTTTCATGTTTGGTTGGGGCCAAATTTTGCATAGGATTTTCTATCGTCGGTTCAGAGAAATCATCTTTAAGTTCTTCAAATGTCTCAGAACCAGTAAAGCCTTCCTTTTCAATTTTATTTACTAAATCAATGGTTTCGTCAAAAGATACAGACCGCCGAGAAGTATGATATACAATAACGATACCAATGATTGTTAATAATCCTGATGCAATAATTTTAATATTAGAAGTAAGGACAAAACCTATAAATGTCATAATAACGACTAATCTTGTAATGGCATTTAATTTTTCATTATATTTCATTTTATCATTTGGCAAAATATCTAATTTACGAAACAATATGGTTGGATCTTTATACCAAAATGGATTACTCATTATATATATATAACTAAATAAACTATATAGTTTTTATTTCTTTTTCTTGCGTTTCTTTTTCTTGCCAGGTTCTGAATTGACAGAAGATTTGGTAGCTGGGACAGCATTATCCGGTTTAAATGCACTGAATTTTACTTCTGACGGTTGTTCCATTTCGGCTTGTTTTTTTGCTGCTCGTCGCCGCTCCAATTCTTGAGCCATTTTCTCTTTTTGTGAATGAACCTTATTTTTCTGATTAAATGCGTTCATATTAAATTTTGCACCTTTACCGCCTAAATTGCTCGCCATTTTGTTCATAATATCCTCCATGCCATTCATGCCGGGCATATCTTTCATTTTGTTCATCATTTCATTTGCCTCCATCATCAATTCAGATTCATTAATATCACCCGCCTTAATTTTATCATCTATTTTTTGACCAATTTTTTTGACTAAATTCATAATTTTAGTTGGATTTTTTAACATTTTTTCAAATACATCACCAACATTTTTTTCATCACCGAAATCTAAGTCATCAGCCGTCTCTGCTGCAATATCCTTAGCAAGTCTGCCTAATTTTCCATCTAACATACTGCTAATATGTTCATGCATTTCTTTGGGTTTTGGTAAATTATTTGTGTAATCATTCCCTTCTGCAAAAGGGTCACCAAAAATACCAGTCCCACCGCTCATATCTTCAAACAAATTATTATTTGATAGGTCAAACATATTTGTGAAATTTTCAAATGTTTCAGATATTTTACTTTGTAAATCCTTTTCGTCAATGGCCTCAAATAGTTTTTCTGTATCACCAAAATTTATATGATCTTTCATATTTCCAATAACAGCAAACAGTGTGATTTGCAAATATCTCCATAAGACATCTTTTGTGCGCTCACTAATATCAGAATCCCATAAATCAATGAAATCAATACCAGGATAAAATTCAGTATTATATTTATCATCGCGTTTTTCACGGTCAAACATCAAATCATTTTTATATAAAATATCAAAGAATCGCTCAGGAAATGCAGCAGCACAAAAATCAAAAACTGCGACTAAATGTGGTTGAAAATCATCGGCATCAGAATCATTTTCGAATATATATAACATATCGCCGCTGAGTTTATCTTTATACTCAGGAAATGTATTCAATAAATCCCCAATGAAATCTTTAACTAATTTATGAAAATCATCGGGCATTTTGTTTTTATCCATAAATATATACTATACAATTTTTTTATATTAATAACTCAATATAGTATTATTCAATGCTATGATATAAAATAGATAGTTTTATTACCGTTTCAAAGTCTTCAAATAAAGCGGGGTTTAATTCATGAGTTGATATATGGTCTTTAAATACAGTCCATAGGTTTTCAGTGGAGACACGAACACTTTCGCTAAAATAAGTATCACCTTGTATCACATGAATAAACTCTAATGATCTATCTGGGAAATTATCATAAGTTATACCCATTTCACTAAACTTTGTTGCAACATTTTCATACCAAAGGCCAATAATTAATTTAGGATTGCGTTTTTTTATAGAATGAACAACAGTTATAATAGTTGCAATATTAATATCATTATCTAATTCAACACAGACTTTATCTAATAGTTTAGTATATTTATCTAAAAATGCTGTCAGAACCTGTTTTTTTTTCATAGAGGTTGTTACAGATGTTGTTAGTTTATTAATTCCATATGCAACTGACATTTATCTAATAAATATATATATAAAAATTTATTTTTAAACTAAATTCGCATTTGTGGTTGTGGAATGTCACTATTGCGCTGAGTCTGTAATTTTTCAATAGATACTTCCCCAATTTTATCAGACTTATAATCCTCATCAGGAGTTTCTATTTGGTCATTAAAATTTATGGCTGCATATGTATGCATTTGTCTTGTGCCGCCATTGCCTTTTGCAGTCATTTCATCACTATCCATATCAAAATAACTAAATGAATCGGAAGAAACTGTGTTACCAAAACTGGAATTTAAAATAAAGGCTTCTGGTTCATCGTTATTAGTGGCATCTTTGACGAGAGAGAGTTGTTTAGGTTTGAAATATTTATAAATTTCTTTACCGAGCATGATTTTGTTTCCGTCATCTAATAATAATAATGCGGGGACACTTGTAATTATGGATGGTAAGATGATTTGTTTTTGATTTTCCATAATAATATAGGTGTTGCCATTTTTACTAAATCGTTTGTCGATACAGAGATAGTTAATAGAGGTGAATGATTGCTTAGTTAAATATTGTAATAATTCTTTACTATGTTCGCAAAAGTTACTATAATATAAAATAACACTCATTTACTATTTTAAACTAAATAATTGTTTATAGTTTAACTTATAGTTTAACTTATTTATAAATTGATTTATAAATTAATATGATAATAGTATATAGTGATGCAACCTGTTGTGGCAAATAAGCGCACAAATGATGAGAAACTATTATTTACACTTAGTGGTGTAAATACGAGTTTTGCAAATTCCATAAGAAGATGTATTTTATCAGATATTGAATGTGTTGTATTCAAAACATTTCCACATGAAGAGAATAAGGCCACCTTCTCCAAAAACACAACACGTCACACAAATGAGATGTTGAAACAGCGCCTGAGTTGTGTACCAATTCATCTTGGAGTGAGCGCTCCCTATTCATCTTTAATCATTGAAGTAAATGTAACAAATACAACAGACCAAACTTTGTATGTGACTACAAAGGACTTCAAAATTAAAGAAAAAACAACAGAAAAATATATTAGTGATTCAGAACGGGATAAAATATTTCCACCGAATACGATTACTGGAGATTATATTATGTTTGCACGATTAAGACCTAGTAGTGATACCAAGAAGGGATTGGGCGAGTCATTGTCATTTACAGCAGAAATGGATGTGTCGACGGCAAAAGATAATGGTATGTTTTCGGTTGCATCAATTAGTTGTTATACAAATACGGTTGATACGGCAAAACTAGATAATGCGTGGAAAGAAGAAAAAGCCCGGTTGGACAAGGACGAACCGTTAGGTGAGGTGGAACTGGAATTGCACAAGCAAAATTGGCTATTGCTAGATGGACTAAGACAATTCAAGGATAATAGTTTTGATTTTGTAATTGAATCAAGTGGTGTATTTAGCAATGAAGGGTTGGCGTTACGTTCATGTGATGCAATGATGAAAAAGATTGAAACGCTCAATCATTCGATACAAACAAAGACGGTAACAATCAATCGGTCAGAAACGACAATGGATAACTGTTATGATTTGGTACTAAAGAATGAAGATTATTCCCTGGGAAAAGTAATAGAGTATATTTTGCATGCAAATTATTATCAAGGAGATAAGATACTAACGTTTTGTGGATTTAAGAAATATCATCCGCATGATGCGGATAGCATTATCCGAATTGCATTTAAAAGGGATGAAGAGATGGCAAGCATTCATGATTATCTTATAAGTACATGTAATCAGGCATCTCAAATTTTCGAGAGAATCAAAACAAACTTTAATGATACAACAATTTAGTAAATAATAATATCTATATATAATAGATTATGTCTACGAGTACATTAGAATTGGGTGATATAATCAATATTAATGCACCAACTAACGCAGAAATTAATGATAAAACATTTTTAATAGACTATATTGATATTGACAAACGTATTGATTTAATTGATGGAGATACGCTAAACAGGAAAACATTGACATTGTCATCTGGTGTATTTGATGATAAAAGCATAAACTCGATAGATTTGTTGGATAGGAGTAGTTTTGATGGTTATGCAGCTCAGAATGGGTTAATACTTGGGGTATGGATTGATATCTTTTTTGGAGGTGATATTCCATATTCTATTACGGGTCAGATTACTGATAAAATAGAAGATATGATTGAAATACAAAACTATGAAAATGATGAAAAGCTATATTTAGATTTTGAATATAAAGGATTGCCTGACGACATCCCCATTAATACTATAAATATTAGGGGGCAACCCCACAGTGCTATAAATAAAGATATAGTAGACCAGTTTATTAACAGAGAGCAATCGGGATTAAATGTACATGAACAATTACAGCGATCTCCTGACGAAGAAGCAGAAGAAGGAGACGATAATAATTTAGCAGATGATGATGATATTGATGATTTAAATGTACAAATATCAGAAGGAGACCAAATAGTATATGGTGCTGCATTGGAAGATATATATTATTACGTGGAAGTTGATAAGGAAGAGAAGATTTATTCGATAGATGATCAGTTAGAAGATTTGCAGGATGATATACTCGCGACTATCCCATCGAATGAAAGAAGTTATCAAAAAAATCTTGAAATTAATCTAATATTAAATCGGTTTAAAGAACTTCGATTGAAATATTCAATCGAGCAAAATGGCATATTAAAACCTAAATTTTTGTCACCAAAACCAATGTTAGACCATCTACATGATAATATAAGATGGTTGATTCCAGTTGTCAAAGATGATAAGAATGAGGCAATTGACGAAGAATGGGTTAATGCGCATGATGACTTAATTAAGATATATGAAACGTCATCTGAATCGAATAATAGATATTTAGAATTAATGCAAAATTTACGATCAAATGATTTATTTAAAACGCCTGATTCTAGACCAGAAAATTTAATTGAAATGATACCAAATGTCCGTACGGAAGTACTTTCAGATAATAATTATATATCAGAAACGTATTTAGCTAATCAATATTTAGCTAATGGCAGGATGCTTTCGGCTGGGGGTGATACAATTATACCAACATCATTTATCCAAACTCCAATACTTCATATTGATTATTCTCGTACGTCTTTAATACAGACCGATTTATTGACCAAGGCGACAAAACCCCCTATTAATTTATGGGAAATGTTATCAAATCCGGATAATGTTCCTAATATAATAGAAATAAATAATGATATATTAACACGTACAGAAAAATCGAATCAATATTATAATTACTTGACGAATCACATTACATTGAATGATGAAAATGCATCTGATTCAGGGCGTTTTTTAAAAATAATGAATGAAATTGTCCCAAAAACGAACGATATAATTAAAAACATTTCAGTTTATTATAATAAAATATACACGGTCCATGCATTTATAGAGCATCTTCATGTGTTTAAAATAGATGAAATAACAAAATCAAATCGCCTATTAATCGTTAAGGCCGTGACAGCAAATATTAATTCTCTCAGCGCTCTTAGAAAATCGTCAGAAATGGAAATGAAGGTACTCCGAACAACAAAGTATGAGACGAATTATAAAAAGCAAACAATAGATATATTATTGCAAAGTATAAAAGCACAGACAGCAGAAATCTTCAAGGCATATGGATATGATGATGTCGCAAATTATTCAAATTCTGAAATTTTTAATGAATTGATGCGACAAGATAATTTTTATTTATTAAGTATTATTATTTCAAATTTAAATGCTGGATTATTGATTACTAATAATGTGAATGAAATAATAGAAGAACATAAATTACAACTCAAATCAAAATTTGTGGAGAATGATAAATGTGCCCAATATGTCATTGCAAAACGATATAATTCATTAGAAGCATTAGAGGGTGATGTAGGCATTACATATTATGATATGGAATATGATAATACACCATATGTGTTAAAGGATGATTACTATACGGAATTATCCGGATTATCAGATGAGGCAGCGATTCATTTTTTGAAGGAAAAATTGGAAGAAAATTTGAATATGGATGCACCGGCTGCATCGAATCTGGCAAAAATAATTTTCGGAGGTAAAAAACCAATTGCAGATGGATTGTATGCAATATTAGATACTGTAGAGGATGACAAGATTACGAGGGTTTATTACGTACGGAGGGATAATAATTGGGTTATATCAGATATAGATGATGCAAGTATGTTTGTAAGTAATAATAAAGATATTTGCAATATGCAACCGGATTGTGTAATAACAAATAATGGATGTATTTCTACTGAGAGTGCATCACAGCAAGTCGAACAAAATTTTGCGAGTGATTTAATGAGTGATTTTAATATAAGTGATATATCATTAACGAAAGAGGCATTACAGGAGAAGTTTAATGAACAATATAGAAGACAAATAAAGACGATTGTGAGACTAAGAGATATTAATAATTTCAAGAAGTTATTTTATGATCGGCAGCAAAAGATGTTGGGGATGACAGTAGAAGAGAATGAGCCAGTGATATCGCCATATAGTAAATTATTGGATAAAATATTGGGTCAATATGATTTTAGTAAGAAGCAGGATGATGTGATACGATTTCATGAGAAATTCTGTCGGACGCCTACAATAGATGAGGACCAGAATTGGTATTATTGCATATTGACGCAAGTTAAATTGATGCCAACATTTATGAAAGCGTTAGGAGATGCGTTTAATAGAAATGAATATGTCTCTCAGATAAACAAAATTTGTGCAGAGCGTGGTGGATTAAGTGATGATGGGAATGCATGGATTGATAAACACAGTGGTTATAAAATCAAAGATATAGAATATAGCGAAGAGGAGGGGTATGATGATACTGGATTTAAAGCAATTAGTCGTGCATTATTAGAGGCAGATGTTGGAGATGAAATATTAAGAGATGTCATAGATACAAATAATGTACGTCCTGAATCGCATAATGATCCAAGAAATAGTGCTTTACAAAACATGGTTTCTAACATAGTTCGAACAATGTTATTGCATATGGCGATTGAATATGATACATCATTGATAGAATTAGATATTCAGAATACACTTTTGAAATTAATAGGTGAAGAAGACAATATAGCCACGAATAATAAAGTAGGAAAGGTGATTATGTATGTAACATTGAGTTATTTATTAATAGCATTACAAACGGCAATGCCACCAATTAAATCCAAGAAAACGTTTCCGGGGTGTATCAAATCTTTTACAGGTTATCCATATGAAGGTACAAGTGATAAGTCGGGATTAGAATATATATGTTGTGTGGCAATGAATATAAAATCTTCAATATTTCCTTGGAATACATTAAAAAAGACAAAAAAGACAGAGCTGGTTGAAAAATTACAGACGACAATTATTCCAAAATATTTAATAAATGAATATAAGATTCGAGATATGATACGTAATAAGAAGAATTTCATGAAGACATATAAAGGTTTTAATGACGACAAAATGCCAAATTTGGATAAATGGGAAACATTTTTACCACCATTGTCGGTACGAGAAGTGACAGTTGCTGATAATATATCAAGAACGTTTGAAAATGAATTAATATCAGATATTAAAACCGGAAAACGTCATAATGATAAACTAGATTTGATCAAAAATAAAGTATATTTTGCATCCATAACAATACAAAACAAGATTAATGAAATTGTAAAAGCGCAAACGCCATTAATGGTAACAATGGCAAACGTGCCATTTATTGAAAATGCATGTTGTCAAGAGGATTATAAAACAATATCATATTTTGCAAATAAAAATGGTCAGATTAATGATGGAGCAATTAAATCGATGATGAGTATATATCATAAATATAACAGATTAAGTAAGGCAAGTATATTATATGACCCGGTGGATACAAAAAAGGTACCAATAAATGATTTTCCAGGATATAGTGAAGAATTGATATATAGGGCATTTATAGGGCATTGTAAATATAATACGCAACAGGATATACCGGATAAGTTTAAATCAGTTTGTATGAATAGGCCTGAAAATTATAAAAATACAGATAGCATTTCAAATAAAATCAGATCATTAAAGAATAATGGTGTGCAATATGAGGAACTTCAATTTAAAACGTTGCAGAATATACTTAATAAAGAAAATATACTAGACAATACGGATCCATCCACAATTAAATTCAATGACAAAGAGTATTTAGAAGAATTATTAGAGCAAATAGCAATATCAGATACAACACATCAGGATTTCAAGATATTTTCTCAAAATTTGAAAAAATTAATAGATGGAAAGATTGAAAAGTCGAGAATGGTATTATATATGGTAAAAATAAATAAAGATTTTGAAAAATTAATCACATTAGAAATGAAAAAATATAGCAAACAAAAAATCTCAAAGGGGTTATTTAAAACAATATTGGATGATGATGTGATGCATCATGAAAGTTTTATTACGAGTATAAAAAATGCAATATTAAATATATGTAATATTTTACCAAATATGTTATTAAATAAAACGACATTTGAGGAGGGAGTATTAATACCAAAACATTGGAATGTATCTGACCGGCATTCTATCGATATTAAAAATATGATAGAACGGCAAAACAATATAAAATCCCATTTTGATAATGAATCCTTAAAAAAAATCTCATATAAAATGTCGACAACAACTTATTTAATCACCGGATTTGTTGAATGTGTGCATAATATGTCTGACTTTGATAATGAGATGAAAGAGATGATGTTAAAATTTACACTATTATTTATATTAAAGCAGTTCATTACAATAACGATTGAAGATATGACAGAAATTAAATCGATGGTTAAATCGATTGAGCGGGTAAATAAAGATGAAAAAGATTTTATGGCGGATGAGGTTGAAATAGTATTACCGGAGAATGAACATGATTTGCCAAATTTACGTTGTAAATTATTAGCAGATATAATATCTATATGTGATAATGAATTTAAACATACGCTTTTAACATACGAACATGTGATAAATAAAGTGAACAAGTCAAAAACGGCAGAGAAGGATAATATAACACAATTTTTAAATGCATTAACAATAGAAGAACGTGAGACAGAAAATTTATTTAAAAATAATAAATTAGAAAAATGGAGTGTAGGGTTACAGAAAGGTTTACGTATATATGATAAAGAGACATATGACAGAGAGACAGAACAGCAAACGGAAGAAGATAGAACGCAGCTGGAGATAGATGCAGATATCGATATACATATGGTAGATGATGATGACCATGGTGAAAATGATGGTGATGAGGAATATTAAATTTATGTAAATTTTTATTACATAAATTTATGGTGTATTATATATATATGAATAAGTTTATAGGAAAAAACAAGGCGTCGGTGTCTATTATATTATTCTTGATGTGTTTTTATATTGTATTTACAATAAAACCACAAGTATTCTTTAATAATGATGGGTCGATAAAGCAGTTCGGCCTAGGTTATAAACATAAAACAATATTTCCGATTTGGCTTTTATCAATAGTCATGTCTATTATAATTTATATTATGGTGTATTACTATTCTATACGATTTTAAAGACATGCCTGAGTTCCAACATAATTATTAGTCAGATTAATAACAAATAATCCCATCAAAACGAACCATATCCCTTCTGCAATATAATCTTTGAGTAATATCAATTTGGCAATATTATTATAAGTTTTGACAGCAGACGAATAAGGTTTTGTCTTCAGCTTTGCCGCACCTACATCACTTCCTAGTTTTCTAAATTCTTCAATATTGGCTGGCGTATAATCATTTATTAAATTACCAAAATTATTTTCCAAAACCAATTGGATAGCTTTATTTTCATCTTTTGTATCAGAAATATTTAATATTTCATTTACCATATGTTGGCCACCTAATAAAAACATAGTTATAAAATAACCAAATGTATTAGAAAAAGGTGCCTTCCAACCTGGCAAAACATTTAAAATTGCAAAACATATCCCTAATATACTCAGCCAAGGGAAAACAGATATCATAACGATAAAATACATTGCATCTGATGATAAATCATCCCCCTTCCCTACACTGCAAACACTTTTATAATTATTAAAATTAATATACGTTACAAACAATATAATTGCCAAAATATATGCAACTGTAATAAAAATATTTTTTTTTCTCATCATTGATGGATTTGTGCTTTCATCTAATGGTTGGCTGGGTAATAATATATATTTTGTACATACCAGTGCTACTGTTAATAACATAATCCAAAATTCTAGTATGCCAGAACCATTCTCATCAATAATTGCATTAAACATCTCTACACTACTAACATCCCCTTCGGCCATAATATATTATGGTTTTATTTAAAATATATTATATTATTTAAATAAAATATGGCTGCGCGTGATTATTTAGGCGAGCATATTAACCCACATTTAACAGAACCAGGTGTTAAATTTTATATGACAGAAACTTTGAAAATTTGTAATGTATCAAAACATAAATATTTTAATATTATTTTTAATGTAACAACATTTGTAGGTTTGCTCTTGGTGATTGGCGGAATATTATATTATCGATATAAAGGACTTCCGTCACAAGAAGAAAAACTAGAAAAATCAAATCAAAAAAAAACATACATATTAGGGAAAATTCAAGCGATGCAAAAAATGCAGCAAAATAATTCGCTTGATTTAATTACCAATTTAGCGATAAAATAATAATTCTAATACATATATGGCATCCAATAATACAACTTTATACAAGGCAATGGACCAATATTTTATATATAAAGGAAATATCGAGCAAAAAAGAACATTAGCAAAAAAGAAAATTATTAATAATGATGAATTAGATAAAGATGCAAAAGCTGCTTTGATTGCAACATTAAGTCAAAAATGTATTAATTGTAAACGGGATGTAGGTACAACTTTTAGTGAAAACGATAGAACATTTAAGGTTGTATGTGGTGATGTATCAAAACCATGCAACCTAAATATAGAATTTGTTCTTGGGAAAAAAGAACATTATGATGATATTATTCATAGTGCTAGTGAAACTGTAAATGAATTGAAAGAAAAAATCATCCATTTAAAAGCAGAATTAATATATGGGTATAAAGATGAAAGTGAAATTAAAGATGAATTCACAAGTATAAAAGCAGAATATAATAATTTTCAGAATATTTTTGAGACCATTATAAAACGTAAAAACAAACTTTTAAATTCGGCAAATAGTCAGATTGATCCATTAAATCAAATGTTAAATAACCAAATCATTATTATACGAAAAAATACACAATCGTATTTAGAAAGCAATGATCCAATTCATATAACTAATAATATTAAATTATACAATACCGAAATCAAAGAGCTTCTACAAGATATTAAAACTAAAAAATATGCAAGCAACTATGTTATAAAAGATGGCAAAGAACCAAAGGAATTCTTCTATCTCATTCAAGAAACAACACGTCTAAATGACCTATATGTTTCATTATTTAAAGATGATATGTCAAAGCTTATAAATTATACGACTTAATAATATCAATACATATTATAGGATGTTTAAAAAATCGTTTTTCTCAGCCAAAATTTTTATCATAACATTATCAATAGGATTATTTTTCAACTATGTAACATCTCCTGTCCCAAAAGTGATTCATATTTATCCGACTCCCGAAAATTATAAAAAAATACAATTAATGGATAAAAGTAAAACTTGTTTTGGTCTAAAACAAACCGAAGTATTATGTCCTATGGATGATAGTGATATAATGAAAGTACCTTATCAAAATTAATAATATCAAGATACTATATAATGCGGGTTGTAGAACGTCTTATATATACAGAGAATGGTAAAGCCTTCATTTCTATATTACTAGGCTTAGGATTAGCGTCTATTTTTAGAAGTGCATGTAATAAGAGGGGGTGTATTGTATTTAGACATGCAGAAATTGATGATATTGATGGAGAAACGTATAAAGTTGGTAATAAATGTTATAAATATGATTTATATCAGGAATCGTGTAGTTTGGATAAAAAAATATTACAATCCGAGAAAAAAAAACACCGTAACTAAATGTATGCGTAATATTAACTTTGTAAAAATCTTAAATAAAAACAATGGAGGGAACTACTAGTATTGCACAATTGCCTGCCGATAACGTATATTCAAGTGAAAATATTGTATTGGAAACAAATGATGTGCGACCACAGCAGCCACAAATGCAGCCCCAGGGCCAAATGCAGGGTCAAATGCAGCAACAGCCGCCGCAGGGCCAAATGCAGGGCCAAATGCAGCAACAACAGCAGCCGCAGGGCCAAATGCAGCAACAGCAACAGCCACAAATGCAGCCACAAATGCAGCAGGGCCAAATGCAAGACCAGCAGCAGCCAAATGTTGGGGGTGGGGCAGCTTCATTTTCCAGACCATCATCCCCACAAATAAATTATAATAATAATAATGACCCTTCACTAGTCCAGCATTTAGCAGGAATTCAGGAGACAAACATGTTAAATAATGGCATGGCGTTGCCGTCACGCGATATACCAACAAATACGAATCATTTCTCTCAGGATCAGCAAACAAATCCTAATTGGGTTCCACAAGATCAGCAAACAAATTATATAAATAATCAAGTATCACAAGACATGATTAATCAATTTAGTCACCAGCAAAATAATATTTTAAATAATAATGATGTTATATATGACCAATTAAAGGTACCTATTATTATATCGATTCTATTCTTTATATATAATTTTAATAGTTTTGATAAATCATTATTAAACCAGTTCCCTTTCCTTTTCACACCGGACCAACATTTAAAAAAATCGGGCATGTTTATAAAGAGTTTATTATTTGGCGCTGGTTATTTTGCAATTAACAAAGGGATAGATCATTTTAGTAAAATTTAATTTACTAGTTTATATCTAGTAAATAAAATACTCTATAAATATAATTAGATGGCAGGCATATTTGGTGGAAATGTTTCGTGGATACCTGGTGTCGATGATTTTAAAGTAAATTATATATTAGAAGGTGATGAGGCTGCTAATGTATTTCAGCGCGAGGTTGGAGATAGTAGTTATGTATTCTTAGGAGATCGAAATGGAACAGATTATATTACAAAAGCAAGAACATTTGAATGGGGAATTAATAGTATTCAACCAGACGGACAGATTGCAGCTGCTGGAAATATGCAACTCCCGATCAGATGGGGTCAAAATGGTCAAGTACTCGGTGTCACCGCCGGCGCTGTTGATTGGATAACTCCATCGGATGTTAGCAACCTTTCCGTATCAATTTCACAGTTTGATTGTACTGCTGTAACAAACCGTGACTTAGTCGGAGAAGTTGGTGACGTGGCCAACCCAGAGGCTCGCTTAGACGTCTCCAATTTGGAAAATATGCAAAATCATTATGATAATTTTCATTATGTTGAGGATGATGAGTTTGGGGAAAGGGTTGCATTCGCCGGGATTGCTGGCGATGAAATACGTTTAAGTACAAGTCTAGGATTATTTTCAAAAGCAAAAGCCGTATCTTCTATGGCACTGGGCTGGCAAAATACAACTTCATTACCATATTCTACATTAATAGGTTCAAATCTTGATCTTTCCGGGCACCCATTCAACTCACAACAAACAGATTTTTCTTTTGGCGAAGTGGTCATAGGAACCTCAAATAAAAAATATGAAATGCGACCCGCAGGTAAAAAAGAACGCATCTTAACTATCGGTTGTGGTGATTTATCCGATAATTCTGGCAATCCCGCACGTGATGATGCAATGTTTATATTAAAAGATGGCACATCTCATTTTGCAAAAGATGTAGATATTAGTGGCACACTAAATGTATTAAAAAATATACGTTCATCTGGAAATATCGAGATACATGGATCCAACAACAATATATTTTATTCAGATTTACTTATTAAAAATAGTGCCGAAGACACAAAGATTACGCTGGACTCTCTTAATGGTGATATAGATGCTTCTGGAGAAATCCTGGCGGAGGGGGGTATTAGAACAAATACACTAAGACCTATTTCGGACGGTGATGATATATCATTCAGTGGCGGCACCACCGCCGTGGCATATATTCATAATTTTGCCAAGATGCATTTCTATACAGGGAACACATTGTCAAACAATAATACAATCATACATCATCGTGGTATATCTTCTGAGGATATTTCGTGTAGTAGAATTACCATAGGTGGTTTGCATTTCCCTCCAAAAACTAACACTGAACGAAATATAGATTCATTAGGAAAAGAAACTGGCTCCGGAGGGAGTGATACTAAATTTGTGCTTTCTGCTGATGGTAATGGAACTGTTATGTGGCGCGATTTATCAAGTGTTGCAATAGATGTTTCATTATCACAATTGAGTGATACATTATTTACTTCACGCGAAGGGAATCAATATTTACTTTTGGCTTCTAATAATAGTAATACTGGGACATTGGATGATGTTTCTGGTATCATGGTAAAAAATCTATGGATTTCAAATGGAGGAGATGTATCAAATGCTCTTATTGAAGGTTCCATTGATATTTGTAAAAATGTTCTAATTCAAGGGCATTTAGAAGTATCCGGCAATACAGATATTTGTGGCAATGTTGATATTTGTGGAGGAGTAATCATTGCGGGAGATGTTGATATTAGTGAAAATGTTAAAATTTATGGTGGAGTTGATATTAGTAAAAATGTAATCATTGGGGGTCATGTTGATATTAGTGAAAATGTAATCATACATGGTGGAGTTGATATTAATAAAAATGTTGTCATAGACGGAACTGCCGATATTTGTGGAAATGTAGATATTTCTGGCGATGTGCAAATAAATGGATGCGCAGATATTAGTAAAAATGTCATAATAGGTGGCAATGTAGATATAAGTGGAACTACATATTTAAATGATGATGTACGCATTGGCACAATTGCAGAACCAGCAGTTCTTGGTGTAACGGGAAATGTAGATATAAGTGGCACATTAAAGATATCTAATGATATTGAAGTCAGTGGAAATTTTTTTTTCAGTGAAGATGCTACCAGACGTGTGCAAAC
The DNA here is from genome assembly GCA_905478465.1 of Minisyncoccota bacterium. GTDB lineage: Bacteria > Patescibacteriota > Minisyncoccia > Phycocordibacterales > CAJQIN01 > CAJQIN01. The sequence continues at coordinate 4,018 of CAJQIN010000050.1, read as the reverse complement.
TTTGGATTATGAAGACAAGCGCCTTAGTATATTAGGATTAATTAAAAATGAAGTAGCAACTGCAATCGGACAGTCAATCAAAACACCAGCGGGAGGACTCATGTGGTTTGCACGAGAAAAAGCGCCAGATAATTTCCGGGTTTGTAATGGTCAGTTTTTTAAAAAAACACATAGTTTAGATTTGAGTGAGAACTTAGCAAACTCTATTGCAGAACCATGGAACCATGAATACAATGGTATGGACGAGGCGGAGTGGAAAAATAAATATTTAATAAATCAGGTCATTGATATTAGTCAAACATCTGCCACACCTACATTTAATATAAATGTCATGAATTCTTTATCAAGAAATCGATTGGTCGGAGACATAGCATCTATTGCACAGTCACAAGATATTAGCTTAACCTTTTTCACAACGAATATGGACAGCGACATTTGTTTGAATTTTAATATAAGAGCAACCGAAGATATTAGTATCAATTTAACTACCAGTGATAATAGTCTGAAAGAACAGGTACTACCACTCACAACAGGGAGTGGAGTGATGAACTTTTCTCTGGACACATTTAAAACAAGTGTTGCGGCTAGTGAATTGTTAAATTTAGGTATATCATATGGTGGGGTCTCACATGATTTAAGCTTTAATATGATGTCTTTGGACGAGGCTGTGTTTCATGAACAATATGTACAATTGCCAGATTTAATGGATAAATTTATAAGAGGTGTTGATGGGGTAGACATTAGTATTGGTAGAGTAGAAACAGAAAAATTGCGAGATCATAAACATATTTCAACAGACCATCAACACGACCTCGAAAACATAGTGGTCGATTTTAGTCATAATCATGATTTATCATATGATATGCATGATATGAGTATAAACCATCACGACCATTCAATTGCAATGGGATATGTTAATTATAGTTCTGTAGTTATTGCGAAAAATTTAAGTTCTCATGTTCAAATTGATCCTATTACTAATATAGCCTCGGCGGGGCAAAACACATCAGATATCAGTTTATTAATTCATCCAGATTCAATTATAAGACATTCCCTGACTGACGCACAGAGAGCGAGTACAGATTATACTGTGTTGTCAATGACAGCATCTGACCAAGGTGGTGGAGAACTGACGATTGCGGGTCATACAAAAACAGTAGAGTCCCCTGACATCTTAGCCAATCCATCAGATACAAATATGCAGGGCAATTATAAATTTATTAGTATTTCGGGTGATGGATTTGGATATGATACTGGAAAACATGAGTACACATTCCCTGAGAATACACTTACAGATGCATCAAGAAGTTATGTAGAGAATGCATGTGATATTAATGGCGGTTCCTACTCCAACCCAACACATGATGATATTCGTGATGAAGGATATCCAACACATCTTGTAATGTTACCATGTATATCAATCGGCATCGTTCAAGGTAGTACAGATGAGGGAATTTTTGATTATGAAAGTTATTCTTATCAAAATCGTATTCGTTATCTAGAGAATCGGTTAGATAAGATGGATAAACTGATGAACACAACTGCAATTAATATTATTGGTCCGTTAACACATATACAAAAGGTAACGAATGCACCATCTGTATGGGAGGAGCCCACCCGGGGTGCAATTTATGAAAGTTTCAATTACACTGGTTTCATATTTAATTATGATGATAGTGGAAATAAGTTCTATTTCGACTTTACAAAAGCGACGTATGACTTGAACGCACAGCATCATCGTGTATTACATAAAGGAGTGTATTATGATATTAGTTCCAGTAATCCTTCTAGCTTGTTGTATGATATTGATAAGTGGGATGATACAACACCTAATACTTTCAGTGCTACATATAAAGTTCTTAGTGTTGATGATGATGTTACAATAGCATTGCCAGACAATAATACTACAGATATTTCATGGTCATTTATAAATCCGAAGAGAAAATAATATTTAAATAATATATATGAGTAAGAATTGGCTGACGTATAGTTCATATATTCAATATAAAAACGAATGTTTTGATATATCGTGTCAGGATGTATCGGGAACAGATATAAAAACGAATACCAAAACAACAGATTGCAAACAATGGACTGACTATGCAGAATATATGAAACATAAAAATAGAAAATTAATGGTACAGGATATAGATGGCACACATGATTCATTAACAGGAAATAGTAGATTGATTAATATGTAGAACCATTAATGAACCATTAATATGTAAAAAATATATATTTATATATTAATATGTCATTCACGAGAATATCGGACGATAATGCTAGAATTAGCAAACATTTGCAAGAATCAACTGATCAGGGAAAATACATGTTGAATACGCCGGGGCAAGGTATGAATCCGCATTATATGGAAGACCCGCATTATAGATTAGCGGGTTGGGCCGATAATTTAGGTGAAAATGCAATCGATGTGGAGAATGATTTGCATGGATTAACTCGTAAATTAAATCGTGATGAAGTTGAATTAAATACACACGCAATACATTCAAATCCAATGAAAAGTCGCACAAAGTCTTCAACACATACTGGTGGTGAAGACCAAAGTAGATCCACACATCCTACATGGACATTCAGAGAGAATAAGCAACATAGAGAACAAATATTATTGCACAATCCCCAAGAAAATGTATTTAGAGAGTTTGAACATAACACAAGTTCACGATTGGACCAGAAAAAATAATACACTATTATATAATGGGAAAAAATCGTGTAGCGAGAGGAGGTGGTGGGATGTCAGGGGGCATGTCAAATTTAGGGTTCTTTGGTGGAGTGGGCTCATATGTATCATGTGACTCAGATGATACGTCATTCTTTTGTCAATTGTCAAAATTTACATCTATGATTCAGCAGTTTATATCACTAATTGGATTATTAATACTTATGTATGTGGTTTATAAATATGTTGTGGGACCATCACTATTCAAAAATAAATCAAGATAAATATAATAATATATATTATATAAATATGGCAGAAATCGCAATTCCAATAATTGCATTAGGGTCTTTATATATTACATCAAAAAACAAAAAAGGTCAAGAGAATTTCCAAAATGAACGTAAAAGTAATATGTTAAGGCCAAGTGATACACGACCCCAGCAGAATAAAAAACAAACAGCTGTCACTGGTGCATTAAATACGAATGAGGTATTTCATAATCCAAACGAAAGTTCGCAAAAATATTACGAAAAAGGTAATGTCAAAGATATTCAAAAGATCAATCAACAAGAGAATGTGAAAACTGATTTTGAATCTCTAACGGGTCAATCGTTAGATGTAGCAAATTTCAAACATAATAATATGCAACCATTTTTTGGTTCTAAGGTGCGGGGTGGAACGGCCGATGCGCAGCAAGAGAGTATATTAGATAATATGTTAGGGTCTGGCTCTCAACAGCGTACAAAAGAGGAACGGGCGCCATTATTCAAACCGTCAACAGATAATAAATTTATAAATGGTGCGCCGAATATGAGTGAATTTTATTTGTCGAGAGTAAATGCGAGTCATAAACAGGCAAATACAAAACCATGGGAAGAAGAGAGAGTAGCACCAGGTTTAGGAAAGGGATTTACAACAGATGGAGGGGATGATGGTTTTAATAATGGCATGGCCTTGCGTGAAACCTGGGCACCAAAAGATGTAAATGAATTACGTGTGAAAAATAATCCCAAACAGACATTTACATTAGATGGATTAGAAGGTCCGGCAGGGTCAAAGGTTCATGAAATGGGTAAGATGGGGCGTATGGAAAAGCATACACCAGATACGTTTTTCATAAATAATAAAGAGCGATGGCTATTGACAGGTGCAGGAAACAGTGCGCCTACGCGTCGTTCAGAACAAATGCATAAAGATCAGAATAGAAGTGAAACAAGTATGGAATATACTGGAATAACAGGAAATGCAAGCAATAATAGTGGTGGTGCTAGTGCGACGTATGCTCCTCACACATACCTAGAAGGTCATAAGCAGCAATTAGATGCTCAGGCTGTTTTGGGT
>CAJQIN010000049.1 GCA_905478465.1 Minisyncoccota bacterium | reverse complement strand
ATGGTATAGTTGATATGATATAGTTGATATGATATGATATAGTTGATATGATATGATATAGTTGATATGATATGATATAGTTTGTAGCAATATTCTCTCTATAAGTAAGAAAAAGAAGTTGATATAGTTGGTATAGTTGATATGATATAGTTGATATAGATGGTATAGTTGGTATAGTTGATATGATATAGTTTGTAGCAATATTCTCTCTATAAGTAAGAAAAAGAAGTTGGTATAGTTGATATGATATGATATAGTTTGTAGCAATATTCTAAGTAATAGAGAGAATATCCACCACTCCGTCACCACTCCACACTCCGCCATCACTCCACACTCCGCCATCACTCCGGGCGAGAGACAGCCAAAAAAATCCGGCAAATAGGACAGCCAAATAGGACCGCCATGTCACCGGTATAATATTGTGACCGGTATCTCGTTTTGTCACCGGTATCTGAGTTAATATTCTCTCTATAAGTAAGAAAAAGAAGTTGATATAGTTGATGATATGATATGATATAGTAGATGATATAGTAGATGATATAGATGATATAGTTGATATAGTTTGTAGCAATATTCTCTCTATAAGTAAGAAAAAGAAGTTGATATAGTTGGTATAGTTGATATAGATGATATAGTTGATGATATAGATGATATAGTTTGTAGCAATATTCTAAGTAATAGAGAGAATATCCACCACTCCGCCACCACTCCGGCAAATAGGACAGCCAAATAGGACCGCCATGTCACCGGTATAATATTGTGACCGGTATCTAGGAATGTGACCGGTATCTGAGTTAATATTCTCTCTATAAGTAAGAAAAAGAAGTTGATATAGTAGATGATATGATATAGATGATATAGTAGATGATATAGTAGATATAGTTTGTAGCAATATTCTCTCTATAAGTAAGAAAAAGAAGTTGATATAGTTGATATAGATGGTATAGTTGATATAGATGATATGATATAGATGATATAGTTTGTAGCAATATTCTAAGTAATAGAGAGAATATCCACCACTCCGCCACCACTCCGGCAAATAGGACAGCCATGTCACCGGTATAATATTGTGACCGGTATCTCGTTTTGTCACCGGTATCTGAGTTAATATTCTCTCTATAAGTAAGAAAAAAGATAATGAAATATTGAAGATGATATAGTAGATGATATAGTAGATGATATAGTAGATGATATAGTAGATGATATAGTTATAATGGTTGTACCAACATTCTCTCTATAAGTAAGAAAAAAGATAAATAAAATGAAGATGATATAGTAGATGATATAGATGGTATAGTATGTTGTTATAATGTTTGTAACAACATTCTAAGAGAGAAGTCATGACTCCGCCATCACTCCGGCCGACTCCTCCATCACTCCCCGACTCCTCCCATCCCACACATTTAAGGCGGCATAAATAGGACAGCCAAATAGAATAATAATGTTACCGGTATCTGATATAGTATGTACCAACATTCTCTCTATAAGTAAGAAAAAGAAGATGATATAGTATTGAAGATGTAGTATTGAAGATGTAGTATTGTAGATGTAGTATTGAAGATGATAATGGTTGTACCAACATTCTCTCTATAAGTAAGAAAAAAGATAAATAAAAGAAGATGATGTAGTATTGATAATATAGTATTGATGTAGTAGATGAAATAGTTTGTACAAACTATAAGGAATAGAGAGAAGCCATCACTCCGCCATGACTCCGTGCGGATCGGTATCAGAGTTATAATGGTGGCACAAATAAAAAATGTCGGGGGCACATTTTTTATTATATAGTCGATTAGGGTGACGTGGGACTGGTCGGTTCGGTATCGAGAAGGCCGAGGATTTGAATCTGTGGGAGCTGTGTGTCTTCATCCGAATCGATGACAGCTGTAGATTTCTTGGGACGTCCTTTGGCACCAGATGTGGGCTTTTCGAAGATTTCGTCAGCAAGAGTGATGTCAAACTTGGCAGCTTCTTCGATGACATCTTGCTTAGAAAGCTTCTTGGCGTTCATGTAATGAATATAGCCTTTGATTTTCTTGGTGATTTCAGAACGAGTGTCGACATTGCCCTCTTTTGGGATACCAAGTTCGCCGCAATTCTTGGTGCAAGTTTTGCAGTAGTCGCCATCCTTAACACAAGCTTGGTGGCATTGAGTGAAGGTATCGTAGTTCGAGCGGATGCCTTGACAGCAGCCAGTGATGGGAGTACCAGTCCATGGAAGAGCAAATGCGGGGGTACCCTTAGCTTTCTTGCCAGCGGGCTTCTCAGTGGGCTTCTCGGCTTCGACTTCGACTCTCGTTGGTTCGAGATTCAATGCAGTCATTTGCTTGGTGAGCAAATCGACAGTAGATTGAAGCGCATCGTGTTGCTGCTGGAGCGCGGCGATCTTGGTGTTGGGAGAAGCAGAAGATTGCTGCACAATCTGGGTCTTGGGAGAAGCGGAAGGAGTAGTCATAGGTGAGTCCATGATGGTATCACTCTCAACTGTGACAAAAGAGAAATCAATTTTTTTCGTATGTCACCGGTATCTGTGTTAGGCAATTCTCCCCATTTCTTTTGTCACCGGTATCTCGTTTTGTCACCGGTATCTGAGTTACCGTTGTTTTTTGTCACCGGTATCTCGTTTTGTCACCGGTATCTGCGTTCGTATTGGGGAGGGGACACTGGCCACAGGGCACAGGACATAGGACACAGGACACAGGACACAGGACACAGGGCACAGGACACAGGACACAGGACACAGGACACAGGACATGGCACCCAACAATGAAAAAATATCACCCGTACCTGCTGCCGTGCCTGCTGCTCACTGCTGCCCCACTGCTGCCCACTGCTGCTCACTGCTGCTCACTGCTGCTCACTGCTGCCCACTGCTGCCCCAC
>CAJQIN010000048.1 GCA_905478465.1 Minisyncoccota bacterium | reverse complement strand
TATATGGCTTATCATCATCATCCACTTCTGGTTCTCGTTCGCTCACAATAAATGTTATATGTCCTTCGTGTGATTTTATTCCATCGATTGCGCTAGTTTTTATTTTGAAAAATATATAATCAACTCCAATATAATTGTCGTCTGGATCATATGTCAAGATAAAGTCGCCCGCGCTAAAATTTGTTGTTCTTTTTCCATGAAACGGACCTATCAAATCTGTTATTTCTAAATTGCTATATGCATCATCTATCAAAAATACATTTTCATTTATTAAATTTCCGACCCATGGTTCATTTTTATAAATATCATATGTTCTATTAAATATCTCTGGGGTATCATATTGATTCACTATGTTTATCGTTATTGTATTATTCCATTCTATGTATTCATGTCCTTTTTCGGGGTGCTCAAGGTCGTTGTTTACTATTTTATAGTGTAGCTCACCACTAATTACTGCATCGGTAAATGCATTATCTCCTCCTAAATATTGAGATTCTGGTATAAACTTACAAAATGAACCATCGTTTTGATTTTCGATTGTCCCTAATGATATATCACCAATAATAATAAATGATAAATCTGTTTCTTTGATTGGTTCTCCTGCGTTTTGTCTGTATGGTAAATTAAATGTTATCGATGCTTTATCCGTTGTCTGTATTGTTATATTATTTGTTTGAATTGTATGTTTTGCAGATATTGTAACATCTAATGCATGATTTTCTGCTAATAATGCCACTTCCTGCGCTGCTGTTGCTAGGGTAAGGCCGGTGGCTCTACTCGTCACACCACCCGGATATTTTGTTAGCGTAATAGGTATTAAATATTTACTGTTTCCATTTTTATTAAATACAGTTGGTGATATATTAACGGTTACCTGTCGATTTGGGAAATCTAGTCCCGTGTAAAATTCTTTTCCCGGGGCGAGGACATTAAAATCGCCAATACGATGTATATTATCGGCATCTAGCAACCCATTAGATATGTCTATCCGACTTCGTATTGGATTTAAAACCTTCTTCGACTGCTCATCGAAGTAATAACTCGGTATATATGTATACGATTTAGTTCCTTGATTGGGCGCCATAAGAGCCATTGATAAATCTGTTATTTTTGCAACTGTGCTGTTATATGCTGTTTTTTCTTCTTGATTTTTTGTTACAATATACCCCCTCATTATCACATCTTCTCCCAGCGAATTAAAACTCGTTTCTATAATTTGGGTCTCTTCTCCTACGAACCATTGTGATGCTAAACCCGTTTTAACTTCACCTGTTAAAGGATAATATAATAGAGATTCTTTATTGAGACTGTAAATTTGTTGTAGGCTGGTTGGCTCTGGTCTTACAAATAAATTAAATGTACCCCAATTTTCATTTATTCCGATTAAACTATCAGAAATATCATACCCATTTATATATTTTACCGGTTTATTTTCAACACCAAAATACATTTCTGAGGGGGAGGAGGAGACTACAGCGGCACGAAGATGTGGAGAAACTATCTGTTCTATTATTTTGGTGGGGTTTTTGCCAGTTGGATATGATGCCAGTGGCGTTTTGAATGACAAAAATTTATTTGTATTTACACTTATATCTAATATAAATACATTTGTATTATTGCTCATGGATGATGCGATGTCTACGTTCTTTGGTTTTAGTTCTATTGGTATATATAGTCGTTCGGCTATATCTGCATTTATAATGATAAATCCTGATGCATCATAATTTGTTTGCAATCCGAAAATCGACCTTTTTGGATTGCCTCCAACTGGAACATTCTCTCTATATACACCCTCAGGATCAAATAATAAGTAATCACTTGAAATGTCTTGTGTATTCTCAGCATAGGATGATGGTTCTTTAAATTTAAACACCAAATATGTATCCGATACATCTATATTATCATAGTGTGGCTCTGCATTTGATGTATCATAATATCCATAATAATACCCCTTAAATAAATAGCTTTGTGGTAAATCCTTTAATCCCAAATTGGATATATCTACAAACGGTGATTTAGTAATACTATTAAATTTACTTTCTTGCATCTCAACACTACATTTCATCAAATCAATACCATCAAAATCATATTGACCTGCTTTCATTTCTTGTCTTGCTTTTTTGGTATTTAATGTGCCGATTACAGATGATGCATCACAAAAACTTAAATCATTAAATGATATTTCTGTCACGGTATCATAAAAAATTTTAATATCTATTTGTAACTGGTCTGTGATGTTACCTTCACTATCTTTATCATCGCATTTATAAAATAAATATGGAAATTTATAATCAAAACTACTTCGACTTATATCAACATCATACTCATGTGATAATCTACCACCACAAAGATCATAAATTGTGTCAAAGTTCTCGACAATTTCTAAACTACTAGATACGTCGTACCGCTGAACTCTTGACCAATCGTGACCATAATATAGTTCATCATATAGATATTTATTTTCCGTTATTGATTCTTTTTGCATCTCTTTGAGAACATTATTAGACGACGTATCATGTCGCATACTTAGTGCATATCCAGAGATATCGTCTAATAATGGTCTCATGCCACCGTTTAATGGCCGATTCTCTATGGTTAGTATCTGAGAATTGCCATCGGTATCTGTATAAGATAGGTCCACTAATGAGAATTGCGTAATATTTGACATGGGGTCCTCATCAAATGTATATGTGCCATTTGCGACAGCCCTTTTTTTAAGAGAATATTGATTAATCATATCAACCCAATATACTTCTTTTACATCAATTTCTGTTGTTTGCACCCATGTTGCAGAGGTGTCATATAGATTTGTAAATCCAAATGTATAGGATGCGTCAGTTGCACCAGTTTGTTGTATATATACGATACCTCTTGACATATCTGAAACTTCCCAATTAATGCCTTGATTGTTACTAATTTCTCTATATAAATTGCTCAATACTAGTTTTTGGTCTATTACCCAATTATAATCATTAGTATTATCTAACAAAGTAGTAGCAACTGTGCTGCCACTACAACATATCCAATCAGCATGTTCTATCATACCATTATTATATGATACATCCCAATGTTTTAGTTCTTCATTAAATACAAGTGAAATATCTGTGGATAGAGAGAACTTGCTTTTAAATAGGGTTTTACCAGTATATGTAGATCCGCCAGTAAATGATATAGTATATTCTGAAGATGTCATATCTATCGACGTCACGGCCGGGTCAGTTTCTGTTGTAAAAGGAAATATAATAAGTTCATCAATATTATTTGATACATCATATGCTGCTCCACGTTGAGGGTTGCCTCCAACGTTTTCATCACTATTGGCTGCTCGTTTTATACGATTTGTATGAATTTCTCGGTCATACAACATCCCTACATGCAATAAATCTATTGCTAAATCTGTATTTGCCATCGATTGATAATGCAGATTGTATGATTCGGTTCCAATAGTATTTATATAACCATTGATATCATTTAACACTCGTGAAGATAAATCTTTTGTTGTTTGTCCATTATAAAATATGTTATATGGTTTCGATATTGGTCTTGTGTATTTTGCATAATCATCCAATAACAATTTACTCATATAAAATGATAACATTAATATTATCAATGATAAACGATAATTATGTTCTTGAAAAAAAAATTGGGTCTGGTGCGTTTGGTACAGTTTATAAAGCACATCACCGAATTACTAATGATGATTATGCAGTTAAAATCGGCGAGTCTGCACAAATTGATTATGAGGCAGGCGTCATGAAATTACTAAATGGTCATGCTAATATTCCACGACTTAAATGGTGTGGATTAATACAGTCCAAGAAGTGTATTGTAACTGACTTATATTCTCTCTCTCTTAGTGAAATAAAACAAGATAAACTGAATGTTACAAGTTGTTTGAAACAAATGCTCTCAGCGATTGAGTTTATTCATGGCAAAGGTTTAGTCCATAGAGATATTAAACCGGATAATTTTATGATAAAAGGTACTAGCATAGAGAGAATATATCTCATTGACTATGGAATGGCAAAACCATTTGCAAAATATGATAAGCCACGTGGTCTTGTTGGTTCAATGATGTATGCAAGTATCAATGTTCATAAGGGATTACCATATGGTCGCCGTGATGATTTGGAATCGATTATTTATACGGTATTATTTTTATTATGCAAAAAACTACCATGGGCAGATTTAAAATGTATAACCGAAAAAGAAATGGCTGATAAATTAATCATAGCAAAAGCTAATATATCTAATCTGAATAATAAAAATGGGATATTAATGACAATTATAAAACTTCATAAATATGTTTCTGGTTTAGGATTGAGAGAATCTCCTTCATATACTTATATCAATAGTAAATTGATTTAAAGACCTTTCATATATTTAATTATAATGAGTGATACTGTAGGTGCTACAATTGGACGTGTTAAGTGGTTTAATGGCCGCAAGGGTTTCGGATTTCTAACATCGGTCGGCACGGAAACTCCTACTGATGTGTTTGTTCATCATAGTTCTGTACGTGTTGCCGATGAGCAATACAAGTATCTTGTGGAAGGCGAATATGTTTCGTTTAATATTTGCACGGCAAAGGATGTTGAGGCGCAGGAACACCAACACCAGGCCAGTGATGTTACCGGTGTCTTCGGTGGAAAACTTATGTGCGAAACGCGAAATGCTAGTCGCGAGACCCATAACAACAATTGGCAGCAGCATGGACGAGATTCTACTCGCCCTGATAACCGCCCTGATAACCGTCCTGATAACCGCAGATATTAAAAAATAGTAAATTGATATAATTTGTAATTGTATCAATTTACACCAATTCTTTTGGATTTACGTGTATTATTGTTACGAGGTGTCGTTTTTCTGACAAAATCGTGAACAAAATTCTCCAAGACTTTGTCATCCAATTTGCTATATAATACCTCTCCTTCGAAATGCATAGAACTTTCAAAGATACTTTTAATTAATCCAAGAAATACCGGAAAATTTTTAATATGTCTCTTATGGATTTTTGAATTTAGTAATCTCCCACCAACATCTATCGCCGCTGGATATATTACATATGCAGGAATTTGCAAATATTTCACCCGTTTATCATTTTTAATAATATGAGGTTGGTCATCTATAAAATATACATGTCTCAAATTTGATACGTCTAAACATCGATGTAAATCACCATATGTTTTGTTATCAGACGAGCGTCTTGCGTCGCTGCTATATGCGTAAATCACATCATCAAAAATTTTTGATTTGATTTTGTCTTCTATATATTGTTTTATATAGTCTATCCATTGTCTTCCACCCATATTATTAGTGTAAATTACTACCTTATATCCATTTTTATTTTTATTTAAATATCTGAAATATTTCAACAACTTTGGTCGGATATACTCTGGAAACATATCTAAAATATCTCTAAAATCATCATACGTTAAATCGTTCTTAGATGAATATTCAATAGCATTATATATATCGGAAAAAGTCGCGAAACTACCTAATGTTTCATCTACATCCCACACGATTATATCATTAGTTGTTTTTTTCATAAATATATTATACAGTTATTTTTTATTTACATAATCAACCACAGATATAATCACCTTTTCTTGGTCCGTAATTTTTTGAAAAATTATATTCTCTCCTATTCTAATTTGTACATGTTTTCCAAATATATTTTTGCAAATAATATGTACATCATCAGTCACAATCTTTATATCCGATATAAAACCTCCCATTTCTAATTTTAATTCTCTCTTTTTGAATTTTTTTAAACTATACCATCTTATAAACATACCATATTTAAATTCATTCAGGTCACTTATGTATCTATAAAATTTCAAACTTTTATGTGCACTTTCTCTCTCTCTCGCATTTAAATTCATCTCATCAAAAATTTTTGTTTTATGCTCCTGAATTTTGCCACTTGTTAAATATTCTACAGTACTATCATTCGTCTCATCAATGGCATTCTCAAAAACCTTTTTTAAATCATCAATATCAACCATATATAAATTATGCTCTTATTTTTAATATTTTAAATTTAATTATTTAATACATAAATGATTAGATTTTATAACATTTTGTAAAAAAATAATTCTCAGTATCAGAAAATGCTAAATGCCCGCTAATGCCCACCACTTGCGTAATACCTTTTTCAATAACAATACATCAGTGATCATGAATGTTTCTAAGACTGGGTCAGTGCGCGGGCGAAAAAGACCCTCTTTTTACAAAGTATATTTGTAAATTTTTTTCAAAAAAAAGTAATCATTTTAAAAAAAAACGCAAAAAAACTTTTTAAAAACACCAAATAAGTGACTCTTTGACCACTTCTTTCATCGATGTAGGGAGCTTTTGAAAAAGTTGAAAAATCATGTAGGCAAAGGTTGTAGGAGAAAAATTTGGCGGTTTATAAAAGTTTTTTTGCGTTTTTTTGAACTTTTTTTTTCAAAAATGTGTTTCTCAGTAAGGCGCTACTTTGCGTTTTTTTTGCGTTTTTTTTTGAACTTTTTGAAAAAACATGAAAAAGTTACTTACATCGATGTAGGGGTGTTTTTTCACAAATAAAAAAAACTTTTCAAAAAGTCGCAAAAGTCGCAAAATATTTGCACAAAACCCTTCCTACATCGATGTAGTGGGTGTTTAACCAATTTATTATAAAAATAACGTCCTTACATCGATGTAGGCAACTTTTTCACAAAATATATGAAAAGCGTTTCATCCCTCATGGAAAACGCGAAAATGCTAAATGCCCGCTAATGCCCACCACTCGCGTATTACCTTTTTCAATAACAATATATTGATGTTCACACATGTTCCTAAGACTGGGTCAGTGTGCGGGCGAAAAAGACCCTCTTTTTACAAAGTATATTTGTAAATTTTTTTCAAAAAAAAGTCATCATTTTAAAAAAAAACAGAAAAAAACTTTTTAAAAACAGCAAATAAGTGACTCTTTGACCACTTCTTTCATCGATGTAGGTAGCTTTTTAAAAAGTTGAAAAATCATGTAGGTAAAGGTTGTAGGAGAAAAATTTGGCGTTTTATAAAAGTTTTTTTGCACTTTTTTGAACTTTTTTTTTCAAAAATGTGTTTCTCAGTAAGGCGCTACTTTGCGTTTTTTTTGCGTTTTTTTTTGAACTTTTTGAAAAAACATGAAAAAGTCACCTACATCGATGTAGGCCGATTTTTTCACAAATAAAAAAAACTTTTCAAAAAGTCGCAAAAGTCGCAAAATAAAAGGTATAAAACATGCCTACATCGATGTAGGGGGTGTTTAATCAGTTTATTACAAAAATAACATGCCTACATCGATGAAGGCAACTTTTTAACAAAACATATGAAAAGCATTTCATCCCTCATGGAAAACGCGAAAATGCTAAATGCCCGCTAATGCCCACCACTTGCGCATTACCTTTTTCAATAACAACATATTGGTGATCACACATGTTCCTAAGACTGGGTCAGTGCGCGGGCGAAAAAGACCCTCTTTTTACAAAGTATATTTGTAAATTTTTTTCAAAAAAAAGTAATCATTTTAAAAAAAAACAGAAAAAAACTTTTTAAAAACAGCAAATAAGTGACTCTTTGACCACTTCTTTCATCGATGTAGGCAACATTTTAAAAAGTTGAAAAATCATGTAGGCAAAGGTTGTAGGAGAAAAGTTTGGCGTTTTATAAAAGTTTTTTTGCACTTTTTTGAACATTTTATTTCAAAAATGTGTTTCTCAGTAAGGTGCTACTTTGCGTTTTTTTTGCGTTTTTTTTTGAACTTTTTGAAAAAACCTGAAAAAGTCACCTACATCGATGAAGGTCGGTTTTTTAACAAATAAAAAAAACTTTTCAAAAAGTCGCAAAAGTCGCAAAATAAAAGGCATAAAACATGCCTACATCGATGAAGGGTGTTTTAATCGGTTTAATGCAAAAATAACCATCCTACATCGATGTAGGGAATAAATAACAAAAGGTATTATTGCGAATAATATAAAAATAATAATATAGTATAGTAAATGACAGATTCTCAAAAATATATATGTAACCTATGTAGTTATATAACAAACCGTAAAAGTGATTATTTGAAACATGGCACGACTATAAAACATCTTAAACAATGGGAAAATAATACATCGGATGCACTTATAGAAAAATATTATTGTGAGCCATGCGATTTCTTAACATTTCGCCGATATGATTATAATAGGCATTTGTTATCATCAAAACATACAAAGCCAAAGTTTATTTGTAAAAACTGCGAGAGAGAATATAAATTTAAAAAAAAGTATGAACAACATATGACAACATGTATAAAAGAAGAGTCTACCGACCTTTCACATATACAAAATACTACTTTTATATGCAAAAATTTAACTATTACGAATAATTTTAATATAAATGTGTATTTAAACAATGAGTATGGTAACGCCATTAATATTGGTGATTTTCGAAAACAAGTAACTCTTTCTTTCGACGATTTATTATATACAAAACAAAATGGTTATGCAAAGGGAATCTCAAAAATATTTATTAGAAAAATGGAAGAGCTTGGACCTTGTCATAGACCAATTCATTGCAAAAATAGTAAAGACCCGCAATTTTATGTAAGAGACGATAATAATTGGGTTGAAGATACAGAACATAACGAACTAAATATGGCAATCGATAGCGTCGCTTGCGCACAAATAGGTAAAATAAAAGACTGGGAAAAAATAAATCCTAATTGGTCAGAAACCAATGAGGGTCAGAAAGAATATATTGATCTTGTCAAATGTGTTTTGAATGGAACTACACACAGTGAACAAGAAAAGAACAATAAATTAATAAAACGTAACATTAGAGAGAATATTGAGATATGTGTTCCCTAAAATGATGAAAAAGCTGACGAAAAAGAATCCCCGCCATTATATGTTCCCAATCCTTCACTCATTTGTGTTTGCTGTGCAGCAATCTGAGGACGCGATTCTGTTTGAGTTCCCGGCCTCATCTGGGGAGCAGGAGGCTGAGGTGTTGGGTATTGCACGCCAGAGTTTCTATTATCTTTTCTTACATTTTCTGCCATGGGTTGTTTGGCACGTACTTCATTTTGGTATCCTTCAGCCGTCTCATCCTCCTCCTCCTCATTCTCATTCCCTTCTTGGAATCCGTGGATGCTTCTGTTGCCATTCCAAACACCTAAAACTCGCGTATAGAGAATATTTGCCTTCTCACCAATCTTTGTTTGTAATGTTAATAAAATCATAAATAATGGCAACACAACCGTCAACAACGAAGCCTTTTCATATGGATTACCACTATAGGTTGGTACATATACTATAAACCGATCAATAATCATCAAACCAATTAACATCGCAACCGTTTGCCCTAAAACTTCAATTGATATTTCCATGGTGCTTTTCATGTCATTTGCTTCAGGTACAACACCACTTATACCTTTGTTAAGAATCATTAAAGGCACTAGTGCAATAACACTGTATTGGATTAAATTACATAGGTCGCGCTTTGTGTCAGAATTAAATTCAAGCATATGATTCATAAAACCAGTAACTACACTTTGAGGTTTTGGGCCACCACCTTCTAAATCCATTATAGAATAAACATAGAAAATAAAATAATATTAGAAATTAGTGATATATATATAAATATGTCTAAAAGTATTATCCGACAATATTTGAAAGATAAAAGCGAAGAGATTCAATATTTGGATTTAATTAAAGAAATACTTTCAAATGGCACAACCGAAGTTGGACGAAATGGCACAACCAAAGTTGTTATTGGAAACACCATGTATTTCTCCCTTGAAAATAATAAACTCCCTTTGCTCACAACCAAAAAAGTTGCGTGGAAAACATGTTTGAAAGAACTTTTATGGTTTATTAATGGTGAAACAAGTAATACACTTCTACAAGAACAAAATGTAAAAATTTGGAACGATAATGCTTCACGAGAATTTCTCGATTCTCGTGGTTTATATAATAATAAGGAAGGCGACCTTGGACCCATATATGGTTTTCAATGGCGGCATTTTAATGCAGAATATGGAACATGTGATGATGATTATACTGGCAAAGGAACTGACCAATTGCAATGGATTATAGATCAATTAAAGAACCCCGATACTCGTAATTCTCGCAGATTGATTATGACTGCATGGAACCCTGCGTTCCTCAATGAAATGGCACTTCCACCCTGTCATATTCTCTCTCAATTCTGTGTTACAGAAGGTAACAAGTTATCTTGTATATTGTATCAGAGAAGCGGTGATACTGGACTAGGTGTTCCATTTAATATTGCATCGTATAGCTTTCTTACACATTTAATTGCTAAACATACCGGTCTAATCGCACATGAATTTGTATATAATCTTGGAAACGCCCATATATATGATGACCATTATGAAAGCTTAGCAGAACAAGTTAAGAGAGAACCTCTTGAATTTCCAACGGTCAGTATTGATTGTATAAAAGAAAATATTAATGATTATAACGTAGATGATTTTAAAATTGAAAATTATGAATTTCATCCACCAATTAAAATGGAGATGAGAAAATAGATAATAAAACTAATATAGCAAATAGATAATAAATAATGAATAGATGTCTCGTAGAATGACAAAGGCCCAATATGATGGCTTAATGTATAGAAGACAGCAATATCTTCAACAAAGAGGCAGACAAGGACAACCGCCACCAGATAATAGTCCTGCGCCCGCAGCTGCGCCTGTGCCCGCAGCTGCGCCTGTGCCTGCTGCGCCTGGGCCCGCAGCTACGCCTGTGCCCGATGCTCTCTCAGCAGATCCGTCTCCTCTATCTGCTCTGTCTGCTTCGCTTGCACCTGCTTCGCTTGTGCCTGCTTCGCTTGTGTCTGCTTCGCTTGTGCCTGCTTCGCTTGTGTCTGCTTCGCTTGCACCTGCTTCGCTTGCACCTGTACCAGCGACACCTCCCGCACTATCATCAAAGAAAGAAATGCAAAATACTATTATTAAAAAGGCCGAAACGTCTAGGTTATCATCAGAGATGTTTAAGGCGTCTGACCATTATGAAAATCTGATGAAGCAGCAAAATCTATTTATAGATAATTTAAATTCAAAGGTTACAAAATTGGAATCTCAAATAGGTACACAAGGCGCTCGATATGAATTAAAATTAAAACAAAGTGATGAAACAATTACAAGATTAAACGAGACTATTTGTAATTTAACTGAGATGATGATATTGTTCGGCGTCAATAAGAAAGATTCTGCAAACTCACCAATATCTGAACCCACACAGACGGAGCAGACACCGGAGCAGACACCGGAGCAGACACCAGAACCGGAGCAGACACAAGTAGAGCAGACGGAGCAGACACCAGAGCCGACACCGGAGCAGACACCAGAACCGGAGCAGACACCGGAGCCGGAGCAGACACCGGAGC
>CAJQIN010000047.1 GCA_905478465.1 Minisyncoccota bacterium | reverse complement strand
CCACAATCTTGTTCTTACCCAAATCCAATGTTTGCACATTCGGCATCGAATCCTTTAATGGAGAAATAATAGTAATGCCACAATTATATAAAGATAAAGTTGTAACAGTGTTTGGTATAAGTGATGCAATAAGTGAAACATCTTCTGGGGTGATCATAGTATGATTAAAAGTCCAATGAGGATTTTCCCGGATTTTTTCCATGTCGGTACCACCAGACAGCTTGTAACTACGTTTTTGGGCGGACTTTCCAGCGGACATCTGCTCCACATAGAGAATAACAATTAAAAATCAATTTTATAAGAAAAAACTGGTTCTTGTTTTTATCTTCCGATATTTAGACCGTTCGGGATTGATATAAAGATTGGACGAGTGCATGGTCTTCGCCAAAGTAGTCGGTTTGTTCGAATACGCCACATTCCAGACCGGTAACCCACCACAGGATACGCTGTTCCTGAGTGCACGACCCCCGCATCATGCTGCGATAGTTCCGCGCGTCGGCATGGGACCAAGGGAATCGGGACAGATGTCGCTGGTGGGTATTGCGGTATGTAATCTCAGTGCGTTGCATGTGTTCGGTGCCAAACTTTGAAGCGATGAGTGTAGTCATTGTGCACCAATAGACAGAAAAGGAAAAAAAAATCAATTTTTTCGCTCAACAGTTTATTATCATATATGCCGCCATTAAAAATTTGAAAATATGCTGTATACGATTAATTGATTTAAAAATAAAATTTTAAATCAAGTAGTAATGCATTTTTTAAAACTAAGAAAGTTTGTAGAAGAGAATAAAGACAAACTTAGATACAAATGGTTATCAAAAAATCCAAATGCTATTCATCTGCTGGAACAAAATCCAGATAAAATAGATTGGTGTTGTTTATCAGACAATCCAAATGCTATTCATCTTCTAGAACAAAATCCTGATAAAATAAATTGGTATAATTTATCATATAATCCAAATGCAATTCATCTGCTGGAACAAAATCAAGAACGTATAACGTGGGAATATTTATCATATAATCCAAATGCAATTCGTCTGCTGGAACAAAATCCAGATAAAATAGATTGGGAAAATTTATCAGAAAATCCAAATGCAATCCATCTATTAGAACAAAATCCAGATAAAATAGATTGGGAATGGTTATCATTAAATCCCAATGCTATTCATTTGTTAGAACAAAATCAAGATACAATAAATTGGTTTGAGTTATCTTATAATCCAAATGCTATTCAACTTTTAGAACAAAATGTAGATGAAATAGATTGGCATTGTCTATCAACAAATCCAAGCATATTTGAATATGATTACCAAGCAATGCGAGACCATATGTATAACTCTGGACTATGTGAAGAGCTTATGGCTAATAGATTCCATCCATCCAATATGCACAAGTTTGCCGATTGGGGATTTGAAGACATGTTACCACCTGATATCGTAAAGACTGATTAAAATGAGTTAAAACTTTATTTTTAAATCATGTAATAATGCATTTTCTAAAATTAAGAAAGTTTGTTGAAGATAATATTGATAAAATAGATTGGGATGAATTATCACAAAATCTAAGAATATTTATATAAATATTAGTTAGTCTTTTCTATAAGTTTACCTTTACTATATTCTTGATTAAAACTATGTCCATCATCATCAGTAATAACAAATATTCCGTCCATCCCACCATCGCCCCATACTCCTTTATAAGAAGTATCATTCTCATCGGTCCAGACACCAAAACCTTTCCAAGAGCCATTCACCCATTCACCCACATACTGTCCACCATTATCATATTTACTTGGACCATAGTTCTCTTTACCCATGCCGTGCTGTTCTCCATCTTTCCATCCACCAGAATATGAACCATCGTCATGAGAATATTTACCTTGTCCGTGTCGTTCATTATCCTTCCATTGTCCACTATATGTTTCTATAGTCCCACCCCAGCCTGTCCTCATCCACGTCCCCTGTCCATTTTTTTTATTGTTAATAAAATTTCCAATATAACTTTCACCTTTATTATTTTTACTTTTGCCAAATCCATTAGCCATATTATCTCGTATTTCTCCATAATAATTATCATATCGACCATTTTCTAATGGTATACGCAACTTTCCAATCATATAATTAGAACGGTAATTAACTTTAAACAGTTTTTTAATAGGTAGAATAGATTTAAACATTACGTCATAATAAATGGAAATGAATTTTGAAAAATTACCCGAGGACATATTTTTCAATGAAATTATATTAAAAAATATTTTAATAGATTTTCTCATCTATGTTAAATTAATTTCAAAGAAATATTATAATATGGTCAAGCCATTACAATTTAAATTAGAATATCTAACATTTGATTACTGGAACCTACGTGGTATGAATTGGTATAACAATAATATTGATAAAAATATAGTCAAAAAAGCAGCAATAACTTGGGATACATTAGAAAATAAACCATATAAATCAGTAGATCGAATTGTTATATTTTTTCAAAGAGAAGATAATCCTTTTAATTATTATGTTGTTAATAAAACGTATGGGCCTCACGTAAAAACAGGGGTTGGTAAGCAAGCCCACTGCATTATTTCTTATGATATTTATCCATTGCTCCATCCGGATAAAATGGAACAAATCAAAATAAAAGCCAATAAATATGGAGGTACCGTAGTGGACTCACATGGCAAAACAATTCAATTATGTCATCTTATAAATAGTTAAATTTGTTTAATATCATTATAAAATTGAAACTTAAATTCAAGGTTAAATTATTAACCAATTATGACAACAATAGTCGACCTTTCAGGTGTTAAAACAGGCGATATTATATGTTCTGTTAAAATATCTCCTAATAAAAAATGGGTAAGAATATTAAAAGATAATGATGGTAATGAAATTAATTTACATAAACTTAAAGTAGAAAGATCACTCAATAGTTCGCACATTTGGATTTTATGCTTATATAATTCTATTCCAAATGAACAAAAACATATATTTCATTTAAATCTTGAAAAGATTAAAATGCGTATTTGGTCTAACTAAAATTTTATAAATGAAATATTTGTGTCATCGGACAAATGCGATGGACTTGGGGGGTACTTAAAATTTGATATGGTGTTTCTTTGAACATAATGGACATGATTGTTGTTTTTGCGTTTGTTTCAAGCAATCATAATGATATTTATGATAACATGGTAAAACTACTATATTTTCAGCCGACCATCCACAAAGACATATAGGACATGTGTCAGAATTATATTTGTGTGTAGATGGATGTAATCTATAAATGAATTGTGTTATATTATACCAAATCTTGTCATATTTTTTTTCTTGGATGTCATTTACATGAATCGTTCCAAATTCATCCATCAATGGAATGTTTGTATTTTGGTCAGCAAGGCCATAACAGTTATTCCCTAGTCCAAAAGTAATTAACATAAATATAAAAGTGAAAATGGCTGCAAGTTTTTTTTTATAATTTTCGTGATATAAATATGTTTCAGTAATTGCAAAATCAAAATATTTAATAAACTTTATATAGTCACCTCTTCGTATAATGTTCAATGATTCACTTTTATAATTTTTAATAAATGAGTCCTGGTATCTTTTTGAAAAATATGTAATGAAAATATAGTTCGAATAATTAGTTTTATTTAATATTAAAATAACAACAAATGATGTTTTTTTGTTATTATAACATTTTTCTATTTTTTTATAGTAATCAATTTTACTATAATTGCTTGAAGAATGATTTATGTAACTATTATTTATTGATAAAATAGATAGAATAAATTTATCACCTGATACATTAATATAATTGCCATTATTTATGACATTATTAATCTCATGAGAATTATTAATTACATTTTTATCAATTAAATTATTACAGAAATCCAATTTAGTACATGAACAAATTGTTATAAACAAATACATAACTTTAATCACTATGCAGAGTGTTTTGTGAGCAATATACTCATTTGCAGAGGCCATTAGTATTATAGAATAAATTAGTTTAATATCAATTTTATAATACCAGATTGTGTTTTGATTATTAAATTGACATTTAAAGAATATTCAATTTAATAATCAAATGTTAGAGTACAAAACAGTTATCGACAATAAAGAAATTAATTTTCAGCCGGGTTCTCTCGATTATATGGATAGTTTTATACGATTTACAGAAAAAGACGTTCAATTGATGATTGCCGAAGGTAGTAGTATACCTGGCAGATATAGTGCAGGCATTGTTGGTTATAGAACATGTTGGGCCTACACGTTGGTTGAAGTCGGCAATATAATACTTTTGAACAAAGGAAATTAAGCAATGGTATCATTCTCAATGCCGTTAATTATGCGAAGGTCGCGTTTGTTGTAGTAGATGTATTGGCAACATAAAATAATATTTAAGAAAAATGAAACGACACCCATTATGAATATAGGATTATCTTCTATTATTGCACCATGAATCGCATATAATA
>CAJQIN010000046.1 GCA_905478465.1 Minisyncoccota bacterium | reverse complement strand
AAAAGGGCCTCTATTTAAGAGGAGCGAAAGTTCGTCTATTACAAAACTCCGACGGAAAATTTTAAAACAAATTAATACCAATACGAAACCTGTTTCTGTTAAACATGGCGTCAAAATTAAAAAACAAACCGATAACTCTTTTAATGGGACTATCAAATTTTTAGATAAAAACCTGGTACCTGCCCCGCCTGCTGTGCCCGCTGCTCTCGCTGTGCCCGCTCCCGCTGCTGTGCCTGCTCTCGCTGTGCCTGCTCTCGCTGTGCCTGCTGCTGTGCCTGCTGCTGTGCCTGCTAATCAATTCAAGTCCAAAATTTCATTTGAACAAGTAAATTTAGATTTGCCGGATGAATTGCAGGAGCCTCCCCTTCGTATATCTGGTAATGCGGGTAAAACAAGAAAAAATAATGAACCGAAATATGGATGTTTGAAACGTGGAACAAAACCAACCTATCAAAAGACTACAACTCGGCGAAATATAACGTTTAATACTGATAATAATAATATTCATGAATTTGATAATACAAATCCACCCACAATGAATATTAATATTGATGAACGCACATTAACATCTCCTCCACCCGATTTACATGTAACTCCAATGTCAAGTCCTATATTAGATAATATTGTATTGGATGTAGAAGAGCTACCAGTGATGGCAAACATAGACAAGATTGTGGAGTCTAAGATGGACGAAGTAAATATATTAGATATGATACCAGAAAATGAAATTATTAAAGATATTGAAAACAATATACCAACTAAACAATCAAACGCAAAAAAAAATGGCAAACAAACTCAGAAAATGAAACTGGGCAAGATTGGGAAAAAAGTATCAGTCTTAATTAATGATAATACTACGCGCAAAAATATTCGTAACGAAAAACATCTATTAAATATAACTCCAATGAAAAAGGTCAAGGAATATTTAAAGCAAAATAGTTTGCTAGAAGTTGGATCAACTGCACCAGATGACGTTTTGCGGTCTATTTATACGAATGCAAAATTATCTGGAGAATTGGAAAATAAAAACGGTGATGTGTTACTGAATAATTTTATTAAAGAAGACATGTAAATAGTACTTAAATATATATACATATATATATATATGACCATATACGATGATTATTTCCAAGAAACTGTCAACTATAAAAAACAGTATGGTCCAAAAACATTGGTTCTTATGCAGGTTGGAAGTTTTTATGAAATATATGCACTTAAAGACGCCAAAGGTGATGTCCATTTTTCATGTATAAAAGATGTTTGTAAAATTTGCGGATTCCGGATGTCAATTGGTAGAGATTCTAAATTAAGCAGTGAAACATATTCTCTCATAAATCCAAATAATAAAGTATCAGGCCCATTTGTTATTGTAATGGCAGGTTGCCCAGTACCCCAATTTGATAAATATATAACACTTTTGAAAGATAATGGCTATACAATACCATTATTTGTGCAAGATACAAATACCAAAAATACTACACGAAGTTTGAATTGTATTTATTCAGCTGGTACGATGATTGATTCGGGGGAGAATATTCTTTCTAATAATATCATGTGTGTTTGGGTATCCCAATATAAAGAACGATGTCATCCTAAATCAGATATGATTGTGATTGGCATTTCTATTGTAAATTCTTCTACTGGTTCATCTAGTATATATGAA
Source organism: Minisyncoccota bacterium (assembly GCA_905478465.1). Lineage (GTDB taxonomy): Bacteria > Patescibacteriota > Minisyncoccia > Phycocordibacterales > CAJQIN01 > CAJQIN01. Next base: position 9,632 of record CAJQIN010000046.1, on the reverse strand, counting down.
TTTACAACCGAATATTTGGATTTCCCGACTACATATGATGAACTAGAACGATTTAATTCTATTTATAACCCATGTGAAACATTAATCATCGGAAATCTATCTGACTCCGCTCTTCAAAAAATTTTGACATACGCAAATATCGTATCTAAAGTTGTCCATGTGAAACCTACTGGTGAATGTATTGACGAATCTATTGATAAATGCGAAAAACAAACCTTCCAGGATGAAATCATCGGCAAAATTTACGACTATAAACAAAAACAAGAAACTATTGACATTCTTGCCCATCATCCTCTTGCATTTCAATCTTTTTGCTATCTTTTGGACTTCCTAATGAAGCACAATACAAATCTTGTTAAAAATATCAATGTTCCTTTCTATGAAGAAGATACCGATAAACTTATTCTTGCAAACCATACTCTTAAACAACTCAATATTATTAATGATGGTAACCATACTGGTGCAGCATCTTCTATTTGCGATCTACTCAATCGGTGCAGTACTAAAATGGGAAAACGCAAAATGAATGAGGTTATCACGCGACCTATTACCAATATCGATAAACTTCGTTCAGAATATTCTATTACTGAATATATTCTCTCTAACTTGACAGATCTTTCTTTTGTAAAAACATATCTTGAAAAGATAGGTGATGTTGAATATCAATACAGGAAGATCATCAATAACAAACTTAGTGTCAAAGATGTTGTTGACTTATATGACAATATCACATTTGCTAGTATGTTATTTGATGAGTTGAAGAGAGAACCTCAACATGAATGTATCTTATCACATGTATTCGGCGATACCAATTATGATACTTTTGTTACACAGACTGAAGAGGTTGCTAAATATATTAAACATGTTATTAATTTTGAGAAGATTAACGACAGTGAAGATGTCATACTTAATTATATCAACAAAGGTTTTAGAGAAGATTTAGATGATAGAGAGAGAATATTTATAGAATCCAATGACAAAATGATTTGTATTTTGAATTTTTTAAATACAACATTGAAAGAGAAAGAAAAAACAAAGCTAGCTTCAAAAGAACCTATTAAAATGCATATTACCAGTGGATTAGACGTATCTTTTGAATGCACACGCAAACGCGGTAGTGTACTAAAACTTTATCTTAGTCATTTGAGTTCACAGAGAGAACTTACTTATAAATCTAGTTATGATGGTATAGACAAAACATTCTCTCTATCTCTTGATTTAATTACATTTATAAATAGTGGAAAAGATAAAACACATATTACATCCAGTGAAATATCTACAATTTGTAGTGAATATAGTAACACTCGCCATATTCTACATACATTAATCGGTCAAGTATTCAATCAGTTTGTAGATGAGCTTAAAAAATTCAATACTCATTTTTTTGATATTGTCAATGCCATCACAAAAATGGATATTACCTATACAAAAGGGTTTGTTGCCAAAAAATTCAACTATGCAAAACCTGAAATCATCGATAATAATAACGGTAAATCATTTATTGAAATTTCAAAAATGCGTCATGCTCTTATTGAACATATCCAGAAAAATGATAAATATGTTCCGAATGACATCAATATCGGCATGGACGAAAAGGGTGTTCTCCTATATGGTACAAATGCTGTCGGTAAAACAAGTCTTATCAGGGCAGTTGGAATTTCCGTAATTTTGGCTCAGGCAGGTTTCTTTGTTCCATGCGAATCCATGACGTTTTATCCATACCACAAAATATTCACGCGAATTATTGGTAATGACAATCTATTCAAAGGTCTCTCAACATTTGCTGTTGAAATCATAGAACTAAGAAATATTATTAATAATGCTAATGAGAACAGTCTTATTCTAGGTGATGAACTGTGCTCTGGTACAGAAACCGAATCAGCTATCAGTATTTTTATTGCTGGCATTGAGCATTTTACAAAGATAGAATCCAGTTTCATTTTTGCAACACATATGCATGAGATTGTTGATAAACCAGAGGTAACTGCACTTAATAATGTAGTATTCAAACATATGAAAGTACATTATGATAATGAGAAAAAAGTTTTAGTATATGATAGATTGCTTCAAGAAGGGTCGGGAGAGAGAATGTATGGCCTGGAAGTATGCAAAGCACTCAATATGAAACCACAGTTTCTTGAACGAGCACATGAACTGCGACGCAGTTACTTTCCAATTGAAAGAAGTGTTAGTGAAACAAAACAATCTAGATATAATAGAGAGAAGTTGGTTGGTATATGCGAAATTTGTAATAAAAGAGATGCAGTAGATACACACCATCTTGAATACCAATGTGATGCTGATGGTAATGGATATTTGCCTGATGGTGGTCATAAAAATCATCTATCGAATCTATGTGCTGTTTGTAAGATATGTCATGATAAGATTCATGCAGAGAATTTGGTTCTTACCAGGAAACTTACAACAGATGGACCGATGATTTTCACCAGATAACAATAATGGAAAAGAACTTAAAGAACTTAAAGAACAAAAACAACTTAAAGAACAAAAACAACTTAAAGAACAAAAACAACTTAAAGAACAAAAACAACTTAAAGAACAGTAGAACTTCTTTTTTAATATTATGGTAATATAATGGAAATAGGAATTATCTTAGTGAGTGGTATTATACTTATTGGATTTATTATACTTATTGGAAATTTTATCAATGAAAATGCAGAACAATTATTTGGTGATTCATTTATTGGAATTATATTTAAACATATTGGCTTCATTGCAGCAAATATTGATATGATTATTCTTATAGTATTATCTATTACTGGATTTGTTGTATTTAGTATATTAAATGATATTTCTTTTAAGAATGATAATGAAAATCAAACATTAGAGAAACATAAAATTAAATTTACAGAAACATTATCAGAGGGGCTAAATATATTTAGAAGTTCGGGGATGAAAGAACCTTTCGAAATAGAGAGAATGTTGAAGAAGCAACATACGAATTAATCTTTATTATAATAAAAATTGATTCAAAGTTATATTATAGATATATTCTATAAGATGATCATCCCAGTAAGATGTTTTACCTGCGGAAAGGTTCTTGCCGACAAATATAAGTATTATCTAGAGAATGTTCGACAAAAAAAAATATCACTGGATATTGATGAAGACAAAGTTCTATATCTGACACCAGAATATATTAAAAAGACACCAGAGGGAATTACATTGGATGAATTAAAACTACAATCGATGTGTTGCAGGCGACATATATTGACACATGTTGATATTGACTAAATCTATATTTAGTTTTCTTATTATAATATATAATGGGTAAATGTAAAACAGCATGTGCTGAATCTTACAAACTATTTAATAAAAGACATTTCAAACCAAAAACAAAACAAAACTGTGCGTTTATTAATTCCACCGAATTAGTCTATAAAAAAACATGCAAACGATTGTGTAATCCAAAACTATTGAACCAGACACAAAATAAACGGCCAAAAAAACGTAGGCAGAAACGACGACAGAAACGACGACAGAAAACTCAAAAGGGTGGTATGGGATTATTTCCTGCGCCATTAGCAAACACGGTGAATATGATAAAATTTATTCCAAGCCAATTCGTAAATAGTCTATATGGCTTTAAAGGTTTAGCCAGCCCCCTACCAACATTATCTCATTTTTCATTAATTTAAAATATTTATAATATATATATGAAAGGTTCAGCAAAAAAAGCACTATCTTCTCTATGCGCCCCTGCATTCTTCTATTTTATAATATCTGTATTTTCGATGATTATCATGATGGTACAAAATATAGTTGAAGGTAAAAACGTATTATGTTTAGGTGAATATAAATGCACGAGCAATTCAACCCCACTCGTTTTTGGTGCCGAAGCCATCTATATTCTTATTTGGACTAAGATTCTTGACATGCTATGCAAACGTGGATTAGGAACATTGTCATGGATTATCGTCTTTTTTCCATATATTATTATGTTTATTCTTATTGGATTATTTATGTTAAATTCCGGGACTGTTCAGCATTCTCCATCTAATGTCCCAGGGTTCTCAATGAGTAATAGTATGCTCACAGGGAAATTGTTATAAGTTATTATAATAAAAAATATACTGTTATTATAATATAAGATGGATGAACATAAAATGCAATGGCAAATTATAGATAAATTCTTTAAAAGCAATCCTTATTGTCTAGTCAATCATCATATTGAATCATATAATAAATTTTTCAATTCTGATATTTTTAACATATTTAAAGAGCAAAATCCAATTATTATGCTAAAACAATTCAACGACCTGACGGGTGAATATGATTTACAATCACGCATGTATCTTGGCGGTAAAGAAGGAGACAAAATATACTATGGCAAACCGACCATATATGATGAGGATAATGCTCATTTTATGTTTCCAAATGAAGCTCGTATAAGAAATATGACTTATGGTTTTACAATCCATTTTGATATTGAGGTTGAATATATTATTGAAGGGCAAGAACCATTTACACAGACCATCGAAAATATACTCTTAGGTAAATTTCCTATAATGTTACATTCTGATTTATGTATGTTTAGTGGAATGGACCGTCATTTTTGTTTTAATGCAGGAGAATGTAAAAATGATAAAGGTGGGTATTTTATTATTGACGGCAAGGAAAAAGCGATAATTTGTCAAGAACAATTTGCCAATAATATGATTAATATTAGTGATAGAGGTACTAATATATATACATATTCAGCTTCGATACGGTCTGTATCAGAAGACGTTTCCAAACCTGTTAGAACCATGTCTGTACAATTACTAGTCCCTGGTGCAAAATATTCTTTTGGAAATATTGTTGTAAATGTACCTAATGTACGAAAACCCGTACCATTATTTATCCTCATGCGTGCATTAGGAGTAATTTCTGACAAATCAATTGTCGAACATATTGTCCTAGATATTGGTAAAAACGAAACATATGTCGATATGCTAAAACCTTCTGTACATGATGCCAGTAAAATTTTTACACAGAAGGCTGCCTTAGAATTCATCGCCAGCTTTACAAAAGGTAAAACTATTCCCCATGCCCAACATATTATAATGGATTTCCTTTTTCCTCATATTGGTGTCGATAACCTTAAAGATAAAGCCTTCTTCTTAGGTCATATGGTTTTGGGACTGTTGCAAGTTGCATCGGGAGATAAAAAACCAACAGATCGTGACAGTTTTAAATATAAACGCATAGAACTTTCTGGTGTCATGATTTATAATTTATTCAAAGAATATTTCAAATTACAAATAGACAATATTAAGTTAAATTTTGATAAGAAATTTTACTATAATGAAAACATATATACTGCCAATTTTATTAGCTTAATTGACACAAATTATCAGGAAGTTTTTAGAGAACGTATTTTGGAAAATGGTTTTAAAAAAGCATTTAAAGGAAACTGGGGCGCAAGCGAACATACCAAACGATTAGGAGCAATACAAGACCTTAATCGATTATCATTTAATAGTGCATTGTCTATGTTGCGAAAACTGAATTTGAATATGGATGCAAGTGCAAAAGTAATTGCACCCAGATTTTTGCATGGGTCTCAATGGGGATTTATTGATCCGGTTGATACACCCGATGGTGGTAATGTTGGTTTTCATAAACATATGACGATTATGACACATATTACATCAGGATATTCAAAAGATACTTTAATTAAAATGTTATTGACTATGATTTCACCATTAACAAAACCATCATTGGTTGCATCGGGTACAAAGGTCATTGTCAATGGGCACCTTATTGGTTCTACCGATGATCCATATATTCTCTCTACAACACTAAAAGATTATAAAAGAATTGCCCTTATACCTATTCAAACATCCGTCGCATGGGATATCGAGGCATCATGTATTAATATCTTTACCGACAGTGGTCGTCTCACTCGTCCAATATTTTATATTGATGACAATAGAAAAACAAGTTTTGATAATCGTAATGTTGCATCATTATCATGGGTTGATTTATTAACGGGTTCCAATCCAAAACAGAATTTTAATAATTTTAATAAATTATATTCCGTGAAAGAGTTATATGGTGACAAAACATCCGTCCCCATTTTATTAAAACAAGCATCAGTGCTAGAATTTATGGATGCTGGTGAAGCGAATGCATCATATATCAGTACACATATATTAGAAAATGGTTATGAGGCAACTCGTCATACACATGTTGAAATACACCCTTCTTTATTGCTGGGCGTAATGGGAAATCAAATTGTGTTTCCGGAAAATAATCAATTACCTCGTAATTTATTTTCATGTGGCCAAAGTAAACAAGGCGTTTCTTTATATCATTCTAATTATCAATATAGAATTGATAAAATGGGAGTCGTTTTGAACAGTGGTCAAATCCCATTAGTCAAAAGTCGTTATATGCAATACATTAATAATGAAGAACATCCATATGGTGAAAATCCCATCGTCGCTATTATGTGTTATGGTGGCTATAATGTTGAAGACGCCATTTTATTTAACGAAGGTTCTGTTAATCGCGGAATGTTTAGAACTACTTATTTTAATATGTACGAAACACGTGAAAGTAGCAGTTCTGTTGCTAATAGTAACACTACCAAAACTTTCTCGGATGTTATGAGCAAAGAAGCTATTGGTATCAAACCAGGATTTGATTATAGTTATCTAGATAAAAATGGATTGATTAGAGAGAATACTATGATGGATGATAAAAAAGTCATTATTGGTATGGTTGAAAATGACCCCACAGACCCTGAAATATTCTTAGACAATTCAATCTTTCCCAAAAAAGGACAATTAGGATTTGTAGACAAAGCATTTATTACTGAGGAAGAAGAAGGATTCAGATTGGCAAAAATTCGCATTCGAGAAGAAAGAATTCCCGCCATTGGTGATAAGTTTTGTAGTAGATGCGGTCAAAAAGGAACTATGGGTCTATTAATTCCTGAAGCCGATATGCCCTTCACTCATGACGGTATTAAACCCGATATTATTATTAATCCTCATGCTCTCCCTTCTAGAATGACAATTGGACAACTTATTGAAACTGTTATGGGAAAATCTTGTCTTATGTATGGTGGATTTGGTGATTGTACAGCCTTTAATAATAAAGGCTCGAAACTTAAAGGATTTGGCGATATGCTTACCAAAATGGGTTATCATAGTAGTGGTAACCAAGTCCTATATAATGGGACCACCGGCGAACAGTTGTCCAGTAATATCTTTTTTGGTCCAACATATTACATGCGCCTTAAACATATGGTTAAAGATAAAATTAATTATAGAGCTCGCGGCCCTAGAACTTTAATGACCCGCCAAACCGTCCAAGGTCGTGCAAATGATGGTGGCCTTAGAATCGGTGAAATGGAACGCGATGGTGTTATTGCACACGGTATGACAGCATTTTTGGCCGAGTCTATGATTGAACGAGGAGACAAATATTACATGGCTATTTGTAATAAAACAGGATGTATCGCGGTATATAATGAAAATAAGAATATTTTTTTGAGTCCTCAGTGTGACGGTCCATTGAAATTTAATACAAATGTTGACGGCTCTATTGAAGTTGATAATGTATCTAAATATGGTCGTAGTTTTAGCATTGTTCGCGTTCCATATGCGTTTAAATTACTAATGCAAGAATTAATGGTCATGAATGTTCAAATGAGGATTATTACAGAGGATAATATCGACCAATTACAAAACATGACTTATTCTAAGACTCTTGAAAATCTGTTCATGAAAGATAAGATTGACCCTGCAACATTAGTCGAACGGAATCGGACACTTTTTAATGCTGATATTATTCCGGATTTACCCACCCCCACCGACGAACCTGATGAATCCGAAGAAGAATTGGAAGAAGTTATTGAAGACGAGCTGCCAACAACAGTCCTTTCTCGCGCAAATGATGCTACATCAGCTGTCACTAGTGCTGCCACTAGTGCTGCTGCTACCGCTATAAGCCAGAGTCAAAATTTATACTCTGCTGTCCCGGATGACATGAAAGACGATTTAAAGAGCGTTATTGCCGGCGCTTCACCAATAGTTGACTCCGCTGCACCGATTGCTACCAATATCGCAAATGTAACTGGTAATGCCGCGAATACTGCTATGAAATCATTTGGAACCTTAACAGGTTTTATTGATCCCAATCAAGAATCCGATGATGAAAAAGAATCTGATGATGCCGAGCCTGATGCCGAGCCTGATGCTCAATCGCCTAGTGCTCAGCCTGATGCTCAATCGCCTAGTGCTCAGCCTGATGCTCAATCGCCTAGTGCTCAACCTCCTAGTGCTCAGCCTATTATAAATATTAATGTTGGCACGACATTTAAACCTGAGACCCCTAATAAGACTCCTGCAAATCCATCATTCCCAATGCAAGATGATACCGAAGAATCACCATCACAAGACCCCGATATTAAATCTATTATAATTAATTGATATATAAATGGGATATATATATATATCAATGGACGGCGACGACAGTGTAATTTCGATCTTCAAATCAAGGAACAATATTCTTAAACAACTCGAAACCATCGGATACGATGTGGCTGCTTATAAAGACCTTGGTGTTGATGATGTTAATAGCATGTACAAAAATGACCAACTTGATATGCTATTGACTAACTCTGATACTAATAAAAAAACTTATATAAAATTTCATGCAGAAAAAGCTGTTACAAAAAAAACACTGGACGAATATATCGATGATTTGTTTGTAACGGAAAATGTTTTGTCGACAGATGATAATTTAGTGATTATTACACGAGATGGCGCCAATGATACAATGGTTGCAATTCTTAAAAACAAATGGGAAAACGATGGCTTGTATGTGGCTGTACGTGGTATAAAAACCCTGCAATTTAATATCTTTGAACACACGTATGTTTCGCCCCATAATATTCTCTCTGCAGAAGAAGAAACTTTATTTAGAACAAAATATAATATTATTAGAGATGATATGATTCCTGAAATTTCGCGCAATGATCCAGTCGCATTGGCTCTAATGATGCGCCCAGGCCAAATTTGCAATATTGAGCGAAGTAGTAAAATGGCAATTACTGGAAATTTTTACAGATTTTGTGTATAGATAGTATATGGTCAATCAAGATTTAATTACGGAAATCCAAGGACAAATTGATCTGATCGCTGTTGAATTAGGTGCTTATACGGATGATGTTGGGAGTAAATTTGCGAAGGGCTCAATTCTAACATGCGATGGACTTCCAATGCCCACGCCCCATTCGGGGGTTAAAAGCCTAATAGCTCAGAATGAAAAATACATTTCAAACTTGAATTATACATCAAAGGTTAAAGAACTCGACGCAAGAGAATCTACTACTGGAAAAGCAAACGCAGCTTATAAACAATCCGAACAAAGTTCGATGTTATATAATCTAAGTGTATCCGCTTTGGTTAATATTATCTCTGGAATATTAATTTTAATTTTTTTTATTGGTAAAGAGTTAGGATTATCTATTAAAAATATTGCCAAAACTGCGGGTGCTGCTAGTGCTGTAAAAAAAGCTAAAGATAGTTTAACAAAAAAAAGTGACAATGCCAAGCCAGGTGCCAAGGCCGGTGACAAGCCAGGTGCCAAGGCCGGTGACAAGCCAGGTGCCAAGG
>CAJQIN010000045.1 GCA_905478465.1 Minisyncoccota bacterium | reverse complement strand
GTGGCTGTGGTACCAGATGCATCATCAAACTTCCAATGACCAATGAGGTTTGTTTCTGATACTTGTGAGTGTTTTGTTGTGCCAGAGTTATAGAGTGCGGATATGTCTGTGGCGGAGAGGGCGCGGTTATATAACCGAGAACCATCCAAAGTTCCATCAAGATACATATATTCAGGACTGAACCCTCCAGAAGATCCTAAACGTAAAAATACATCTGTATTATCTATACCACCAGAGAGAGCATCTCCTGAAGATTGATAAGGGGCTTCAACAGTAATTTCGTTTCCATTAAAATACATCTTTGGACTTGAACCATCACCAGGATACACAAGTGTCACGCTATACCACGTGTCAGTATTAATATTTGCCGTAGCTGTAGATGACCAATAAGAGGAGGGTCCTGACCTGAATTCTGTAACAAACCTATTTTCTGCTGGTTGCACCCTAAGTGTCCAACCTTTAAAAGATCCCCCTTGATAATATTTTGATGCGATTCCAGAATCTGTAGTTGAGCTTACCCTGAACCACGTTGAAAATGTTAATGCTCCGTTTATCTGCAGGGAAACATCATTTCCTGTATCTACATAATCATCCACCCCATCAAAATCTAATGCCCCACCTTTCTTTCCATCTACCCATGTAGGTCCATTAGTGAGGGTTCCAGTGTTTCCTTGTCCTGAGTGATCGGTGGCTGTGGTACCTGAAGCATCATCTAGTGCCCAGTATCCTACGAGTCCAAGGTTGTTTGGAGGCAGGGTGATGGTGGTGGCTGATACGAGAGAGAAAGATGATAGGAAGTATACAGAGGAAAGTATTCCCATACCTAATACACCAAAAATAGTTTCTCTGAGAGACATAGGGAAATTATAACAGGGATTAATACTTAATTGCTAATTTTAAAAATGCCAAGTATTCATAACTTGCTCCAGAGCATCATCAAAAGAAAGAGGTGCTGTTATTTGATATAACCATCCACCATGCACAAACCACACTTCTCTTGTTTTATCCTCGGTTCCTCGAGTACTTGTAAACATAAAACCAGACTCTTTTCCTTCAAAGAGTAATGGTTTTATGTTTTCCATACCAAGAGTCGGCAGGTCAGTCTGTATTTTCTGGACAGTAAGAGCATCTCCTGTATCAGAAAATTTTCGTATATATACCTGCAAACCTATACTATCTTCTGTTTTTTGTACAAGCACAGTATCTCCATTTTCATCCTGGAAAGAAGTGGTTTTAAAATCTTGAGGATATTGAAAAGAAAAATTAGGATCCTTATGTGTATAAACAGGAGAAGATGCTTCAATTTTTTTTATTTCATATTGCTTAACCTGAGTATCTTGTTGAAAAGAAAAATCACTAATGACAGAACGAGTATTTTTCCATACCACAAAAATAAATAACGAAATAACTACAATAATTATAACCATGAACCATTTTCTATTCATACAACGAGTATCTTAAAATATTAGTTTGCAGATGGGACAGACTCTTCAGGAGCATCGTCAACCAAAACATCTTCAGAAGGAACATCCTCTTCATCAGTAATATCTTCATCCTCTACAGCAGTATCTTCCGCACCCTCGGTATCATCAGTACCAGACTCTTCAACTGCCGGTATTTCCTCTGCGTCATCTACAAGATCATCCTCTATATCAATATCTGTATTTGCATCTGTTGATGTGCCAGTATCAGTACTTGGTTCCGCTACTACCACCTCTGTATTATCATCAGTACTTGTCGCGGTACCATCATCAGTACTGGTTGCATTACCATCAGTAACAGTATCTATAACTGTTACACTATCATCAATGATATCCGGAGTAGTTGTTGCATTTATTACTACAACTTCTGTACTATGTCCCGTTTCACCAACCCCCGCAAGAAGTGTCCGTAGATCTCCTTCAGTAATACACAAGTCACTTCCATCCCCATCATCCAAACAAAGTTCTTTTGTAGTTATTTTATTTGCAACAATAGATGCAAAATGATATGCGCCCTCGACAACATTTCCTGCCATCTCTTCAACCTTAGTATTAAGTTGTTGGATTGCATGTGTCAACACGGCGGTAAGTTCTCCATATGACACTGTTTTGTGTCCATCTTCTCCATATACCACCTCTGGAATAATATCATCAAGTTCCTGAGCGATAAATCCAATATATGTAGTTGAGGCTATATTTTTAAATTCATATACCCGTGGCTGCATAAGCATTACCTCATCAAGACCATATGGAATATCATAAATCTCATGCTTATAAGCAACATCAGATGCACTTGTCCATGCTCCCGATGAACTAAGTGTCGCCGTGTTTCCAGCCCCTCCGGTAAAATTCATTACCTGCGAAGTATTCATATAGATTGAACGATAGTCTCCATCTGAAGCAGCTATCCACAAACCATCAGCAACAGTATCAGCAGACTGACCAACTGAAAGACTTGCGGAAGGTGTTGTGGTTCCTATTCCAATTCTTTTATTCTGAACTCCACCAGACCCATCTGCTTCTGAGTACACAGTCAAAATTGCATTTCCATCAATCTCCGCAGAATAACTCTCTACCGTTCCTGATGACGGAGTTGAACTTACAGGCATATCTATCCATGTCACCATTCCTGAGTCTGCACCAAATGTTGATGCACCAATTTCAAGGTTATCAATAGAAGTTGTGAAGTTTCCAGAATTATATTCAAGCGCTCCTCCACCAACCGAGAAACTTCCTGCTACCGTTGAGGTTGCCGTTGTTGAAGTTGCCACAAAATAACTCAGATCAAGGAATTCACTATTGGTTGGCGAAAGATAACTACCGAAATCTGTCCATGGAGATGAACCACCACCTGACGCTGCCGTTGTCTGATACGTTCCATCAGAAAACAGAATACCTGTACCGATGCCGGTAAGTTTCAACGCACTTGCGGTAGTTGTTCCAGAAATAAAGGCATCACCTGCAAGTTCGAATTCTTTAGTTGGAGTTGTAGTACCAACACCTAGTTTTCCACCAAGAATAGCGAATGTGTTGGCTTGGGTAACAGTGCGTGGAGTTGTGTCTAGATTAAAGGCGGTTGAGTAGTCAGCAGTATTTGAAATGGTGATACGATTTCCATATGCATTTGAAAAATCTCCTCTAGCTT
>CAJQIN010000044.1 GCA_905478465.1 Minisyncoccota bacterium | reverse complement strand
ATAAATCGATAGCATATTATGCAGGTTTTGTAAATATACCGTTAAATGAGGTAGTAAATTCATTGTTGAAGAATTGGAAAACATGGGATTTATATGCAATACATTTGATGTTTTATAAGCGCAGCAATACCAATAAGCGCAGCAGTGAGCGCAGCAGTGAGCGCAGCAGTGAGCGCAGCAGTGAGCGCAGCAGTGAGCGCAGCAATAAGGGCAGCAATATGCCAGTCGATATTTTTACTACATATATAGATGAGTTGATGATGAATCAGCTAGACCCGGACCCGACAAAACGAAAAAATGTATCAGAATTAATGGATAAAATACAAGAAATATATTATCTATAAAATTAAACTTTTTTGTAATTCTTGGCAGCTAATTTGAGTACTTCCTTAAAAGATAAATTCTTATTGTTGCTCTTAACTTTTTTAATATGGTCAAGCCATGGGTTGCTTTTGCGTTTTTTGCCGGTGCGTTTTTTGCCAGTGCGTTTTTTGGTAGGTTTCTTGCAAGGTTTGCAAGGTTTGCAAGGTTTACAGCGCCGAGTTTTCTTAGCCATTATATATATATAAAATATAATAAATATATAATAGCTATAAATATAATGGTGAAAAATTTTGGAGGAAATAAATCAAAAAAGCAAGGTAGTAAATATCAAAATACAGATTTTCGTGCGACGACACGATTCTCTAAACACCCAGATGAAATATATGCAGTGGTAATAAAGGAATATGGAGGAGGTCGGGCACTTATAAAGTGCATTGATGGCGATGAGAGAATATTAATTATACGTAATAAATTTAAAGGGAAATCGAAACGGCAGAATTATATCAAGTCGGGAGTGTGGGTACTAGCAGGTAAACGCGAGTGGGAACGACTGAAAGCATCATCAAAAGAGAATTGTGATTTACTAGAAGTGTATACACAGGAGGATGCAAATTTCTTACGAAAAAATGTAGAAGGTGCATGGGAATTTTTGGCTGGACAAGATGAAGTACCATGTGATGATGGTCAAGAGGGAAAGGAATTCACAGATATCTGTGAAGAAGAGGAATTCACAGATATCTGTGAAGAAGATATTTGTGAAGAAGATGATATAGATGACATATAGTGAATCCCAAGAGTATCATCGCCTGAAAATACAGGTATAAAATGTTGATTTTTATCTCGAATTCTCTCTAGAGTTTCGCTTACTGAATTCTCTCTACACATGATAAGTTCTTCATTGATAAGAATGATTTTTTCAACCCATACATGAAAATACTCAACATCGCACATGATGTTACTTTCTCTCTATAAAAATAATCAATTTTACATTTGTCCAATTGCGCGATGTACATCACCAGTATAGTATAGTCTCAGTCGTTCTTCAATTGAATCAAAACTCAGTACCCATCGTGGAATGTGCCATTCAAGAAGACCAATTTGACCAGGCCGTACAAGCCGATATTTAACTTTAATAACTACTTGTTGAACAAGACATTGAGAGGGAATATAATGGAGTGGTTTAAATCCGGGATCATTAAAGCAAGAAGCAATTTTAGCTTTCCATGTATCGAATGCATGGTGTTTGTTTGCTGACTTTCCCGCACGCATATTGCATAAAAAAAAGAGTTATACAAATATAATCAATTTTCCAAAACGGGGCGTTTTTCAATGTAAACATTTAGCTATCATCAGAATAGTATGCTTTGATGTATGCTTGGGGGGAAACGGTGATGCCACCAGTTTCGCGTTCTGCCATGCGTAGCTGTCCTCGTTCTCTGACAAAGACAGCACACCATCCAGATGGATATAAGGTAGTAATGCGTGGCCCAGTGAATTCTTGACACAAGTCTAGATAGCTAAGCCAGCCCATCATAACTTCGTCAGAAAGTTCATCCAGTACCAAATCGCGCTGGGCGTTCAATGCGCACAAAGTTGGCTGCATCTTGGTCTTCCATTCACCGAGGGCGTGATGTTTGTTGGCGGACTTTCGTGCGGACATTCTCGGTTGTTAAGGCTGAGTTGCACGAATTTCTTCAATCTGACAAAAAAAATCAATTAAATCAAAGCATCACCGGTATCTATGTTTGGCCCCTACTCTTCACAGCTTTCCGTGAATCACAGCTTTCCGTGAATCACAGCTTTCCGTGAATCACAGCTTTCCGTGAATCAATCTACTTCCTCCTCGTGTACCTCCGCCTCTTGTACCTCCGCCTCTTGTACCTCCGCCTCTTGTACCGCCTCTTGCGCTACCGACAGTAAAAGAATATGATTTAATAAATTAGAACTTGTTGGAAAGTTTTGAAGTGAGTTTTCAATGACATCGGTTTTGATTTCTTCCGATTCCATTTTAAACCGACATAATGGGCATTCCGGTTTCTCTTTCAACCATTCGCACAGTTGTTTGTAACCGAAATAATGGTCACATGGTAATATCCCAATTTCACTTTCACCATCTATGAAGTCTTCCTGTGATATTAGGCATTTTGTGCCACTTTTCGTATGTTTTTCACTATAATATATTTGTTTTTCAATCGACCCAAGAGCATTTGATGTTATAGTATTTTTATAAGGTGCAATATCACGAGTGCTGTTATCAATCGCACGAGAAAGCATTCGCTCCTCCATTAAATCAATAATTTGTTCATTTATAGATGATATTAAAGATGTAACTGGGTCGTCGTCGTCTGATGTAAATCCATTCATTTATATATTATTCATCATATTATTCATCATATTATTCAAAATTAAAGCTTCGTTTTGTTTTCCGTCTTCCTTTTAGATGTATATTTTTCAAAGTTTTTTTGTTTTTGACCCGCCGCAGAAACATAATATATACAGTTGTATAGTCATCAAATATACCTAATGTATCATCAAATACTATTGTATTAACACCATTTAATTGTGAAGAAAAATCAGTTTCGTCGTCTACCATAAATTCATCGTGATCTTCTGAGTTGATATTAAACTGCATTATTTTGAAGGAATTATATGTCTTTTTATATTTAATTAATAGTTCTAAAAGTTCATCCTTTGAAAGAACACTGGGCTCTTTCAATGTGTAATTAACATTAACAATATCTTTGATTTCTAAATTTTTAACACTTTCATTAACAATCGGTAGTGAAGTATCAACCGTATAAATAAAAGATAATTTAACAGAGGTCACACTTTTTGTCTTTGTAAGTCGGTAGTCTTTTGTTGTCTTTTCGTATTTTTCAATCCAATCCATTAAAAAATACGCGTACAATTTTTTAAAACCACAAACGCATTATTAAAACCCTCCTTTGCGATCATATGTGTCACTCATTAACTGTTCTTCAAAGTAAACATCGCTGAGTTGTTTTGCCTTTGGCATAACTTTGCCCTTATGTTTGCCAACATAGTTAAATTTGGCATTTTGTCTGGTGACACAAGATTTTTCAATCATTTTATCATAAACGGGATTTGTTTCGTTTAGTGGTTCAGGTGTCATTTCGTACAACTTCTCTCCGAAATTCACTCGAATTTGCCGGCTTTCTGCATTTCTTCTCATCAGATCGCACATGAATCGTCGGCGCTTAGCTAAATCAAAATCCTCTTTGTCTGCGCGTTGATCGGTGGCAAAGGCATAAATACTTTCCATGTGTGTAAGGTCAACCCAACCGTTCATTATGGTATGACATTACACCAGAAAAAATTATCAATTTTTTCCACAAATTGATTTTTAAAAATAGACTCGGATGCCACTATCGATGCAGACATATCTCAATCCACGCACACCGTGCATTTGTATTCCTAGACTCCCAAAGGATACCACGAAAGAAGATATTGCCGATGTATTTAGGAGGTTGGATTGGGGAAATGTTCAAAATATAATCATTGTGACAAATCAAAAGAAACAACAGGAGCGCGATTTTGTGTGTGTGTTTGTGCATTTGGTATGGAAAAAGAATGCGACATATGAGATAAGGCAAAAACTACTTAATAAAGAAAGTATAAAGGTGGTTTGTGGAGAATATGAATTTTGGAAATTATATGCAAAAAAAAATAACTAGTATATATAATATCAATGAGTGGAGCAGGAGCAGGAGGAATATGGGCAGGAGCAGCAACAGCAGCACAAGAAGCAGGAGAAGCAGTAGCAGGA
>CAJQIN010000043.1 GCA_905478465.1 Minisyncoccota bacterium | reverse complement strand
ATTGAGTGATTCAGCGCAAAAAGTGTTAGATTTAGAAAAACAAAATGTTGAAAGAGAACAAGCTTATGCCCTAGAAGTAGCAAGGGCAAATGCCCAATATCTAAAATCTGTAGATGATAATAAAAAGAAACAACTTGAACGTGACAATCAATGGCGACGCGAGACTGTAAAACAAGAAGAACGAGACGCAGCTCTGGCACTGCACCAAGAACGGCAACAATTAGCCCATGACGAAAGGGGGCGCGCTCTCGACAAAAGGCGGCAATCGACTGAAGGCAAGTGGGTGCGACAGAAGCAAGATAAAGCTATCTATGAATCAACTGGGGATATGAAGAGTTGGTTTAGTAAAATACAAGATATCTTGAAAGAACGACGGGAGGCTCAAAACGATGCATACACGGCCAACAATCCGGACCGCCCGCAAGAGATAACAGATAAAAGAAACAAGAGGATCGCAGAGCAAGTCGCTAAGGCCACTGCCGGATTTGAATACATTAACACATTTGGAAACCGGGCTCAATTTTTATTGTATTCTTATTATGCAAATAGGATGGGCAAACAGTTAATGAATTGTTCTTCCCATGATAATGCAGAAATTTTAACAAAAGGAGCTTATAACAAAACGGAAGTCAAATGCAAAAAGCGCGGGCAACCACTTCCTGATAAAGAATATACCGGATCTCACTTCCCAGATAAAATGTTTGAGGACGACTGCCCAGTTAATACTTATGGCAAAACCCCTAGTTGTTCTCCATGTCCATCTGGAACAATAACGTTAGAAAAAATCAAAAGTCGAGATAAGGCGTTTCCTGACTTTATGGAAAGAGTGCCAAGCGAGTTTCTCAATGATATTTATATTAACACTAATGGAGCAAGGGACAAATCATTTTGTAAAAACAAAAATAACTTCGTGGCACTGGAAAGTAACCTATATGGATCAAAATAGACTTAAAGATATCTTAATAGACTTAAAGATATCTTAATAGACTTAAAGATATCTTAATATACTATATATATGATTTTGAATGCTACTGAACAGCGCAACATCACCCACAGATTCCCTTCTCTCAAACTTTCTTATGATAAACAAATTCATAAGAAAGTTTATAGCGACAAGGATATTTTTATGGTCGTTCCATACGGCACAAAATTTCTTGCGTGGTTTACATACTACCAAAATCGCAATGTCTGTTTCTTAATTGAACTCACACCGAAAAAAACACCTAAATCATTTAAAATTGTCACCACATGCTTTCACAGTGACCTTGCACTCGGCACTATATTATATGGCTCTCTCGTAAAAGACCGGTTCTTCGTTTGTGAAGATGTTTTGTGGTTTTGTGGAAAAAATCTTGGAGAGAATAAGTTCACACATAAGTTCACCGATAGATTGCCTATTATGCATGACCTGTTTAATAATTATGTTAAACAACAGGCTGTTTCGAAAAAACACCTCATATTTTGCACACCAATTATGGGCAAAGATTATAACAGGATTGAAAAAACTATGGAAACACTACCTTATACCACATACGGTATCAAATTTATCAATGATTATGGATGTCGCGTATTTGCGCCCAAACTTGAGAAGGTCGTATATCATGGTGTATTCAAAATAAAGGCAAAGCCAGACGTAGACATGTATGATAGTTTCTTTTATAATAAAGGCATGTGGGAACCACATAAACTCATCTATGTTGGTTCATACCGCACAAGTGTTATGATGAATTCTATTTTTAGAAATATTAAAGAAAATCAGTGTTTGGATTGTTTGGAAGAAAGTGATGACGAAGATGAGTTTGAAAATTGTGATGTTGGTAAATTTACCGACCAGAACAAAGTCGTTTTCATGAATTGCAAATTTAATCCGAAATTCAAAAAATGGGAACCGATTGAAATTGTGAGTGATAAGAAAACCATTACTTATGATGATTTGTGGTGTGTCGAAAATAAACATATTAAGACAAATCGGCGGGTGAATTTCCCGAAACGATAATATATATAAATGTCAACTATTTAAAATAAATAACGTATACTATTTAAATGTATAAGGTATTATTTCTTGTATTATGTTTTGTAGGAATAACAGACGGATTAAAATGTTCTGAAAAAAAGATAGAAGAGAGAGATATTTTATATTGGATTGCAAATCCAGCAAATTTAATAAACCCATCTACGAATTCGTGCTCTGTTGAATTTCTAGCTAATTTCAGTAAATATCAACACATTATAAATTCTATTGGACCATATTTATGGAAAACTGATGTGATTAACTCAACCGCAGCCCAAGTCGTATACAATCCCGACGTAGCTACTACTTGTTATAATGAACTAATAGATAAATTCCCACAATTAACTCTTGCAGCGAGTGGTGGAATAAGTGAATGCTGGAATAATAACTGTGATGCAAAAGTCATTGGAAGAAATCCTAAATTTTTCATAGATTCATTAACAAAATATATTAGGAATTATCCGACTCTTATAAACGATGTCTGGATAGATTTTGAAACAAAAAATCTTAATTCCAATGACACCCAAAATATCAATGAGTTCTTTAACGAATTGTCCAAGCAAGTTTCTATCTATAGATACGCTGGATGTGTTCATAATGGCGAACCTGCTTATTTAAATGAGACATGCAAGGAATTTACAGAAGGCGCTCCAAGAGTAGTAGTACAAGGTGCTGGAACATATTGGGACAACACTCCCACTGGATTTAAAAAAATACTATTAGATATGGTAAGTGATATCGGAGTTCAAAATATTAATAGATTATCGGTCGCGGTTTGCCCATGTTGCTCACACTATGATCAAATAACACAAGAAGAATTATATGACCGCATGGATTTATTATGTGAATATAATATCACTAGTATATCGGCATTCACTTTGGATGAGATTTTGCAATTATATGGTGTCAATAATACTGGGGGTCGGTGGATGAATGCTTTTACATATTATAAGACGGGTGTCGTGCCTAATAATTAAGTTCTCCATATATAAATATTGTATTATATATATGAATGACGACATGGGAGATATATCTCAACGTGTTGGTTGGAATATGCGTCAAGCTTATTGGGACAAACTAGAACGAGAGATTCTCTCTAATGACTATGATAATACTTTAATCATTCTTGATGAGATATCAGAGAGAATATGTATGTTTGTACCGAATCGCCATGACTTGCATAAAGATATTGACGAAGCCATTGACATTGATCTGATTAAACAAATGCTAAAACATGATGCTGTTGATTTTACTATTATTTATAAATTAATTCATTTTATTATTACACAATTGAAACAGTTTGACTGCATAGAAGATGAGCCTTATTATGAAATATGGAGAGAACAAGTAGAACGTCGTTTGAAAGTAGAGAGTGGACCCGAGATACATAAAATATTACCAAAGTTCTTTAAGGAATGTTTTTACAGAATAGAAAAGGTTGATTATAATATTAAACTATTCAGAGAAAGTGAAATGTACAAGAATATGCAGGAGCGGATTAAACATCGTAATTAAACAAAAATATACATTAACCGTGTCATTAATCTTTTTAAAATATTTCTGGGTCTTGCTTTTCCCAGTCAGCAATATTTTCTTTCGAAAATATAATAGGTTTCTGCTGGCGCAAATATGGCCCCAACGTATTCACACTCACTTTCCTGTGATAAATATGACTCAATATCA
>CAJQIN010000042.1 GCA_905478465.1 Minisyncoccota bacterium | reverse complement strand
CTTCCAATAACAATACCCTTCTTTGTTCCACAATCACTTATATTAACCATTGTGTCTTGTGCTGACACGAACAGTTTTCGAGTAAGATATCCAGCTTTCGCAGTATTAAGCGCAGTGTCAGCCAAACCTTTTCTAGAACCATGAGTAGTAATAAAATATTCAGTTGGAGAGAATCCTTCCTTACTCGAAGAAAGAATTGGGAATTCAATAGGCTCCCCACTCACAGATGCGATGATACCTTTCATACCAACCATGTTTGTAATGTTTCCAAGAGAACCACGAGCACCGGATTTAATCATGTCACTTACAGGACCATTAGGATCTAATGATTCTGGAATAAGTTTTTCTACATCAGTTTTAGCTACGTGCCATAATTCAATTTTCTTTCGAGATCTCTCTTCTGCAGACAAAAGACCTTGATTATATTGCTCTTGTATAAGATCAGCCTCTTTTTGAGCGGTAGCAATAATGTCCACCTTACCTTCTGGAATACGAATATCATCAAGTGACCATGTAATTCCTGAAGCTGTTACATATTTGAATCCAAAAGTTTTTATCCTATCAAGAACATCCGGAACAGCTTCCATTCCTTTAAGATCAATAATGTCATCAATAATTTTTGCCATCCCTTTTCGATCAACCGCTTTATTAATAAAGGGATAATCTTCTGGAAGAACAGCATTGAACATAATTCTTCCTACCGTTGTTTCAAATACTTTACCTTCATACTCTTTATGTTTTGTATCATCAAGAGACATAACCTTAATTTTTGCTCGCGGCTTAACAGCTCCAAAGTTGTATGCAATAATAGCATCATTTGGTGTTGCGAATATTTGACCTTCTCCAATATCTCCATCAATTTCTTTTGTCATCCAGTACGCACCTAGAACAATATCAAGAAGCTTAGCACTTACAATAGGTTCTCCACTACCTGGTTTTAATACATTTTTATCAGCTGCCATAAACTCAGCAGCTTCTAGTTGCGCCTCTTCTGACAACGGTACATGAACGGCCATTTGGTCTCCATCGAAGTCAGCGTTAAACGCAGGACATACAAGTGGATGTACCTGTATAGCATTTCCTTCAATAAGAACTGGTCGGAATGCCTGAATACCAAGTCGGTGAAGTGTCGGTGCGCGGTTAAGCAACACACGCTTTCCTTTGATAACACTTTCAAGAATCGCCCACACTTCTGGTACACCATCATCAATAAGACGGTTAGCCCCTCTAATGTTAAACGCAAATTCTTTCGTCAAGAGTTCTGAGATAACAAATGGACGGAACAACTCTAACGCCATATGTTTTGGAAGCCCACACTCACCTAATGCAAGTTCTGGTCCCACAACAATCACAGAACGTCCTGAGTAGTCAACACGTTTACCAAGAAGGTTTTGTCTAAACAACCCCCTCTTTCCTTTCAGGTTATCTGAAAGAGATTTCAATGGTCGTCTGTTTGCTTGATTAAGTGCAGCACCTACTCCGTTTGTATGTCGAATTGAGTTATCAATAAGTGCATCTACAGCTTCTTGCAAAATACGTTTTTCATTTCTAAGAATAACTTCTGGTGCAAAAATATCTTTCAATTTTTTCAAACGATTATTTCGATTGATGACCCGTCGATACAAGTCATTTACATCAGATGTTGCATATCGTCCTCCATCAAGTGGTACCATAGGTCGAATTGCTGGCGGAATAACAGGGATACGTGTGAAGAATAACCATTCTGGTCGAATATCAGCAGCCTTCATTGACCGAATAAGACGCAAACGTTTTGCAATTTTTGCTGTCTCAAGTGCAGCTGCTTTTTCTTGATCTTTTTCTAGTTTTTCAATAAGTTTTCCAAGGTCTAGCTCTTTAAACAAATCATAGATTGCTTCAGCTCCGATTCGTGCCTCAAACAATGTTCCGTATCTTAAGGAGAAATTATGATATTCAACCTCATCAATAACACGTCCAGCCTGAATACCAACAATATCAGCTTTGGCTTGCACCATTCGATCTTTCATTTCAGCTTTAGCGTCTTCATTTTGAAGTGTTTTCATTTTTGACTTGAATTCAACTTCAAGATCCTTCAAAATTCTCACACGTTCCTCTTCTGAAACAGTAGTGATAATGTAACCAGCAAAATAAATAACTTTCTCCACATCGGTCGATGTGAGTCCTAGGATAAGACTGATTCGTGATGGAATATTTCGAAGAAACCAAATGTGTGAGACAGGCGTCGCGAGTTCAATATGTCCCATTCTTTCTCGTCGAACAATTGCACGAGTAATCTCTACTCCACATTTTTCACATACAATACCTTTGTACCTAATACCTTTATATTTTCCACAGTAACATTCATAATCCTTTTCAGGTCCAAAAATACGCTCGTCAAAAAGACCATTCTTTTCACTTCTTTGTGTTCGGTAGTTGATTGTCTCTGGCTTTGTTACTTCTCCCGATGACCACTCAAGGATTCTTTCTGGAGAAGCAATTTTGATAGATACACTATCAAATTCATTGGGATTCGTTGTGTTTACTGATATTTTTTGTTTTTTCATACTCATATTATTAAGCGACTATGACTGTTTAGTAGTTTTTGATTTCTTCGACCTCTCTGTTTCATCAGCGTTTTCTCCTTCTTTATCAAAAATGATATCTAAAGAAAGTCCACGAAGATTATTAAGAAGCACATTGAATGATGCAGGTGTTCCAACTTGTCTGATTCTTTCACCTTTCACAATTGAATCAAATGCATTTGACCGTCCGGTAATATCGTCAGATTTTATTGTAAGAACTTCTTGCAAGTTGTAAGCAGCACCATATCCAAGCAGTGCCCAGACTTCCATTTCTCCAAATCTCTGTCCTCCGTTCTGTGCCTTACCTCCAAGTGGTTGTTGTGTAATAAGTGAGTATGGACCAATTGATCGCATGTGAATCTTGTCCTCAACCATGTGGTGAAGTTTCAAGATATACATATATCCAACAGCAATATCTTGCTCAAAGGCAACTCCTGTACGTCCGTCATGTAGTTTCATTTTTCCAGTCCTATCAAATCCTGCCTTTTCCAATTCATCCTTAATTTCATCTGGTGTTGCACCAACAAAAGGAGGTACGACAGCTTGATAGTTTAAAGCATTAGCCGCAAGACCAAGGTGAAGCTCTAGTATCTGTCCGAGGTTCATACGAGATGGCACACCAAGTGGTGTCAAAATAACATCAACAGGAGTTCCATCTGCCATGTATGGCATATCTTCTTCAGGAAGAATACGTGAGATAACACCCTTGTTTCCATGTCGTCCAGCAAGCTTGTCACCTACTGATACATTTCGAAGTTGCGCAATTTCAATATGAATTCTTTTAATAATTCCTGAATCCAATTTGTCTCCGTTCTCACGAGAGAATATTCGAACATTAATAACACGTCCTCGATGTCCATTGTCCATTCGGACAGAGGTATCTTTTACATCACGTGCTTTCTCACCAAAAAGTGACCGTAGAAGACGCTCTTCTGGAGTAAGTTGAGACTCTCCCTTCGGAGTAATTTTTCCAACAAGAATATCTCCTGGTTCAATTTCTGCACCAACTCGAATGATTCCATCTTCTCCAAGGTTCTTCAGCTTTCCTTCTCCCACATTTGGAATATCATAAGTTGTTACTTCTGGCCCTAATTTTGTATCTCGTACACTACATACGATTTCTTCAATATGAATAGTAGTAAACTTACTCTGTTTAACTAGTCTTTCAGAAATAATAATAGCATCTTCAAAGTTATTTCCTGACCACGTCATAAAACCAACGAGAACGTTTTGTCCAAGAGCTAATTGCCCACCATCTGTTGTTGATGTGTCTACAAGAACATCTCCTTTCTTTACCTTGTCTCCAAGATCAACATTTGGTCGCTGATGAAATGCAGTAAATCCATTTGTTCGATTGAAATGAATAAGTTTGTATTCTTTTGTACCACCACTTTTATATTTTACGATTATTTTTTTAGCATCAACAGCTTGAATCACCCCATCTTCTTCAGCAATAACCACTCGTCCACTGTGTTGCGCAGCAACAGCCTCTACTCCCGTTGAAACAATAGGTGCTTCAGGGATAAGACATGGTGTTGCCTGCTTTTGCATGTTTGATCCCATGAGCGCACGGTTAGCATCATCATGTTCTAGAAATGGAATACATGAAGTTGCGACAGAGAAAGCTTGGTTTGGAGCAACATCCATATACCCAACATCTTCTTTTACCACCTTAAGAGGCTCTCCATCAAATCTAACCTCTACACGATCCTGCAATATATTTCCCTTATCATCATACTTGGTTGCAGCATGAGCAATCTTGTGCCCAAGCTCATCTGCAGCGTTTAGGTAATCAATCTCTCCAGTAATCTTTCCTTTCTTTACGCGAACGTATGGTGTTTCAATCATTCCAAACTCATTAATTCGTGAATACATACAAAGTCGCAGAATAAGACCAATGTTTGGTCCTTCGGGAGTATGAATAGGACACAATCTTCCGTAGTGAGATGGGTGGACATCACGAACTTCAAATCCTGCTCTCGCACGGTTTAGACCTCCGGGACCAAGTGCTGAAAGGGTTCGTAGATGCTCTACCTCCGTGAGAAGATTCTCTTGTTGCATAAATTGTGACAACTGGTTTGTTGTGAAAAATTCTTTAATTCTTGCCTGAAGAGGCTTTGGACTTACCAAACTCATTGGCAACGTCACATCACTCTCAATAGTCGACATTCTGTTCTGAATATTTCTTTTTATTTGAGACATTCCGAAACGAATTTTTTGCTGAAAAAGCTCTCCTACATATCGAACACGTCGAGAACTAAGATGATCAATATCATCTGCTTTTGCCTGAGGATCAAGATTAAGACTAACGATATTAGTAAGAATAGTTACAAGATCATCAAGTGTTAGAGCCCTAACCTCGATATCTTTTTCTGTCATTCCCTTTGCAAAACGCTGATTAAAACGATACCGACCAACACGAGAAAGGTCATATCGCTCTTCACCAAAAATAGAATTTACAAACTCACGCGCATTGTCAATTGTTGCAAGGTCACCATCTCGAAGCCTTCTATATATTTCAACATAAGCATCATCTTGAGTTTTTGCAGTATCTTTCAAAAACGTCTTTTCGATATACTCTTTTACTTCTGGAGATTTTTTAAACAAAGATAGAATTTGTTCATTACTCTCACCTCCGAGTGCTCGCAAGAGCGTTGTAACGGTAAACTTTCGTTTTCGGTCAATACGTACATACATAGTATTATCCGAATCTGTCTCAATCTCCACCCAAGCACCTCGAGCTGGTATTACTTTTGCTCCAAATACTTTTTTTCCTCGAACAACATTTGTTGTAAAAAATACCCCGTACGAACGAGCAAGTTGTGGAACAATAACGCGCTCAATACCACTAATAATAAAAGTTCCATGATCTGTCATCATAGGAAAATCTGTCATAAATATTTCCTGCTCCTTCTCTACACCCATCACCTTATTCTTCAAATTCATTCGTACCTTCAAAGAACCTTCATAAGAAAGTTTATTTTGTTTAGCATAGTACTCGTCATACTTTGGTTTTTCTATATCAAAACCAGTAAAATTAAGCTCGAACTTCTTCCCTGAATAATCATTAATTGGAGAAAACTCCTTAAACACCTCAGAGATACCCTCTTCAATGAGCCACTTAAATGAATCCTTTTGAGAGACAAGTAAGTCTGGTATTTCAATCGCCCCTTTTTTATATCGACTGAAATATTTTTTTTCTCGTGTTTGTGACATACACTATATTGTTTTACCTATACATACTGTTAATAAAAGAAACGACAAACAAAAATGACCTTGCGTTAAAGCAAGGCACATGCCTCTTGTGTAGCTATTAAAAAAATAGAGATCGCAAGATAGTAAAAAGCACTAGTTTGTAATTTGGTATAACAGAACTCCTCTTCTCTGTTATTTCTTTCAAAATACAGGAATACACCTGATATTTGAACATTCTCCCCGTGCGCCATTCATAACTCAACCTTGCACTGCTTAAGTCAATAGTATAAGCATATTTATACGCCTGTCAATAGAGTTTTCCCCATACAAAAACTTAAACACCTTTTCTCCACTCTTCTATTTTTTTATGGTGTCCTGAAAGTAATACTTCTGGAACTTTATATGTCTTCTTTTTATACACCAAAATCTCTGGACGAGTGTATACATCACTTGAAGCCGAACGTGTCTCCTCAAGAGAGTCAAAATCTCCTAGAACTCCTTCTATTTGCCTAGATATAGAATCTATAAGTATCATTGCAGGAAGTTCTCCTCCAGTTAACACATACGGACCAACTGAAATATCCTCCGTATTGAAGACCTCTTTTACTCGAGCATCTATTCCTTCGTATCGTCCACATACAAAAATAATATCTTTATATGTTTTTGATATTTTTTTTGCATACGCAGTATCAAACTGTTTTCCTGCGGGCGAAAAAAATATGATCTTTACCTTCTTTTTTCTACCCTTAGCTTTTGCAATCGCCCTAATAACAGGACCCGCCTGAATTACCATTCCAGGACCTCCACCATAGGGTTTCTGATCAACTCGATCATGTGGGTCTTTTACAAAATCTCGCGGATTATAGAAACTCACTTTTATTTTTTTATCTAAAATAGCCCTCTTCAAAATAGACTCACCTAGATAAGAACTAAGGGAATCTGGAAAAAGAGTAATTACATGAAAATGTGTCATAACCTATTTATATACAAAAACACCATCGAAAGCAAAGCCTTCGATGGTGTTTTTAAAAAAATTAGTCTAATTTTAAATCAGCCATTGCCTCATCAACACTCTTTTGTGCATCAGCTGCTTCTGGCATTTTTCGTGTTGAACCCTCTGGTTCGCTAATCTTAAGATTAACACGAGCATTGTTTTTCATCCCAACTACACGAAGAAGAGTTCTGATAGCCTTTGCTGTGTTTCCAGATCGTCCGATAATCTTTCCCATATCTTCAGCATGCACGTCGAGAGTCAAGAGAACTCCCATCTCATCTACTACTCTACTAACTTTGACATCGTTCGGATTATCAACCAATGCTTTTACAACAAATTCAAGAAATACCTGATCATTTTCCATAATATAATGAACTAAAATCTAATTAATAGTACAGCGACACTGTACACCTATAATAATATACCAAGTAGTAAAAGAATCAATGTGAAGTTAGACTGCTGGCTCTCCTTCTTTCTTTGAATCTTCTGGAACTTCCTCTACAACAACCTCTTCAATCACGGGAGTTTCTTCTACTTTTTTCTCTTCAACAGTCTCTTCAGATGGCGCATCTTCTGTGGGCGCAGGAGTCTCTGGAATAGTTTCTTCTGTTTCTTTTACAATTGGAGTTTTCTTTGGAAGAACGTTTACTGTTTTTCCTTTTATAATTCCCTTCTTGATAAGAAGGTTGTGAACTGTATCAGAAGGTTGAGCACCTTTAGATATCCAATGCTTTACACGATCTTCCTTAAAATTAATCTCATTTAGCTTTGGATTGTATGAACCAATAAGCTCAATAAAAGCTCCACTTTTTGGACCTTTGTGTTTTTGGGTAACAAGAAGACGAAACATTGCTTCATTCTTTCTTCCCACTCGTTGTAATCGGATCATTAACATATCCAGAGATACTACCAGAAGCCTACTTTTTGGTCAATACTATATAAAATATGCTATAGTGGATTTCTAATTATGCTCGATATACAAATATATGAATAAAAAAAATACACCACACAAACACGGCTCTCATGTCCTAAATATAGTAGAGGGTAAAATTGCCATCTCTGGAAAAAACGTAGGTTATATACGCACACCAGATGTAACTATAGAGATAGACTCTCCTTATCTCAAAAATGCTTTCAGTGACGACATAGTTTCAGTCGAAATTATTTCTAAAAAGAAAAATACCGCCTTTGGTAAAGTCTTGGAAATAGTTCGACGCTCTCATCAGAAAATCGTAGGTACAGTAATTACTGACCCAGAGCGCACATATATCATTCCAGACAACCGACGCATCAAAAAACAGATCAATATTACAGAAGCAAGTACTGTAGCAGTCTCAAAAGATCAAAAAGTAATAGTTAACATTACTTCATGGGGAGGAGAATTTGAACACCCTGCCGGAGTTGTGGAAAAAGTATTAGGGAAAAAAGGAGACCATGAAACTGAAATGCAATCTATTGTGTACGAAAAAGGATTCGACCTAAACTTTCCTCCTGCAGCTGTTGCCGAAGCTGAAGCTATAACAAAAAAAGAAGAACCGATTCCTGAAGATGAAATCGCCTCCCGAAGAGACTTCCGAGAAATTATGACATGTACCATCGACCCATTTGATGCAAAAGATTTTGACGACGCCCTTTCTTTCCAAAAACTTCCCAATGGACATTTCGAAGTTGGTATACATATTGCAGATGTATCTCATTATGTTCGAGAAAAAAGTGAACTCGATAAACTTGCACGAGATAGAGAATTTTCTGTGTATCTTGTAGACCGTACAATTCCCATGCTCCCAGAGGTTCTTTCCAATGATCTATGTAGTTTGAATCCAGAAGAGGATAAACTTGCTTTCTCTGCAGTATTTGAGATAGATGAAAATGGAAAAATATACGAGAGATGGTTTGGAAAAACTGTTATTAATTCTGACAAACGTTTTGCATATGAAGAAGCCCAAAAATCTATTGACACTCATGGACTATTTTCTGAAGAACTCATTACACTCAACAATATAGCAAAAAAACTACAGACAGCCCGTTACAAAGCAGGAGCAATTGATTTTGAAACAGATGAGGTGCAATTTATTCTTGACGATGACTTCAAGCCTGTAAAAGTATTTCGAAAACCACGCCTAGATACACATAAATTGGTAGAGGAATTTATGCTTCTTGCTAATCGTGAAGTAGGAGAACTTATGTATAAAGCTCAAATTAAGAGTAACAAGGGAGTATTCATGTACCGTATTCATGCTGCACCTGACCAAGAAAAACTCACAAACCTTAGTATTTTTCTAAAGGCGCTAGGATATGATTTTGATTTTACCTCAGACAATCTTACATCAAAAGATATTGCAAATATGCTCAAGCAAATCGACGGTAAAGACGAGGAATCTCTTATTAAAACTGCTGCTGTTCGCTCGATGGCAAAAGCAATCTACTCCACAAAAAATATCGGACATTTTGGACTTTCTTTCGAATATTATTCACATTTCACTTCTCCTATTCGTCGATACCCTGACCTTATAGCACACAGAATTCTCTGGGAACACCTTAATGGACGAGAAGTATCTAGAGACAAATTTGCAGAAGTACAGAATATCGCACAAGAAGCTTCCCAAAAAGAAATCTCTGCTGCAGAAGCTGAGCGTGAGAGTATTAAATTTAAACAAGTTGAGTATATGTCAGAACATATTGGAGAAATATACGAAGGTGTTATCTCTGGCGTAACCGAATGGGGTCTATACGTAGAGGATAACGAAACAAAAGCTGAAGGAATGATAAGTGTCCGAAACCTTGGTAACGATTTCTACACTCTTGATGCTAAAACGTATTCACTTGTAGGGCAAAAGAAAAAGAAACGATACACCTTAGGAGATCTTGTAAAGTTCAAAGTAGTTAGCGCTGATCTTGATAGAAAAAATCTTGATTTTGAATTAATAGAAGACATAACAACAGAACACCCTAAAAAATAAAAAGGAGTCAACTCGACAGAATGGCCGAAGTTGACTCCAGGAGGCAGAAACGCTAACAAACAAAAAACATAAGTTTAATTTTATTATAAATCTACATACGATTAAACACAAGATTATATTGTGTTTAATAGTATTATAATTATATAAGCTATTTTGCCACTACCACAGCCTCATCCAACTCAACAGAAAGAAGTTTTGATATCCCCCCTGAACCCATAGTGACTCCATAGAGTATACCTGCTCGCGACATCGTTTCTCGATTATGGGTAATCAGAATAAGCTGTGAATGAGCCGAAAGATTTTCAATCATGTCCCCATATTTTCGAGAGTTTGCCTCATCAAGAGCGGCATCTGTTTCATCAAGAATAATAAAAGGTGGCGGTGTTACTTGAGACATTGCAAAAAGAAGTGCTATGGATGTCAGAGCCCTCTCTCCACCAGATAAAATCATCAGACTTTTCACTTTTTTTCTAGGAAGAGAAACTGTGATTTCAATACCATCTTCACCCTCCTCTTCCTCCATATCCAAAACAGACCCTTCATCAAGACCACCTAAATCACTTCGTCTTCTTTTTACCGCTCGCACAACAGACAGACTAGCTGTTCCACCTCCAAACATCAAAGAAAAATAATTTTGAAACTCTTTATTTATTTTACTTATTCCCGCCTTAAACTCAGTATCAAGTTGAATTATTAAATCAGAGATTAAATCCGACAAGGATTCTTCTGTATTTTTTAAATCTTCTAATTCTCGCAAAAGATAAGCCTCTCTTTCAGTAACATCCTGAAATTCTTTCATTACTTCATCAGAAGATCCTCCACCCATATCCTCCAAACGAATTTTACTTTTTTCTATTTTTCTTCGTCGCTCTTCTTGTTTTTCTCGCTCTTCAGAAAGCAATATCTCATTAGTTATCTGTTCCCCGGTATCTCCGAGTATTACATATTCCTTAAATGATGTAATTTCAAGCCCAATCAACACGCCTCCCTCTTTCAATTCTTCACTAAAAGCATCTTTATCTTTCAAAAATACAGTTTCCCTATACTGTAATTGGCTAAGAACGCTCAATACTTCATTACGTTCAGCACGAATACGAAATACAGAGGTCTCCGCCTCCCTACTTGAATCTTTTTCTTTTTCGATTTCTTGTTGTAATACATCATACCTACCATTAAGAGATATTTCTTTTTCTATAAGACTCCCTCTCGACAACTCTAATGTGTGTTTTTTTGTTTGCAATTCCTTAATTTCATCTTCAATTTCCTTTACCAAACTATCTTCTTCAGCATCTTGAAAATTTCGTACAAAATTTGAAAAATTATCACGAACCATTTTTAAAACCTGCTTTATTATAGACATATCATCAGTACTCTCCACAGTATCTATCTGTTGTCTTATTTTTTCTGAGAACTGTTGCAATTCAGAAAAAGGTATAGGTTTTCCATCAGCAAAATGTTCTTTCTGCCGGACAAGACCTCTCTCCTGAGAAGATATTTCCCCCTCAATACGTCCAAGCTCTCTGAGTAAAGTATCCTTCTCTGTTCGCGCATCTCTTAACTCACGCTCAAGGGATAGCAGTTCAGCGCTCTTCTCATCTCCCCCAACAGACTCTTCCAATTGCGATGTGGCTTGCACAAGTTCCGCATCAAGCACCTTAAGGCGCTCTACGGGGATATGCTTCTTCTCTCCAATATTTTTTTCTTCATATTCAAGATAAACAGATTCCCGCTTCAAGTACTCTTGATACATTTCTTTTAATTCATCTCTAAGTTCCCTAGCTTTTTCTATTTTTTCCACTTGTTTCTGCAGGAAACGTAGATGTGGTGCAATTTCTTTTCTAAGCAATTCTACCTCTCGAATATTTTCCGATGTCTTTTTTTGTTTCTTTTCACTCTCGGTAATTTTGTACTGATACACACGAAGACCCAAGGCATCTTCTATCATAGACTTTCTATCTTTTGGATTTGCAGAAAGAATTCTATCCGCTTCTCCTTGAGAGATAATGTGATGTCCAGTTGAACCAATGTTTGCCTTAGCGAGAAGCTCAGTAATATCCTTAAGACGAACAAGTGTGCCGTTAATATGATACTCATTTGACCCATCTCGGTGCACCACTCGTTGTATTTCAACATCATCAAAATCAATATCAAGAAAACGAGTGCTATTATCAAAAACAACCTTCACAGAAGCCCTGCTCATCTTTGGAACTTCATTCGATCCATTAAAAATAAGATCTTCTCCTCTTTTACCTCTCATGGATTTTATAGACTGTTCTCCAAGAACAAAACGAAAGGCTTCTGCAACATTAGACTTTCCTGAGCCATTTGGACCTACTATAGATGTAATAGGTGTTTTAAACTCAAGAAACCCTTTCTTAGCGAAAGACTTAAAACCATTAATTTCAAGAGATTTTAGATACATTATATCTATAGTGTACGAGAAAATGAGACAAAATAAAAGGCACGTATTTTATTAGAATACGTACCCTAGAATAGGCAATCATTAAAACAATACCTACCCAAGACAACCACACACGTCTAAAAAATTATCATTTAATATGATACGGCAGTCAATAATAAATTATTCCCAACCTTTTGCTTCCAAACCGGCAAGAGCCGCACTCTGCTCTGCTTCTTGTTTTGAGTTTCCTGTACCTTGTGCAATTTCTTCTTTTCCAAGATACACACCAATAGTAAATTTCTTGTCATGATCTGGACCAACCTCACGAATTGTATTATATGTAGGCGTCACACTAACCACCTCCTGAGCCTTTTCTTGAAAACGACTCTTTGAATCAATCCAACTTCCATCCTCAACAATAGTATCAATAAGTGGCGAGATATGTGCCATAACAAAACCTTTTGAACTTTCATATCCACCATCAAGATACAAAGCTCCAATTACTGACTCTACAGTATTAGCAAGTATGTGGTCTCGAGCCTTCCCAGTATCCTTTGCTTCTCCTTTTGAAAGAAGTAGGTATTCATTTATATCTAGTGTAATAGCAACACTTGCAAGAGTTTGCGTATTTACGAGTGATGCGCGATAAAGGGTCAATTCTCCCTCTGTCGTCTCTGGATATTTTCTAAAAAGATAATCTGTAATAACGAGCTCTAAAACAGCATCTCCTAAAAATTCCAAACGTTCATTATGCTCTCCATGTCCCTTATTTTCATTAATAAAAGAACGATGCGTAAATGCTCGTTTTAAGAGGTTTTTATCGGTAAATGAAATACCTGCTTTTTCTTCAAAAATACTGAATTCTTTCATATATAAATCTTTAATGTAAACTATTTTGTGTCAGCCACCAGAATCTTCACTGCTTTCGTCACTAGAGGTAGAATATCGTCATAAAAGCGTAAGTCAAGTATCGAAGCAAGCTTAAACCATTTTGCATCATCTAAACCGCCACTTGTTGTGTCTAGCTTCAGATCTTCAAACGATGCTTCCGCGAGATAATAGGTTACTTTTTTCTTGATTTTTCCTTTCTCTGGGTCATATGCAATATAAGCATTTTCCCCTAATTCTTCTTGAGGATTGATATCGATACCAAGTTCATCTTTTATTTCTCGCTTAACAGCTTCTTTTACATCTTCGTCATCTTTCACGTGTCCTTTTGAAAGGGTCCAGTGTCCGAATACATCGTGCACAAGAGCCAAGTACACATCCTCACCATCACGTGCGTATATAACAGCTCCACAACGACTCTCCACAGGCACCTGGTCATCAGGAAGATGCTCATTTTTTATCTTCTTTTTCTTTTTTGGAACATCATCTTTTCCAGGCTCACCAAGCTCTTTGTATACAGCTCCCACAACCCCATTCACAAATTTTCCACTAGCATCTCCTCCAAAACTTTTTGCAAGTTCAATGGCTTCGTTTATTGCAACCTTTGGCGGAACTTCCTTTCCATCACCAAAAAGTAATTCGAACAAACCTATACGGAGAACATTTCTATCAATATTTGATATTTTTTCCAACGGCCATTCAGGTGCAGCTTTTGTAATAATTTCATCAAGGTCCGCTTGCTTTTCCAAGACGCCTGTAAATAAACCCTCCATAAAAGGAACGTCTGTTGATTGTGGAGAAAACTCATCTATATTTCTTTTCAAAGAAATAATACCTCTTTTATATGTAAGATTCTGAAAATCCCACTCAAAAAGAGTTTGTAAAACAATAGAACGTGAAAGGTGCCGGTTTGCCATAATATAATACGCTTTCGCTATATATTATTATATACAATAGAAAGTCAGAGTGCAAAACAATATAGTGCAAAACTCCCCGCAGTACGGGGAGCGTTATTTAAACACACAAAAAAGTGCTACTTATCTTCTTTTTCTTCAATACCAGCCTTCTTTCGTTTTGCCTCTTTTTGAGCAATTTGTGCTTCAACATCAATAACCTGACGTCCACGATATGTACCAGTAATAGATGACGCTCGATGACGAAGATGTGTTACACCACTCTCGTTTACAGAAAGTGTTGGTTCAGCCATTTTATGATGCGAACGTCGATTCTTAGTGTGCGCTCGCGTATGTCGCATTCGAATTACCATATAGGTGATGATATTACGTTATTTGCAAAGAAAATGCAAGACTCATAATACACGCTTAATAAAACTCCTTCGATGCAACTCGCAGGGACCATACTTTTTAATAGAATTTCTATGTCTTAGCGTTCCATACCCCTTGTGAACCTCAAATCCGTACGCAGGAAAGCGTTTGGCAACTTTTCGCATATATGCATCTCGATATACTTTTGCGAGGACTGAGGCGCTTGAAATACACTTATTCTTACTATCTCCTTTTATAATTGTCTCCTGATTTACGTATTCTTCTGGAGCCCTCAATCCACCATCAAGAAATACTTTTGAGTTCTTTGGATCAACATTTAATTTCCGAAGAGACCTTGACAAAGCTGTACGTATAGCAAAACTGATTCCCTTTTTGTCTATTATTTTTGCGCCAACTGATGAGACAGAGAAATTTACTTTTCTTTTTTTCTGTAGTTCTCTTAATTTGATATTCCATTCTTCTCGTACTTTTTCTGTGAGTTTTTTTGAATCAGTAATTCCTTTAAGTAATTTCATATCAAAATCTTTTACCACAACAAAAGCACAAACAGTCACGGGTCCTGCAAGTGGTCCTCGTCCGACCTCATCGATACCAATATGTCGAGTCTTTTTCATATAATAAGTATAGTATAATATCTTTTATGTCACAGGAATTTACCCACCTACACGTCCATTCTCACTACTCCCTTCTAAACGCTCTCCCAAAGGTAAAAGAGCTTATTGAAGCTGCAAAAGCAAACAAAATGACTTCCCTTGCTCTAACTGACAATACCAACTTCTATGGAGCTATTGATTTTTATCAGAAATGTAAAGACGCTGACATCAAACCCATTCTTGGTATTGATGCATATATGTCACTACGGACCAGACATGATAAACAAGCTGGTGTTGATAAGGGATGGAACAGACTCGTACTCCTTGCCAAAAATAATCAGGGTTATAAAAATCTAATTGCTCTTATTACCAAAGCACATCTTGAAGGCTTTTATTATAAACCACGCATAGATAAAGAACTTTTAGAAGAATACAAAGAAGGTTTAATTTGTATTCTTCCATCATTTAGTGGAAATATTGTCTCAGCACTGAAAAGTCATGATGAAAAAAAAGCACTCGAACTCTTAGAATGGTACAAAAAAACATTTTCCCCAGAAAACTTTTTTATTGAAATAACGCACCATCCTGAAATAGAAGGGCATGCAGAATCAATGAAAAACCTTATTTCTTTTGCCAGAAAAACACAGACTAATATTGTTGCCGCTCATGATGTCTACTATATAAGTAAAGAAGATCGACAAGCCAGAGAAACACTACTCTCTATTCAATCTAGTTCTCCGCGCTCTGGTAATGACGGAGATGAAGACTTTTCTTTTATAACACAATCTCAGGCACGTGAGTATTTTAAGGAACTACCCGATGCTCTGGAGAATACCCAAAAAATCGTAGACATGTGCAACATAGATATCACACTTGGAAAAGATGCCTGGAAGTTTCCTGATTATCATGGTGCTGATGGTAAAACGCCAGACGAGGAACTTCGAGAAAAAGCACTTGCTGGACTCTCTAGACGAAAACTTGAACTCAATGAATCAAACAAAAAACGTATCGATTACGAACTTGAAGTTATCAGTACAAAAGGATACTCAAAATATTTCCTTGTTGTATCTGACCTTCTTCGTTTTGCAAAAGAAAATAAAATCCTTTCTAATACCAGAGGATCTGCAGCAGGTTCTTTTGTTTCTTACCTTATCGGCATAACAACTGTCGACCCTATTGCTCTCAACCTACCTTTTGAAAGATTCCTCAACCCCGAACGACCATCTGCTCCAGATATCGACATGGACTTTGCTGATTCTAGACGTGATGAAGTAATCGAATACGTACGAAAAAAATATGGGAAAGATCACGTAGCACAAATTGGAACCTTTGGTACCATGCTTGCTCGTGGTTCTGTACGAGACACAGCACGTGCACTTGGTTTCTCCTATGGTTCTGGAGACCGTATTGCCAAACTCATACCAATGGGAGCTCAAGGTTTTCCCATGACAATAAAAAGAGCTCTGGAAGAAGTCCCCGAACTTGCCGATTTGTACAAAAAAGATACTGACACTAAAACCATTATAGATATGGCCAAAAAAATCGAAGGTTGCGCCAGGCACATTGGAGTACATGCTGCAGGCGTTGTTATATCCCCACACCCCCTTATTGAAGATGCACCGGTACAGTTTGATCCAAAAGGAAGTGAGAAACTAATCACTCAATATGACATGCATTCTGTCGGAGAAGACGGGGTTGGATTACTCAAATTCGACTTCCTTGGATTAAAAAATCTAACCATCATGGGAAATACACTAAAACTCATAGAAAAAGTGTACGGAGAAGATATAGACATTGATCACATTCCCCTAGATGACGCCAAAACATACGAAATGCTTACCCGAGGAGAAACAACTGCCACATTTCAACTTAACGGATCTGGTATGACCAGATTTCTAAAAGAGCTTCAGCCAACAAACATCGATGATATTAACGCTATGGTAGCCCTCTATCGTCCAGGTCCAATGGCTTTCATTCCTGACTATATTGAGCGAAAACAAAACCCACATAAAGTTCGTTATGTTGATGATCGTCTAAAGAGCATCCTTGAGAGAACCTACGGTATTTTGATCTACCAAGATGATGTCATGCTTATTGCTGTAAATTTTGCTGGATACTCTTGGGGGGAAGCTGACAAATTTCGAAAAGCAATGGGAAAAAAGATTCCTGAGGTGATGGCTGAACAGAAAGAAAAATTTACCAAAGGATGCATTGATGTTGGAGGACTCTCTGAAAGTGCCACTCACAAACTATGGGACATGATTGAAACATTTGCAGCCTACGGATTCAACAAAGCCCATGCTGCAAGTTACGGACGTGTTGCATATCTCACATCATACCTAAAAGCACATTATCCAGTTCTCTACATGGCATCTGTCCTTACAGCTGATCAGGGTGATGTAGATAAAGTTTCTGACATGGTTTCTGAGTGTAAAAGAATGAAAATAGAAGTTCTACCACCAGACATTAATGAAAGTTTCGAAGATTTTGCAACGGTAGGAAAAGAACGGCGTATTCGTTTTGGTCTAACCACAATAAAAAACTTCGGGGAAGGAATTGCTCATATTATTATTGAAGAAAGGAAAAATAACGGAAAATATAAATCTCTCACAGATTTTCTTCAACGTATCAGAGACAGGAATCTAAATAAAAAATCTCTAGAAGCTCTTATAAAAACAGGTGCGCTAGATAATTTTGGCGAACGAGGAGCAATGCTTACAAGTCTAGAGGGATTACTTGAATATAATAAAGAACTGCAAAAAATGTCTGAAGACCAAGATTCCCTCTTTGGAGGAATGGAATCTGCTCCATCAGAAGAAATTACACTCGATATATCCCATCCAGCAACAGCTGATGAAAAGCTTCTGTGGGAAAAAGAACTTCTTGGTCTATATATCTCAGGACATCCACTTGATAAGTTTAGAGAAAAAATTGCCGAAAAACTACCTATGACTATTTCAAGTATCAAAACAAAAACTCCCACAGGAGCGACTGTTATGGTGGCAGGTATGATTTCAAACTTCCGAGAAATATATACAAAAAAAGGAGATAAAATGGTTTTTCTTGAATTATCTGATTTTACTGATGCTATTGAAGTAGTAGCTTTTCCAAAAACTCTTTTAGAATATCAAGACATTCTTCAGCCAGAAGCATGCATAGTTATCAAAGGAAAACTATCTAACAGAAATGATGAAAAAAGTATACTAATAGACAAAGCAAAACTACTACAATAAAAAGCCAGTAGAAATACTTTGTACCTAGCTCTTCTTCACAGATAATAAACGGTAGATGACACTAAACAATTTTCTTTAATATAAAGGCTGCCAGCTATTACACATATCAAAACAGCACCTTTAAAGGTGCTGTTTTATAAGATATTTTTTTATTATCTAAACCTCCCGTCTCTTATTGAAAATAAAGAGTGAAATACCAAGTATAACAATAAGTATTCCTCCTCCCAAGACGTACATCAAGATATCAAGAAATTTCATATCTCCAAGACCCGTATATGGAACTTGTGCAAGTGAGACACCCAACACTTGTCCTGTTGGATTAGTATTTGATGTAATAGTTACACCTCCGGAATTTCTATCTCTTCCGACATAAATAACTGAACAGTCATCTGATGCACGATTTCCATCATCATCCTCTACTTCCACTTCGATATAATAGGTACCATCATCGTCAATACGAACAGTTTGATATCTATCCTCATCATCAAAATCATCAATATCATCAATATCTCCATCCCACTGAATATCATATGGACCATTTCCACCATCAATATCAGCTTCAAAAGTGATTCGATCACCCTCATCAATACGTGTATCAGATACGCGACAAGTCACATCTAGATCATTATCGTCATCTTCAACATCAATATAACATGAGTCTGAAGCAGTCTGCCCATCATCTGAACGAACAGTAATATATGCATATTTTCGACCGTCGTCGTCATATCTAACAGATTCTGTTCGACTATTTCCATTTAGTCCGTCTGTACCATCCCAGTCATAATCATAATCACCATCTCCACCTGACACATGAGCTTCCCACGTTACTCGTTCATCAACTTCATAGTCATCGTTATTAGGAGTACAGTAAACTTCTAAATCATCATTATTATAGTTATCATCTTCTACAAAAACTGAACAACTTCGAGTGATAGATTCACCTCCAGAT
Source organism: Minisyncoccota bacterium (assembly GCA_905478465.1). GTDB lineage: Bacteria > Patescibacteriota > Minisyncoccia > Phycocordibacterales > CAJQIN01 > CAJQIN01. The sequence continues at coordinate 669 of CAJQIN010000042.1, read as the reverse complement.
GTAATAACTACGGTTGCATTTTTTGTTCCCTCTGAAGAATATGATTTGTACACATTATCACCTGAACCAGACAGTCCATTAGTTCCAGACCAACTATACGAATACGAGCCACTACCACCAGATGCAGAAGCATCCCACGTAACAGTTTCTCCAGTTTCTGGATTTGAAGGATATGCGGCACATGAACCGGTAAGAACAGGGTCGTTGTTTCCACAACTTGTACATGAGCCATTGTTGTTATTACTATTACTATTTGTTGAGTTGTAACTTAGATAGTAACTAGTGTCATATCCATTATCGTATCCAAAAGAATAATTTCCATCATAGTAACCTACAGAATAAGAATCTCCATACGAGTAGTAGTCATCAGAATAGTACGTGTCTTCATAGGTGTAATAATCATCAACATAATACCCGTCGTCATATACATAATAATCATCGGTATAGTAAGTATCTTCGTATACATAATAATCGGAAGAATCGGAACCATCATAAACATAGTAGTCATCAGAATAGTATGAGTCGTCATAACTATAAGTACCGTAGTCATCAGAATAGTATGAGTCGTCATAACTATAAGTACCGTAGTCATCAGAATAGTATGAGTCGTCATAACTATAAGTACCGTAGTCATCAGAATAGTATGAGTCGTCATAACTATAAGTACCG
>CAJQIN010000041.1 GCA_905478465.1 Minisyncoccota bacterium | reverse complement strand
TATAAGCGTGGGGAAGATATAGCAAATATATTATCGGCAGCGAAGGGGACATGGCGATGGTTTTCAGATATCAAATCAAGTAAAACTGCATTTGATTTTACATCTGATTACCATCAATTATCAGGTGGTGAAGAGGTGGTGTCTCCGGACGATGGAGTAACAAGATATTCATTTATAGATAATATAGATGGCGATGGTACAAAATCAATAACAGATACAGGGGTCCCGAACAAGGTCCGCGAGTTTTATGACTTTACATTTAAGCGTATATCATTTAGAGATACACAATTTGTAAATTGTGACTTTAGTGGTTCACATTTTGAAGACTGTGATTTCGGTGGCATCACCAACTTTGAGGCATGTATGTTTACAAATGTGACATCAAAAGGAAACATTTGGTCCAACTTCAATGTCGAATACAATATAAAAAAGCAAAATAACTTAAAAGACGGTCATAAAATAGTTGGAGGCCGTTTTATAGGTAATGAAATTGACGAGAATGGTGAATCTTTTAATTATACAAGATTGCGGTCTTATGACGAACAAACAGCAGAGGAGAGTCGTTTTTTAACATTACCCGATGTGTCGATGAATTTTACTGATCCCCTCCGTATAGATGAAGTAACATTTCGTTCATTTATAGAAGTAGAACCATATGTAAATTTAACGGTGGATTTAAGTTATGTAAATCTAGATGATGTAAGTGCGACGGACATGTCAAATTTAGCGCAACCGTTTAATATATTTATAAGAGAAAGTGATGACCCCGGTTACGTTCAGTTAAATACATTAGGGACGAGACTGAATTTGATTGCGCCACCAGCCGAACATAAAAATCTATCAATATATAATCAGCACCTCGCCGCCGCTGGCGGCGCGGCCATTCTTCCTGCGTCTGAATTTTTTTATAGAAAATATGCATTTTATTACAGTGACGCAGCAATATATGACCATGCTGTCCGGTATGATTTATTTTATAATTATCAATTTCAAAAAAATATAACAAATTCAAAGGGAGTAAAATTATTTGGCTTTAATAACACAAATGCGAATGATCATCCGGCCGTAGGTTCATGGGGGGTAGGAATTTCGCCATATAATACTATAAATAGTGATGATGTGATGTTACAATTTGCACAAAATTTGAATTCGACATTTGGCTATACAGACCAAACAGGTGCATTACCATATTATAAGTTAGATGAAGGATATAATAAATATAGTGGAACCGGCGCTTTTTCACATAATGGGGTGGAAACAAACTTTAAATTGAGGAAGGGTAATTTGAATTATGAATATATAGATTCGACATCTACCAGGGTTGCTGAGAGAGAAGATGGAACAGATAACCCAATCCGTTATAAAGCGGAAGTGATAACAGAAGATCTATCCTTAAATGACTATATCCTTCCCGATTTATATAATAAGTTGGATAACGAATATATTCCAGGCAGGAAGCAAAGTGATGATTTTTTGGAGTTTTTATAAATTATTCCCGGAGGTTAGGATTTACACATATTTGTTTCGATGGGAATATATCACCAGACATGCATTCATGATTGGCACCAACTTCCATGCAGCTCCTAAATCCTCTATCTTCGCCAATATAGCACCAGCCTTGTTTACCTGAGGCAGGTCCTCCATTTTGGATGGTAGATCCAGCATCATCTTCTACATAATGTTTAGTTGATTCGCGGTCATCGAATGCTTTTTTTTTAACTTTATCAAAAGACATCATTAATTCGGTTCGGTCTACATAAGGTATTTCATCAGGAGTAGGTTTAATAGGGTCGATAATGGGTCGTTGTAACAATTCTGCATCTATTTCTTTATCTATATTTTTGGCGGTTTCAATAGCATGGACGCTTTGTGTTCCAATTTCGTCTACGGTGTTTACAGTTACATTTTTAACAATATCGGCGGCGAATTTAGTACCATCTGCCGAAGTTTCGACAGTTTGCTTAATAACATCGCCAGTATGATAGCCGATGATAAATAGTAATTTTCTAAATGGTTCGCCGAAGATGGATTCAAGTGAATCGACAATTACGGCTACATAACCGAAGACATTAACACCAATTAGAGTTAATACAATAAAAATAATAAGATACATAGTAAAATTTGATTGTGAAGGGATATCAGGCATATCAGGTACATCTAATGGGGGCAATGATAGATTAGTCGGTAACGAATTGGATATAGAGGTTACATTATCTGTAATAATGGATGAAGTTCTATCAATAACATCATTTTTTTTTTGAAATAGATTGAACATATATATATAATATGCAATATTAATAAACTAATTCAAGAAACATATTAATCATTTTATGATATTTATGATTGGATAGATGTAGGGAGCAAAATCTACATCTATTATATGGAATGAGAGGAGCATATAAAAGGCATTGATTATTGAATAAAGGAAATGTGGTGTCATGTGTAGAGATCATAGTATAATAGTGTTTGTCGAGTATAATTTTTAGCTGGTTAAAAAGGAGACGTTGTCTGTAACGAAGTCGCAAGAACAGTTTAATTTTATTGCATTGAAATTCTCTGAATCGTATAAAGGCAGATTTATCGTCAATATCATATATATTTTTGATAAGAATGAGATTATGGATATCGCAAGGATTAATGTATAATGAAATCTGATGTATAATATCAAATGGTAAAATGTCAAGCATTGTTTATATAATTAATAATAATAATATTACACATAAATAAACATGGAGAAAGATCCCTATAATTATACATTATTAAAGCCAATACAGGAGGAGGAGGATGAGGAGGATGATGAGTCATTACAGGAGTATATTGAGAGTATATTTACACCATGTATATATTGGTATGAACATTTACCATGTTGTAGTATATATATGATGACATAGTTAAGAAAAGGTGATGGTTTTCTTTTCAGAGGAGTTGATGGTATTTAATACTTCAAGTTTTTCGAATGTTTTTTCAACATTTGTTTTATGTTCGATGCCGTTAAAGAGGTAATCGGTCTTGGGTGTTTTTTCTGATTTTTTGATTTGTTTATAGATATCGTCAATATTTTTGGTACTTTTGTCGATGATATCTTTGGTGGCAGAGGAGATGATTTCACAAGAGGGGTTATAATTATCGATAAGAATAGAGACTGCAAAATATAATATGAATCGTCTTTTTTTTTTGCAAGAGGGTGAGTAATGGAGAGAGAAAAGGGTATGTAGGCTCTGAGTAATTTTTTTGGTAAGTTCTGTGGGGCATGAGTTGAAGATGAGTTCCCAAATCATCCATATGGAATCTTTTGCAAATTTTTGATCTATTTTAATATTCTCTCTATATTCACATTCAAGTTTACGTTTATCAAGTTTGCAAATGGATTCATATTCGATGATCCATTCAATCCAGAAGCATGCATTGACAATATTTTTGGCATCGCTTAGATTATAGCCGAGTTCATTAATAGCAATAAAGATTTCTTTATTATCATCGGGACGAAAGATTTTGGAAGCGAAAGAGGTATTGGGGGCAGTGAGGCGAGAGTTGAGTTTATTAAGTTGATAATCGTCATTTTTGTTGATTTTAATAATATCGAACCCATGACGTTTAGAAGATTGGGAGAGAGTACAGATGACTTCACAGAAGAGACTTCTAATTTATTATTGTTTCGAAGTTGAAGTTCGTTACCAATATAGCCGTTGGTGACAATATGTTTAAAGTTATTGAATCTAAGTTCGATGTAGATGGGAATTTTAGGATTGCCGAGATGTATATATTTAGAGAGAAAAAGTAGAATGATTTCCCAAAGTTCCATGAAGGCGCCACAGCATATAAGTTCGGCGGTCCAGTTTAAAGATTGTTCGAGATTGGCATTAAATAATTGTGTGAGGAGGTGTTTTTTAACATCGGACCGTTTGTATCCAGAAAAGGTGACAGATTTGAATTCTTTTAAAAGTCTGGTGTCATTAATTTCGATCATTATGATAGTTATATATAAAATATAATGAAATGGTACGATATAATGATACAAATAATGAAACATTGATATAAAAAAATGACAATAAATATATAATGGTTTCGTCTCAAAACACAATAGTTGATTTTTATGATAAATATATAGCTAAAATACCGATGATAAACCAATGTTTATATTTTGTGGGAGGGTTGTTGATTGTAAAGACAATCTTTGCGAGACATAATGGTTTTATAGAAGGATTTGAGCAGGAGGAAAAATTCGCACTGAAAACAAATAATGATATATATGATCAATTTTATTGCAATCTTTATAAAGTGCTTATGAATGACGAATATAGAACTATATATGAATTAGCAAAAGTAATTCGTATAGGTAAAATAAATAAGAAAAGTAATGTATTAGATATTGGGTCAGGATTGGGGGAGCATTTGCAATTTTTAAAGGGGGGTGGAATACCAGCAGTAGGAATAGAGACATCAAAGGCGATGATAACAAAATGTGGGGAGATGAATCCGGACGTTGTTGTAAAACATGCGAATGCGATGGATAGTATGATATTTGAGACGAATCAATTTTCTCATATTTTATGTTTTTTTTATACATTTTATTACATGCCAGATCAGGAGGCATTTTTACGAAATTGCAACAAGTGGTTGTTGCATAATGGAATATTGGCAATTCATATAGTGGATCCGGATAAATTCCATCCAATTGTACAAACGAATGATATATTCGGTGCAAATACACATAAACTTTTAAAGCCAGGATTAAGAACCACCACATCCGTGGTGAAGTTTGAGGGTTTTGATTATAATGCCACTTATATTGATAAGGATAGAGAGAATACTGGTGAAGTAGAATTTGAAGAATTATTTACAAATACTGCGACCAAACATATTCGGAAGAATTCTCATAAAATGAGAATGTTAACGATACCTGAATATGAGAAGATGTTTAAGCTATGTGGTTATGAAATTCAGGAGAAGGTTGATTTAGCCAAAGCGCGATATTTTAATCAATATGTTTATATTCTCAAAAAAATAAACTAACAATAGATATGTTAAATTTAAATGCACGGGATATTGGTGACAATTGGTCATGCCAAACGCAGGGCCAAACGCGGGGCCAAACGCGGGGCCAAACGCGGGGCCAAACGCTGTACCATATAGTTTGTCATTATCTCTTTAAGTACTTTAATATTATTATAATAATTACCATTATAATCATCACCTCCGCTGTCTTACTATATAAAGGTTCGCGAAAGTTAGCCCATCAATTCTGGTACAATCAACCTGTAAATTTTATAATCAATCGAAATACTGGCATTCGCGTTATCAAATCCGAAATGCCTAAATCTACTAAATGGACTAATTTTAAGAATATTTCATTTTATTCTCTCTATGACAAAGATTTTTCTTTGGAAAAAATTCAAAAGTTTCTTACACACAACTATGCAAGGCAATATATGTACGCACCATTACATCTTAGTGCTTACTTACGTGGCCACAATAGCCCCGTATTTATTGGGTGCTACACTGCAGATATAAATAATATTGTTGGTTGTGTTACTGCATATCCTCTTAATATTATTGCAAAAAATGCCAAAATAAAATATGTATATTATGTTGACAATTTGTGTGTCAAAACGGACATGCGTGGAAAAAATATTGCGCCACAGATGATAGATACATTACATCATCACATTAGGAATAATACTGATGTTACAAAAGTTTCCTTATTTAAGAGAGAAAATTATACAAACAACTATATCGTACCTATCGTTTGCTACAATACTTCTTTATATCATATTGATAATTGGTTTCATACAAAATATAGTTTACATGCCAGTGCATCCGTTTTAGAAGTTTCTAAACAGAATATTAATTTATTATATAATTTCATTTATACTACTACTAAATTTGAGGTTTTGATATTTCCTGAACTTTCCAATGTTGAAGCTCTCATTGAAGCTAAACAACTTTTTATTAAGATATTAATAGTTGATGAACAAGTTAGTGCTATATATATGTTTAGAGATACAAATACATTATATGATGGTGTTAAATGTATTGAATGTATTGGAAGTATAAACAACCAAAAACATAAACAATTTTTTGTTAATGGATTCTTTTATGTTTTAGAAGATTTATATTCAAAACATAATTTTAAAATTTTACAAATGGAAAATCAATCAGATAATAGGCTGATAACAAAAAATATCACTAAAAAATGGAGCCCTCATAATATCGTTCCAATATCATGGTTTTTTTATAATTATATTTATCCACAACAAAGCCCCGAAAAGGTATTGATTTTAGCATAAATTACTATCTTACATATTTTCCAACTTTTGTGAAAGATTCTACTAAAAATATTGTAAATATTCCTATAAAACTAAATAACATCACGTCTTCCATGACTCCCTCTGTCTTTTCACTGCGTTGGTCTTCTAACATCTTGATCATATAATCTATCTTCTCGTTCAATTGTTTTTGATAGTTTTTACGGCCATCATCCATGGAACTATAATGTTCTGGACATCGTTCCTGGGGTGTGTCGCTATTTATGGGTTGTATATTATTTTGTATATTAGCTACAAATTGTTTATATTGCTGCATTTTAGAGAGAGGCTTTTCATCATATTTTTGAGGATATTCACTTACATATTCGGATGAGGCTTCGTTTGAAAATCCTTCTTTTTCTTCATTATCGACTCCTTCTTTAACAGAAACAACTGGAAGAGGTGGTGGTCTAAAATCGGCTAAATTATTTTCTTCATCTTCCATTGATGATAATTGTATCTTTGGCAATTTAGGAATGGGTTTTTTCAATGTTTTAGACAATCTTTTCTTTTCTATATTATTATTTTCATTTTCAAAAGGTGCTGCATTTACAAAAGATGACATCACTATTAATAAAAACAAAGATATTAATTTATTATTAAATACTAATTTTTTATCGGGATATATTATATAATGGATAAATCATTGAAAGGTGCTTCTAAGAGTTTTAACAAAAGTGTCAAAAGTCTTGGCAAAACGGAAGGCGTAAATGTCGCGCTTTTCATTGCCGTTATTGCTATGATCCTTAATGCTAAGATGCTTAGACCCATGGTTTCTAATATACCCGGTAAATTAGGATTAATTCTATTTATTTGCTTATTGGCAACAACTGACCGTATCTTAGGTCTGCTTGGAGTCATTTTATTCATGTCTGTAAATAATGGCCTTATTGAAGGTCTACACGAAGAAGGTCATAAAGAAGATGATGATGATGACCCCGAGGCTGGTCAGGAAATGGCAGGCTTTCGTGGGAGAGAAGGGGAGGAGGAGGAGGAAGAGGTAGTTTTGCCAGAAGACTCAACAAGGTAAATTATATTATTTTAATATCAACATAATATAATTATGGCATTGAATAAGTTATTCCAAAGTGATAAGATATTTGCTGCGGTTATTTTAATCATCTTAAATATTGGTTCAAAAAACATTGATTTAACATTATCTCCGGCCCAGAAAAAGATATTTAGCCATGATATTACAAAACAGATTTTGATATTTAGTATTGCCTGGGTTGGTTCGAGGGAGATTAAAAGTGCTCTGTTAGTAACCTGTGTATATATTATTGTTGTTGATGTATTAATGAATACTAAGAGTCGGTTCAATTTATTACCTGAGTCTTTACGAAAATTAGAACATGCAATAGATACAAATTCAGACGGACATATTGATGATGATGAATTAAATAATGCAATTAAACTGTTGGAAAAATTAAAAAAATAAACCTATTATATAATGTATGTCTGAATCAGATTTCAATGAAAATCAAATCGATTATTTAAATATAAACGAGCACTATGCTTTGTTGCAACCGAATATTAGTTCTGACAATGATGATTTAGATAAAAAATATCTTGATGAAACGATACTTCCGAAAAAGATTACAGATATAATAAAATCGATTAAATATGATAATGAGGACGCTACGAAGGAGATTAAAACAAAACTCCAATCACAATTAGAGAAAATAGACAAAACCATTGTTGAACAAATTAAAAAGGCCACGGCATCAAAGAAAAAAATTGAAGAAAGCGAGGCAGATGAAGAAAGATTAAAAATTTATGATTATGCAAACTTAAAAGATGATAAAAAAGCAGCAGATGATGATAAGACACCACCAGATGAAGCAAAACCGCCAGAAGCAGCAAAACCGCCAGGAGCAGCAAAACCACCAGATGAAGCAAAACCGCCAGGAGCAGCAAAACCACCAGCAGCAGATGAAGCACCATCTGGTGATAAAAACACAGCACCAGATGAAGCACCACCTGGTGATAAAAAAACAGAAGAACCAAACTCAACAGAAGAAAAAGCAGTAAAAGAAGCAGCAGCAGGCGAAGCACAATTCAATTGGCAAAACACAATACAAAAGTTTTTTGAGGAAGAATTCCCGGGCAATAAGAAGCCACAGGATTTTCAAGGCCAAGCCGATTTCCAGAATATGATGCTCTCGTTAATTAAGGAGATTAGAAAAGATGATGACAATTCAGATAAATATACTAAATTAGTTATTACAATAATTACTAAATTTAAAAATAGAATTGTGGTTAAGTCGAAAGATGCTGGGAAACCAATTGTGAAAATTGACTCTAATGGTATATTAGATACACTGGTATTAAAGGTAGTCAAAACAGCAATACAAACAAGGTTAAGGGCTGTGCAGGAAAACAACAGTTTAGAAAACAATGCATTTTGTTTTAAAAATTCTGCATTGGAATTAAAAAAGAAATATAGTAGCTATTTATTAGTTCCAACATATCTTTCATATGAAGACCAATTATTTGAAAGCATAAATTATGGTGACAAACCTCTAACATATGAACAAATTGTCGCAAGACTTTTTAATAAAGAATCAGTATTGGAATTAATCAAAGAAAATAGAAAAGAATATTTAGAATATCAGAAAATGATAACATCTGATGAATTAGATGTAGAAAAACTTGATAAGGTTGTTATCAAGCACAATTTAAAATATATATATAAAAAACTATTTCCTAGTCGCAGCCTATTTAAAAAAATGCCAAAGAGAACGCTATTAGTAAATGATAAATCCTTTACAATAACTGAATTTAAAGATTTATATTTAGCAGCATATGATAAGACAGAAGTGTTTCCGATCACGCGCTCACATAAGGCAAATGATGACAAATGTCACACAATAAAGAAGATTTATGGTAAAAATGTATTAGGTGGTGGTGATGCTACTTTAATTCAGATAATTGTTAATGGTTATCCAAGTAATATGTCAAATGCGGAACGTAAATCACAATCGTGTGAAAATAATAAAGCGAAGAAAAAACTATATGGAAAAGTTCTGTGGGATATTTTATATGGAAAAGTCAAAATGAAAGTTTCAGATTTAGAAATTATAGAAGATAACATGCGCAAAAAAACAAAACGAGCGAAAACAGAGAAAATCAGCAAAGATGACAAAAAGGATGACAATGTCAAAAAGGATGTCAAAAAAGATGACAATGTCAAAAAAGATGACAAAAAAGATGACAATGTCAAAAAAGATGTCAAAAAAGATGACAATGACAAAAAAGATGACAAAAAAGATGACAATGTCAAAAAAGATGACAATGTCAAAAAAGATGACAAAATGAAAGGTGGACGCAGAACCAAACGCCGGGGCAGACATAGGACCAAGGGCAAACACAGGGCCAGACACAGGACCAAGGGCAGACACAGGACCAGACACAGGACCAAACACAGGACCAGACACAAGGCCAGACACAGGGCCAAACGTAGAACCGTGCGGAAATCAACTAAGCGGAAATCAACTAAGCGGAAATCCAACTAAGCGGAAATCCAACTATGATTAATAGCGTCATGAATTGACAATCTATTAATAGCGTTAATTGTTAATAGTTGTTGTACAAAGTCACAACATTCGGTGCTGTAAGTATTCCATTTGTGGTTTTTATAGGTAGGATTAAAAAAATCTATTTTTGTATGATTAATGAGAGGGTTTCCAATAATAATTTTATAAATAGAAACACCAAGACTCCACGAGTCAATTTTGGGCGTGTAATCGGAATTATTCAATATTTCGGGTGCAACATAAGATACAGTGCCAACTTTACCAGTTAAGTTATAATCTTTATGATAATTTGTCGCTAATCCAAAATCAATTAATTTGATATTAATTGTATTAAGGAACATTGGCGACGCATGTGAAAGATTATAACTATTTATATAGATAAAATTTTCTAATTTAATATCACGATGGCAAATGTTATTATTATGACAATGTAAAATTGCGTGCAGCATTTGAATAACAATTTGTTTAAGATATTTTTCGTCAATATGAACGGTTGATGCCAAATTAGCGAGTGAATTTTCACCACATTCAGTAACAATATGTTTAACATATTGCCCATCGTCATCCTCTTCATAAAATATGTCATGCAAATTACAAATATTGGGATGATTGTTTAGTTTTTCTAAATAGGCTTCTTCTTTTTTTGAACGATTAAACTGTATAATATCCTTGCTAATGGCTTTTTTTGCTGCAAATTTATCATTCGAGTTGCGTGCATAGCATTCAAAAACTCGGGATGTCGCCCCGATGCCTAAATGTCTACCAGCAATATAGTTAGTAGAGAATAAAGCGTTATGCCTCGACATAATTTTTATTGCCATATTATTCCTAAATATTTTTATTTAATAATGGGGACACTTTTATTTAATAATGGGGACATATGATTTTAAAACAAAAAAGAGATTGCACAAAAACCAGATACTTTTTTGATGACCATATGTCGGTTGATTATATTTAACACATGCACACATAGTGCCCTGTCCATGCGGTAATCCATTTAACATTGTTCCATTGTATTCATATAAACGTTTGGTATTACCACTTTGTTCGATATTAATATAGTTTCTAGATTGATCCATAGCATCAATGGTAATATGATAAAATATTTGGTCAATAATGTCTGGTGGTAGATTTAATAGCATTTATATATATAGTTTTTTAAATTCATTCACATAAAGAATAGGAATTTCATTAAAATCGATTAGTGTTTTATTGCGTTGGTATAAAGTGGTAGCATTTTCGTCATTATTTAATCTGTGAATGAATTCATCTTGTTTATTGTACATTTTCTCGGCGGTTTTGATACCGCATTTTTTAAATACACTTGGAATATTGTCGCTTTTATCACCCATGACTATTTTACAAAATAGGTTTTGAGCGGCATCAGGGAAAGCAGTTTTGCTTGACATTAAGTTTTTCCATTTCAAATCATATAGACTAACATTCTCTCTATGTAACTGTAAATAATCCATATCACTTGTTATAATACTAATCTGAACATCCGGTATAGTATCAAGTAGATGTTTAGTGTATAATGCAATACAATCATCGCCTTCTAGACGTGGATGAGAGAGAACTTTATAATCTATAAATATCTCATCATATGCAATTTTAAAGAATGGACCACCTAAGAAGGCATCTTCTGTGTCACGATTAGCTTTGTATTTATCATAAATATCGTGTCGCCAAATATCGGCTCTATGACAATCTTTTCCAATAATAAATGTAGGGTTTTTCATACCAACTCGTTTTTTCATTTCTTCGAATTTTTGCTTAGCTATTTTTTTAAATTTTTCTACAAAGATAGCATTTTCAATAGGTGGTGAGACGAGGGGGTCGTCTTTGTGGGCATTTTTCCACCATGTAAGAAGTGCATGATATCGAAAGAAACAAAAGTAACTACCATCAACAAGAATATACTCCGGCATTATTACATATTAATATCATAAATATTATATCAATTATTTTTATGATATTAATATGTATTTTTCATCTATTTGGTCTGTTTGCTGTGAGATTTTCGTCCATCCAAAAGATAGTACATTCCTGTGAAATATTTTAAAAGTAAAAAATAATACATTTAAATGATTTAATTTTATTTCGCGACTAGTTGCATTAATCTGCCTGTTTAAAAAAGTGTTAGATGCGGGTGTAGCAGTATAGCTATAATGACTATCTAAAAATCCATCAATAACATCCATATTATTATAGATGGAATTAAATTATGGAATTAAATATGGAATTATAGATGGTATTAAATATCTAAACTGACGGTATTTTTATCACTTTTCCCTCTGCGTTTGCTTTTACTAGGTCCAGATTTCATATCATTTTGCATATCCTTCAATTCTTGAATACTGATTGTACTTGTGTCATCAATAGATATGCCAGATGTTTTGCTTGTAGATTTAAGATTTGATAATAAATCATTTATATCACTTGGTCCTTTCATATCAGGTCGCAATCGATTCGATTTCTCAGGTTCGTCTACATTACCAACTTTTTTGTTTTCAAGATGAGGTCTACTTGGCGCGTCTCGACCAATATTAAATGTTTTAGTTTCAACAGGTGATGGGGGACGCGCCGAAGGTTCATTCATCATATTCATAAATCCGCCAAATCCCGGTTTATCTTCTTCCATTTGTGAAACAGCCGCCTTAGTAAATTGCTGCATCAAATCCGGGTTTTGTCTCATAATATCATCCATTCCCGGTATTGAATTCTTAAACATTGAATTTGTCATATGAACCATTACTGCAGAGCCTCCTAATTGAAACAATAATTTCAACTCTGGTGCCATACTGGCCTTTGATTTATATTTATCATGTAATTCCGAAAAAATATCATCATAATCGTCTACATTTTCCCCCACTTGTTCAGCCCACCCATCTAATTTTACATCAAATGGGTCAAACTTGCTATTTAAGAATTCTAATCCGGTTACAGCAGCCATTAACATCTTACCTTGAAATTTCGAGCTGCTCTTTTTTTCGTGTTCAGCCTTAATAGATTCATATTCGCCCTGCATTTCACTAAGTGCTGAATCCATCGTGTAGTGTTTTGAGAGTTCAATCCCTTTTTTTTCAAGTGCCTGTAATTTGCGGAGACATTCAAATTTTTCTTTTAGAATTTCTTCATTGCTTCTTGTTGGTTCTTGTCGTCCAACATCTGGATTGATTGGCACATTATTAAATTTAGTAAATCCATCCCATGTTGTATTATCTTTGTTTTCTACAGTTGCTGTCGACCGTCCTAATCCAGATTCATTCTTGACATTATCAATATTCGGTAATACGCCAGGCATTACCGAAGGTAATATGTCCACAGGTGTCTGTGAATTTCCGCCACCACCAGTCAAATCATTTAATTCCCTTTCTAGATTTGTCAAATCATCCAAATTAATTTCTTCGCCTGGCTCACTACCGCCGCGGGACCCACCCCCAGATTTTTTTTTGTCATTCATCAATAGTTCTATGCCACCACCAAAATTTACTGATGGGTTCTCACCACCAATTGAATCCAAATCTATTATTTGAGGATCACTCATTATGATTATACAGAACTTTTAATTTTAAGTATCTCCGCAATTAATAATTAAATTAGTTTTTCGCAAATACCAAAGTCCTTGTAAAAAACAATCCCCTAAATCATCTTTTTTTTTATGTTTATTAAAAATATCCAACCATACTGCATCTTTTATTAAAGAACGTGTTATTGTCACTGCATGTTTTTTACGATCTTTATATTCACTTGGGCCTGACATAAAATATGACAATTTATTTACAGCCGATATATATTCAATATCTGTGATACCATTATCTATATAATATTGTGTAATCATTGATTGAAGACATTTCATACGATTTGCGAGTGGTCCTATTTGATTTTCTATTAATACTTTATCAACCCTTTCAAGTTTATCTAAACTTGTTTTCAATGCACTGCCAATATCTACTAAATTAATAGAATGTGCCTTTATTCTCTCTACATGTACTAAATAATCTGTTTCATAAGTTGATTTAATTCTATTAATAATATCGCTTTTAAGCTGTGTAGGGCCCACCAGTGCTATTTTATTGTTTAAACATAATGCAATCAGTTCTTTTTTGGTTTTTTTTTCTACTGTAAGCATATTGATTGGTGGTATCTTAACACCGCTTTTCTTCGCATGTTTTTGACAATAATATTCTTCCTGTTTTGAATATTTTGCTAATTCATTACACAACGTGCATTTCACCTCGTTTGATAAATTGATTACATTCCAATCTGTAATTACAAAAGAATTATTACTTGTGTCAAAAATACAAATTGCTAAATTTTTGATACCTACGTCAATACTTGCGATTTTCATTTATAAGAAAGTTAATATGAAAAACGCAAGTATTGAACGAACATTACCCCGTCGGGCCTGTCAATCTGCGCCATGCTCTACCAAGTTATTAACACTGGGATTTCGGTCTGGGGAGGAGGCGGAGGGGAGGGGGTCGGTAGCGGGGTTGAAGCCGGAGGGGACCAGCACATAAACTGGAGCTGTTGTGTCGCCTGCCTCATGTTCGCACACCTCTGCAGTCGGGTTCCATTTAGAGTCAGTATTACATTGCCAATCCGGAGCATGTGTATCAAGTTGGCCCTTCTGAATTACCCTCGCCGTTTCCTCCTGGTTCGCTCCACCATAATATGTACCCCAATGATGGGTGGCAATGGTGGCAATGTCGGCCGGACAATATCTTTGACAACATGGCGATTGTGACAGATTGTGACATCGGAAGCCTGCATTATGTAACCCATTTTTACATACGCCACTGTCTTCATTTAATAACTTGGTAAAGTTGGACTTGGTACCACATACTTCTTTCATCTTCTCCCCCCCCCTCGAATCCTCCGCCCACTCCTCCCATTCCTTTGTCGCGTTAGCCATGAGTACGTCGGGCTCGTCGTTACTTTTCCTATAATTCTCGGCATTTGTTCTAATAAATTCAATATCATCCTCATCATTCTGGGAAACGGTATATTTATCTTTCCCTTCACCCCAATCTTGTCGAAATAAACCCATTATATTGGCTGTATTCGATTTATTAGTATCAAGAATAGTATCTCTAAACATAGATGGCATAGTTACCGTTGAAAAATTATCAATAGTTTTGCTTGGGAATAAAATTGCTAATATAAATAAAAATACACTGAATAACAATACACAAGTCCATGTTTTAATACTATATGTATTGCCGCCCCCGCCCTGGGTTGCTACTCTTTGTTTTGCAGCTTCATCCTTCCACCATTTTTTATGTTCATTGAATCGTGTCAGGTCCTTTTGCATAGCCCACGGCGATATACTCCTCCCGGAAATGTGCCATATATAGTCCATGATACCCTTGGTTTGCCAATTCCCCACCGAAAATAGTATCAACACAAATATATAAAAGGCATTATATAAAATATATGTGTCTAAAAGCATAAGTGACCAATGTTCTTTCTCATCGCCCTCCCCCATTTTATATATTATACAGAAATAAATAAAATCTAAACACTTGCTAAATCAGAATATGTATTCTGATCAGCACCAATAATGTTACTAGGTGGTGGCATCTTCGATTTTTCTAATGATGGATGGCCTTTGCCGCAAGTACATGGCGAATTACCGCAACTACACCCTTTGCCGCAAGTACATGGCGAATTACCGCAACTACAGCCTCCCC
>CAJQIN010000040.1 GCA_905478465.1 Minisyncoccota bacterium | reverse complement strand
TACGTATATGTATGCAGCTAATATTTTTGTAATAGCGTATGCTTATTTGTAGATGCATTTATGTATGGCTATTACATGTACATAACATACTTGTGTATTGCTGTATGCATTTGTATTAAGACATATGTGTATACAGTGAACATAAGTTTAATATTGTATGCATTTGTTGATATCCACATTTAATAGTTGTGTAATGCTATGACGTTGCGCAAGCTGTTGGTGCATAAACGCGTAACGTCAAAAAACGTCGCGTTAGTGTTTAAAAGTAAACGTCGAGTCATAAAATGTAATTGAGCTGCGTCAGGCAGAAAATGGTCTTCTTGTTTCCGCGCTGTCCGATCCGAAGCGACACAATCCGTGTATTTGTCAGTATGTCCCTTTTTTCAACCAAGCAGATATTGTCCGTATACCATGAGACCCTGTTCAGTCTAATGCGGCCGAATTATTGATTATGTGAGTAATACGGTAAATATAATAATCTAAAAACATCAATAATAATTAGACTACACTTACAATTAATTTATTTTTCTTTGATGATGATGATGATGATGATGATGATGATGATGATGATGATGATGATGATGGTGGTGATGATGATGATGGTGATGATGATGATAACAATAAATGACATTTATCATTATAATGCTCAACAAAATGATGATCTAGATCATCAACCGTCCGAGAATGCAGCTGTGAGTTGGCTCGTCAATGGTTAATCTTCTACATGATACTCCGTTTGTGTCACTGAAAATGTACCTTACGCTAACAGCGGGAACAAGTGCCAGTTTATTTGGGATAATCCTGTATTTGAATGAGTTTGTTTTCATATAATCAAAATAATGTCCCCGTATTATCTCACTGCCGGAATAGAACAGTGCACCGAAATCATCTGTTTCATCCTCCTCCAAGATTTCTAAAGGACCACTGGATTTAAACAGATAATAGGGTCGCTCATCATCATCTGCTAACACGGCTACAACTGTATCCTCCGTGACTTGATCTTTCAGGGCCGTTGTCGCCTCCATGTCATCTATCTCATTCGTGCCATCAACACTCCCATCATCTGACTCCATCGTGAATAACCTAAAACAATCAATCGGAACATATTTTCATCATAAAAAATTGTGCAGATTCGTGTTTTCAATAGAAATAGTTATTAGCTAAGCTTTGATGTATAAGGGTTGAGTTGTATCCCCTCATGATAAAAGATATACATGCAGTTTCCATTTAAATGACAATGATTGTAATACTTATATCATAATTACATCTAGTCTTGAAATAGCTATGCATGCTTTTAATAATAGCTATAATACTAATAATAGTGACAAATGATCATATACCTGAACTGGCCAGTCATCTCCGTGTTTTGGCAGAAGTCGTACCTGGCGTCCATGCAGTTATCACACGAGTAACAAGACAGTCTTCTGGTCTTCAGGTTTCCATTGCCACATGTTATTAGTTGATGAATGGATCTGATATTGGGCACGCTTTTAAATCGGCAGTCATCATTCCGTGGTATAGCTTCTGTGTAGACGAATATCCGTCGCTTGCAACCATTTGGTGTGGAAACTGCTGATAACCGTTTTGTGCCGAAAAGGTAAAGGTCATGTGCATTTTGAATAAGAGTCTGTCCACGAGTGACCGCAAGGTCTGCTTGTGCCTTAATATAACCACCCGCCGCGTCATGTGGGCCTTTTCCATGGGATGTCTCAAAGAAGTTACGCAAAAGCGTATCATATCCCAGATCATGAGTGGCCACACTCAAATCACCGAAGCAGTGTCGACTTTTGTATTGTTGAGCACACCCATCTGTCCATTCATGCATCACACGCGCCTCGTATCCAATATTTCGGAGGTAAATCGATATCTGTCGCTGGACTTCACGTGTAAAATACTGATCGTGACGCAAGTCTTCACTTATAGTAAAAAATTGCTCTGTAATGATGACTGGATTTTCTTCAGTACTGTCCACACCATCAACTCCCACGATCGCATGTCGATGTAACAGTGTGACGTGCAATGAAACTTCTGTTCTCTGGAAATAATCCGCCTGAATTTCACTTTTCTCTCTACATCTATAGTTCTCTGAATAGTCATGAATGCAAATGACATGATTCATTGGCAGATTTTCTTTTAAGTTTTTCAACTGTAGTGATTGCCAGTTTGCACTATATTGATGCAGAGAGTAAGTCTCGATGCACTTTGCCAAATGTTCAAACATGTTGCCGGGTTTTGTAGTTTGTTTCGTCAATGTTAATTTTTTCCTGGTAGCGTTGCCCTTTACCTTGATGTCCATGTACTCGTATTTCTGCCAGTATACATCTGGAGCTGTGTCCGCTTTAGACATTTCCTCGTCCATGATATGTAGTCCATCCATCCCACACTTATCACATTTCCTATCGTAGCATTTTAATGTCCTTATACCGGTGTCACATAGAGTGGTTGATACCATGTCGTCAAGATGATCATAGACAGGCGCATCACCATTTGTCTCATTCCGCCGGAAACCCATCGCTGCTTTGAAAACTGACTGCGCCTCAACATGGTACCTGACGAAAACAACTTCAA
Source organism: Minisyncoccota bacterium (assembly GCA_905478465.1). GTDB lineage: Bacteria > Patescibacteriota > Minisyncoccia > Phycocordibacterales > CAJQIN01 > CAJQIN01. The sequence continues at coordinate 2,388 of CAJQIN010000040.1, read as the reverse complement.
TTAGAAAGATTTTATATGATTTTTATAACGAGTATAACCACAAGGTCCCTATATATTTTTTAAGGAAATACCAAATTTATATCGCGATTAACAAGTTACAGTTCCGAATAAGCATTTCTTAAGTGAACTGTAGATTGATAATAACTGCGCAGAGCGCATACCAAAACATAATAATAATATGTACAAGTATTAATAACAATTCATATAAAACTGCATTTCCAGGCGCCTCAGACTAACGCTATAATTGTAAATTGACGCCCCCTCCATGAATCCGCATATGCGAACAAAACTGGGTTATTTCCCTTGGATATACTGCACGATTTATCTCGCTTGAGTAAATCGTGTCAGTGTACGCATTTAGTGTATATCAGTAAATTAAATAAATATAGATAACTCACCTACAACAGCATGTGGTTCGATCCTTCTGTCTGGTTTGACGGACAAAGTATGGTTTGCAACTCTCAAACGTCCTGAGACCGATCTTTACATGTGGGTGCTCATTCTTAAATACTTTGAAAGCTTCCTCCTGACTCTTCTCGAGCACGTGTATCATGTGCGATGTGTATATATTAGGCCCGAGTCTAACCCTTTTGACGTCGGATTTGTTCCCTGTTGGTCTGCTAATTTCAGATTTCAGCCAAAAGTCATAGGCGAGTTTCCTAGTTGTATCGTCTAGTTTGTCATTTCGAGTCTTTCTTTTGGTGAATTTTATTGCGGATGTCTCATTGTGTAAAACTTCTGTCCGAATTCGTTTCGATTGATTCTTTCTCCCTAACCTTCTTGGATGTAGACCAAGCCTTCTAGCCACTGATGTTTTTGCCCTGCCTCTTAACACTTCATCTCCATTAACACTCGCAGCTATAACATTAACTAAAGTTCTTGCGCTTTCGTTCCGTTTGTGCTTTACTTGTTTAATTGTAGAGTTGATATCATGTATCACTGCCTCAACTGCTGAATCTGTGTTCTTATCATTATCAATAACAGTATTATTCGAAGATACATGTCTGCTTAACAGGTTTGTAATAAGCGAAATCCTCTTACTTTTGTCCGACGGAAGTGCTTCCTCCACACGTTTCAGCGCTCTGTGTTTACTCATTCTGTTGGAGAAAGTCCCGGCGTCTCCACCTGGTCCCATTAACGCTGACGATTTATCACGATGTTTCTTCACATACTCTCGATTCTTTCTATTCTTTTCCTCCTTTTCTGTATCGTGTACATGTTGCCGTTTGTTTTTGAAGTACTTGTTGTTTGTTTTCTTTCTCCCTTCCTTCTTTTTCATTCGCCATTGTTCTATTCGGTTTTGACTCTTCATGATCTAGTTCAGCTGCAACATAAAGTAAATAATATAATACTAACAAAAAGAGATACTCGAAATCACTTATATGGCAACAAACGATTTGTTGATAGCCAATGTAGACTATTTCATAGGTTGCATATAGATCTAGTCGGTTTTACGTTATGAACTTCGAAAATAACGTTACGTAAAACATAGAATATTATTTTGTTGTAAGATCAGCAAAATGGGCAAATGCGATCCGATAATTAAGAAATTATGTATAAATAATGCATCATATTAAATACAAACTCAATGAGCATTTGTATTTCACAGGTCTAAACAGACTAACTAAACTCATATGAGTATCAGCGGCAATAAAAGTTTATTTTCCTTCCGTTTTTTGACCGAAATTGCGAATATTTTTATTTTCTGTAAGATTCGGAAAATGGTAAGAAAAATTCAATTCATTTGCGTTCCCTATTAAATTAAACACGTAAAATCATTACTGATGCGATGAGCATTCGGCATTTACAATTAAAATAATAAAAAAGCACAATGCTACTTCAATATATAGATATTTGTATACAAAATGCGCTTAAAAAAGCGGCAAAATCGAAAATCTTACATACCAATTTTTCATGCGACATTCTCCATTTTTCCGTTGATTCTAGTATGACGTCATTCAAACTTTCTAAAAACAACCGTTAACGTACATGACGTGGACCCGCCAAATTTCGCCAGGATCCGTCTAGTCTTTTAACTTAAATCCATGGCTAACATGCATACACTGCGCGTTTTATGTTACATCTTACAACGTCAAAAACGCGTGAAATTTAGATTATTTTTACTCGTGAAATAATATCTAGTAAATAAGTTATGATATTTTGGTATGTATATAATCGGCGTTTTATACGCTTTCTATCCATTATACATATGTCGAGCTGCGTTCTGATCATGATTATAAAACTACTTATTTAAAAGTACAAGTAACGTCGAAATGAAATATGCACCAATAGCTTGCGCAACGTCAGTACGTTATTCAAATCATAAGCATAAAACGAATCGGATACTGAGTGTGAAGTTGGCTGCCGATTCGCAGTTCGTTATTCAAG
>CAJQIN010000039.1 GCA_905478465.1 Minisyncoccota bacterium | reverse complement strand
ACATTTGCTTATTATATGCCAGACAAAATCACGCAGAATTTGATATAGCTTTTCCCAGTCTTCATTTTCGTTGCTTGGCCCGAATAGCTCTTCCAACTCATTTAACATTTTTCGATGTACTTCATTCTCATATTGGGAATATTTATGATAACCCAGCCAATGAGTGTGAGCTATGTCACCAAGTGAGTCACCGCTGCTAAGCAGATACATTGAATCAATATCTGTTGCCCAACAGGCCATGCTCCAACATACAGTTTGAAATTTTATGTCAATTTAAAATTGATATTATTTCCTTTTCCAGCACCAGCTCCATCATGACTTCTACACAACTTATTCCCATCCAGGTCATTCAATACGAGCCGGTGTTTAACACAGATACCAATCAGTATGCCGACAAGTCACCGTGGAAAAAACATCAACGGAATCGTCAAACACACACATGTGCGTGCAAAGCCGGTACTACATTTGCATGCACCAGAAGCTTCGACAGTCATGTCAAAAGTGGATGTCACAAAGATTGGATTCTTAAATACAATGCAAAACAAGAAATTGTTGCAGCAATGGAAAAGACGTACCAAATAAAACTGAGACAATTAGAACAACAAAATGTACGGGTAATTGCCGAGCGCGAGCAATGGAAAACACAAGCAAATGAAGCACATCGCCTCGCAGAAGAACTAGAACAGTCCAACATTAGACTGGCTCGTGAAAAAGAAACCGCTGAAGAAGAACTGCGTGCTTTTAAAAATCGTTTGAAAGGACTTATTGATTAGAGCATGTCTGGTGTTACCAAGCATTTATTTTTCATTTAAAAAAAATTGATTTATATATATAATTGCATCCATATTATCAATGTATGCAAAATTTAGAGATGGTTTAGCAAAACGGGGTGTTGATCCAGATGAAGTAATGAAAACGTGGAAATATGTAGGCGGAAATAGAGATAGTCACAAAAATTACTTTGAAACTTGGACAAAAAAAACAAAAAAAGACCCACCTCCCTATGCACCAGAGTGCGTATGTGGCCATGAGATTAAAACAAATTGTTATATTTCGAATGATGTGGAGATTTTAGTTGTCGGTTCTTGTTGTATTAAAAGGTTTATGGAACACAAAACACGGACGTGTAGTGATTGTAACGCCCCACATAAAAATAGAAAATATAATCTATGCAATGAATGCAAACAAAAAATGAAAGAAAAAGAGAAAGAGGAAAAAAAACCAAAATGTTCGGACTGTGGTAAATCACATCAAAATAGAAAAAACAATTTATGTTGGCGGTGTCGAGACGGTGTTTGCCGTGCAACAAGAAGATGACGACAATACCAAATTTTACTTTAATGTTAAGTATGCGGATAAGGATGATGCAAAAGAATATGATGCCAGGTATGATGGTACTTTGAAAAAGTGGTATTGGTATAAAAAAGATTATAAAAAAAATTCAAGTATTATAGAGTCAAAATGGACCCGGATTAATATTTGAATATATGCCATTGCGTTCAATTATTGACTAAGCATGTCTGGTGTTACCAAGCATTTATTTTTTGGGTTATCATCATCAGATGATACACATATTTTTGGTTTCTTTTTTGCTGGTGTCTTTGTCGGGTCATTAACAACTTTCCAATGTGTTGTATCACTCACATAATTACGATTGTCGGTATAAATGACACGATAATTCTGTTTTTTATAAAATGTCTTGCGTTTTTTCCATTGATTTTGAAATATCCCATGAGCATCTACAAAATCAACCACCAATGGCTTACTATGTTTTACACGCAAAATCCTGCCAACCGCCTGTTGCACATCTGTTTTAGGTGTTAGCATGAATAGAGTGGTAAGGGACTTTATATCAAGAGCTTCGGCGGCCATAGAATATGTAGCCATGATGATGGTTTTAGTTTCGCTTACTTTCAGGTCTTTGTCCTTCATGCCGCCAATATAGTACCCAATGGAGCCGTCGGCAATATTTCGGTCTATAATAGCCTTATAAATATAATTAAGTAGATTTTTATTGTGAGCTAACATAATAATTTGTTGCTGATTATTCTCTCTAAGAACATCTTTCAAAACACCTAAAATAAATTCAGTTCTACTTGCATAATCACAAAGTTTAGATATCATACACGAATATAATGGATTTCCTCTGTAATCCGTCCGGATATTATTAAATTCATCATCTTCTACATAATATTCAATACCCCTCACCTCAACCTCTGTTGTCGTGTCATTTTTTTCACTATGTACCATACCACCAATGAAATGTTTAAACACTTTACTAAGACCATCTTTGCGTTGCATGGTTGCACTTAGACCCAAAACATATGGTGTAACTGCAACAAAGAGAGAACGTACAAATACTTCAGCGCTAATATGGTGACATTCGTCGACACATACAAAGCCAAAACTGCTAAATAATTCTTGTGGATACTCTTTCATAGAGAGAGATTGTAGCATACCGATAACAATATCCTTATCTTCAATATCAAAATGGGGTCCTTGTATCTTACCAATTCGTGCTGTCGGTAGAAATTGTTGTATTCTCTCTACCCATTGATTTAATAGAAATCCTTTATGAACAATAACCAATGTTTTAACGCGAAGTTGTGAAATAATATTTAGAGCCATAACAGTTTTACCTTTGCCGCAACCAATCTCTAATAGACCGCCACCAATCCCGTTTTTACCGGATTTAACATGCGTTAAGTATTTATTAATGACGTCGGTTTGAAATGGTCGCAAAGAACCAGAGAACTCTACATTAATAGGGTCGCCACTGGACAATTTATTTTGATCGGCACATCCGAAATTCTTCTCTCCATAAAATCGTGGAACATATAGTTTTTTAGGAGATTCTCGATATATGGGAAAACTAACAGATTTTCCCATATTTCCAGGTAAATTTGGTTTTACATTCAAATCAGCTTTTATCTGAATTTGTTCATCGATTGAAATTGAATTTTTCATAATCGTATATCCTTTTTGACCAAGATATGTCTGGCGAAGCATATATATATTTATATTTAATTGTTATATTGTTTTTAAAATAATATAACAGCTTTATATATAAAGATGCGCGATATGCTTTCCAACAAAATGAATACCAATACTACTATTTGCATGGTTTTGATGGCATTATATATTATAACCGACATTCAAATGCCTAATGAAGTAAATAATGTAGTGAATTCTAATATGGGTGCCGGTGTATTAATCATTGGTTCGATCGCCGTATTTAGTAAAGTCGAACATCAATGTTGCGCAGTTTTGGGATTTTTAGTCGTATATGAACTTATGCGAAGAGCTAAGAATCATTACAGAAATAATCGCGTCGTAGGTGCATCTGCAACTGGTTCTATAAATCGTAAGAAACACCGGGGTGTAAGTTATAATGGTTTTGGGTTCTCTCTAGAAGAAGGTTTTGTGCATGGAGAAGAAAAGAAACAGGCCTCCTCCAAGAAACCTGTTTCAATGGGGACAGTCGAACCTCTTTCATCTAATGATAAAGGAAATTATGCGACATTTTAAGGCATCCATTGAACATTCTTAGCATATGCAACAAAAACTAATACAAATACTATCCATGCGCCTAAACTAGACTGTGCTCCTGCTTTACTCATCGGCCGAAATAAATGTTTCTGAGATTGTGATGTTTCGCCGATATTTGATACGATAATGTTCATTATTAGTTTATAACATGCCAAAATTACTGAAAATGTCATAATAATAACAACCATCAATCCTATCGGTGATTTAATCATCTGACCTATTCTTTCTTCAAGTGGCATTTTTTTCATAGATGAATTTATTAGTTTATTTACAGAATGTTTCAAAGTTTCGCCCTCATTATAAAGCTCTGTGCATTTTTTCTCCGACGACACATATTGTATTCCCTTGGCAACCCATTTAATGGAACGCAACCTATCGTCATCGATAAAATCTCTCATCATCACATCTCCTCCCCATAGATAACCTATAGTTATTTTTTCAAGTTGGTCGATTGAATTAAAAAATGAAGGTTGCAGCATCGTCTTGTCCAGATGTATATTAGATGATGTAAATATAAATACACCTAGTTTTAAATCAGGAATACTACTATCACACTCACTATCCGCACATTTTTCTTCTGAATTTGATTTAGAATTTACACCTACGTTATTTATTAAATAGGGTATTTTTTTTGGAATAAAGTCCGACATATCAATGTTTTTAGTAGGAATTGCTACATCACTCGATGTTCTTATACAATTTAATAATTCTAAACCTTGCTTATTTATTCTCTTCGTTTTAAAAATAGGTATTAATATTTTTATCATATCAAAAACGTCCCCATCAGATGTACCTTTATATTCTGGTACAAAATTTAGCTCCAATGTCCCGACGATTTTACGACCGAGATCCGAATAATGTGTATCATCATTCCCATTAACAGAGCTATTAACAAATCGTTGTATTTGGTTATGATATACATTTTTATCCCCGACATCAGAAACTTTGTCTTTCCATAAATAGTGATTTTGTTTTTTAGTCGTAAATATCGTATCCTTATAAGTAATTTTTTGTGATTCCCCTACAAAATTAAAATATTTTATTATAGTTCCATCAGTATGTTCATAATCAAGTCGGTCTACTACACTTTTACCAAATGAGATTTTTGTTATATCATTCGGGGAAACAGTATTAGGAGATACATCATCTCTGCCCTCAAAATCTGTTTGGTTTTGCCGTTTGTACAATTGATAGTCTAACCCAACATCATCTTGTACACTATTCATTATATATAGAGTTAGTTATTTATTTCACTCATTTTTTTAAGCCCCACATTTTTTTTCTTTGCCATCATACTCATTATTTTATACAATACTATTACACTGGCAGCTCCGCCAATTATTCGTAATGCTGGTATTTTTAGAGCTCTCGCAATAATCTCATTAAAATTAAATCGACTT
>CAJQIN010000038.1 GCA_905478465.1 Minisyncoccota bacterium | reverse complement strand
GTAGTCATCAGAATAGTATGAGTCGTCATAACTATAAGTACCGTAGTCATCAGAATAGTATGAGTCGTCATAACTATAAGTACCGTAGTCATCAGAATAGTATGAGTCGTCATAACTATAAGTACCGTAGTCATCATAGGCATGTACTATAACTGCAGGAATCGCAACGATCCCAAAAACAAAAAAGATAGCTATTATCGATGTGTGTATGTAATTTTTCATATTTATATATACTACACTATAATATTATGTTTGTCAACTAAATTTGCAAAGATTACTCAATAGGTACTTTTCGAACAAAATCAGCTTCCACCACAAATCTTTCTTGTTTTTCTCCAAAAGTGTTACAGGTTGAGATAGTAAGCATATCCTTACCACCGTCAAAATCTACCAATACCTCACTATCATCCGCTAAACGTACCGATAATACTCTATATAAGTACTTCGCATTATCTGTATAAACCTCAACAACATCTCCTTTTTCTAGATTTTGAATATTATTAAAAGTTTTATATGCCTGATTACGAACATATTTCCAATTAGTACTGTGCCCGAAAAGAAACATATTTCCTACCCCAGGATACCCAGAACCTGGATAATGCACAGCGCCACGAGTCAAAGACTCATCAAGTGCTGAAATATTTACAGAAACAGGTTGCTCAATACTAGCGTCAACACCTGCATCCGGAATAACGATACGAACAGGAAATTCTTGCTGTAGACTACCTATCTCAACTTTTTTTTCTTTCGCAGGTATTACTGCAGATGATGTACCGACAATAGCAAAAGCATCCAGTATCGAATATACCAAAAAAGAGATAATAAGAAAAAGTAAAAATATTTTAATTAATCGTTCCATTAATAGAATAATAGCATTTTATAGCAAAAAGTCAATGTTATGCTTATTTTTACCCTTTTATAGTATCAATAATTGACACCCCATGTTTTTATTGATATAATACTTTTTATTATGGAAAATAACCAAGAACAGCCTCAAATAACAGAAGGTCCTGAAAAAGTACCTCTAGCTGGAAAAGCCTACAAATTTATTATTGGCTTTATTATTGTATGTGCTGTTTTAGTTTTCATCGTGAGCGCTCTTGTTCTCATTATTAAAGTGGTGCCCAATACTCTTGATCATGTTGCTTCAACTTTTCAGTCTATTACCAATACAGATAACACTTCCCTATCTACCGATAAAGAAAATGTTATCTCTGGAGAAATTGTCACACTTTCATGGGAAACACAAAATACAGACATACATTCAATAAATATTATCTGTAATGATCCTAATATTAGTATTGAATATGCCACAGACTTTTTTGAATGCAGAGATACTATAACTTTCCCTATAAAAGTTTCAATGGCACAACTCACTGTTTTTTCTAAAGCACCTGAATCACAGGTAACTTTTGTTTTAGAATCTGAAGACAATAACAAGGAGATTAAAACCCTGGATGAAAAAACAATAATAATAAAAAATAATAACTCTACAGAAGACACCACTATTACTCTAACTTCTGCAGAATCAACCTCTACTGAAACTCAAAAAAGCACATCCACAACATATACCCAAGGAAAAGATCTTGCAGTACAAATTACCAGTCTTGGCATACTTAATAACGGTCAATTTGTTACCACCGATAATTTTTCTTACAATGACCTTGTGCGAGCACAATTTTTGATAAGAAATACAGGAGATGTCTCTGTTTCAAATTGGCAATTTCGTGCTCTTCTTCCCGTAACAGATACAACAAATCAAAATTTTATCTCAACAATACAGCCAACACTTGTTCCTGGCGGACAAATACTCTACACACTCACATTTAGCGGTATCAAAGAGTCAGGAAATTCGATATTCCTTGTACAAGCAGATCACACAAATTCAATATATGAAATTACCGAATCAAATAACATTGCATCTGTGACACTTGCTGGAGGCAACAACTCTTCAAACACAAAATCAGAAAAAGCAGATTTTGATATAGACCTAATTGCAACAGGTAGAATGTCTGGGAATCGTTTTATAGAAACAAATAATCTAGATACAAATGACGAGGTTGCTTTAATAATACGCGTATATAATAACGGAGGACTAGATACTGAACGTTGGAGAATTAATATTGAAGTAGATGACCCAAGAAACAAGAGCGTCATTGATGAAGAATCTTCTCGGTACCAAAAACTTTCTCCTGGTGAGTACATAGATATCACCTTAACTTTTGATGAATTTGATGATGATGGTGATTATGACTTTAAAATTAAAGTAGATTCTGACAATGACACATCAGAAAGTAGCAAATCAAATAATATTCTCAAATTTGATATTGATATAGATAATTAATCTATTACCACAGACAAAAATAATACAATAACAGCACCCTTAAGGGTGCTGTTATTGTATTATTTATTAGACATCTAAATTAGCAAGTTGCGCATTCGTCTGAATAAAGTTTTTTCGTGAAGGAACATCAGTACCCATAAGAACATCAAAAATAGTATCCGCCTCTTGTCCATCATCGATAGTAACCTGTTTTAATATACGCCTCTCAGGATCCATAGTTGTCTCCCAAAGCTCGTCAGCATTCATTTCTCCGAGACCCTTATATCTTTGTATAGATATCTTTTTTGAGACTTTCTTCTCCACAGAACCAGTTTCCTTGTCCAAGTCTTGATGTTCATCATCCTCAACAGACACCACTTCTTCATCTCCAACAATAGCATCCTTTTCTGGATCAGAGTATGCATAAAATACTTCGCGCCCTTTCTTTATTTTATACAACGGTGGTTGTGCAATATATACAAATCCCCCTTCGATAAGTTCCTTGAAGTATCTATAAAATAATGTCAAAAGAAGGGTTCGAATATGTGCCCCATCAACATCGGCGTCAGTTGCAATAACAAGCTTATGGTACCGAAGCTTTGACATATCAAAAGTATCTCCAATAGCAGTACCAAGCGCCACCACAAGGTTTTTAATTTGTTCAGATCCAAGGGCTCGATCAAGACGCGCACGTTCAATATTTAATATTTTTCCCCTAAGTGGCAAAATAGCTTGTGTCTTTCGATCTCTTCCAGTTTTTGCTGTTCCTCCGGCAGAATCTCCCTCTACAATAAAAAGTTCTGAGTCTTCTGCTCTTTTACTCTGACAGTCTGCAAGTTTTCCAGGGA
>CAJQIN010000037.1 GCA_905478465.1 Minisyncoccota bacterium | reverse complement strand
CTGCGCAACTACAGCCTCCCCCCCCCTTATCTTTACATTTAGTACAGGGTTTGTTAATACATGAACATGATGTATTTATAATAATAAATGCGGTTAATAATACACATGCTATTAAAAGATGCATATCAGTTTTCCTGCCTAATATAGTGATTGTTCTTTTTTTCATAAAAAGAAACATTATATATTATAATTTTATTTAAATACCATCGAAAAGGTAGAACATCTAGTATTATATTCGTCCATATATTGTCTTTTAAGGTCACTCTCTATATAAGGATAATCATCATCACATCCTTTAAATAAATGTGGTGCATTATTTGTTTTGGTATTGCTATATTGTGGTTCCTTACAACAATTTTTACTTACATTATCAAAGTTGTTTGATGCAATTTGAGCACTATTTTTCACCAATGATTTACGATATTCGGCATTACTTAACATTATATACTATACTTAGGATAAAAGTTCCTTAGGATAAAAGTTCAATACATTCCTGTTTTTTAAGTTTTCCTAAATTATTAGGCTTTAATCCACGGTCTTTAATCATGTCCCGCAAATCAGTAACTTTCATATCCTGCAACTTCGGTGGTGAATTTTTATGAAGGTCAATGATATTTAATAACATCGAATCTAACTCTGTACCACTCGTATTATCAAGATCAACATTTTTAATATCCTCCTGTTCGTCAGAGCTTTCATCATCATCATCATCATCAACTGCATCATCAACTGCATCATCATCTACATGAGTTCCAGCATGTGATAAATTTACAATAATATTCTTATTATCTTGAATTTCGCCTTCATCTACTGTTATAACTACTTTACTACTGGGTTCATCTTCACTTGTGGTGGAACTAATATCACTATCATCAGAAACACTGATTAAATCATCAGATTTTACTATATAACCATTAATATTTTGAGGAGCAGGATTTGTCACAAATGGCTCAGGCCCCATGTTTTTTGAAGAATTTACTTGTTGTACTATTTGCAGTACAGTCTGTATTTGCTGAGCAGTTTCCTTAAACTTGTTATTCACGTAAAATATAATTGTGCCGGCAATAAGTAATGTAAGTCCAACTGATAAAATAAATCCACTTCCTTCTAAGCCGAACATTTAGTAAAATACTATATATTTTTATCTTTAAATGAACGGATTATAATACATTATTTATTGTTCTTTTCATATCAGCAATAATAGTTTCTGGATAATCTAAATCATTAAATACCTTTACACCGCCTTTTACTGTTGAAATACCGTCTTCTAATTTATATAAATATTCAAATACATTATTAGTATTATTAATTTTCATATGATTATTTATAATAGCAGGATTCGCATCTAATTTTTCACATAAAGATACATAATGCGTTGTAAGCATAAAATCCACATGGTTTGCACATGATGTAAGGTAAGATAAGAACGCATATGCACCGCTTATAGCCTCATATGGATTAGTACCAGAATAAATTTCATCAAATATACAAAAATGTCTTTGGTTATTATTTTCAAGAATTTCGTCTAAAATGTCTTTACATCGTCTGGCTTCTGCTTGGAATAAACTATCTCTCCCAGAAGTATCAGGTATGTTCAGATAACAGTGCAATTTATGATAAGGATTAATAGTTGCCGACTTGTAAAATCCACAACCTAATTGCTGAGAGAGAATAATATTAAACAATGATGTTTTTAATAGTGTGGTTTTGCCTGATGCATTTGGACCAGTAATAATTCTATTTTTATCCAAATCATATGTATTAGATACTGGGTCAGTTTTAATTAAAGGTGCATAATAAGCTTTCTTAAATTTGGTAGGTTTCTTAGCACTTATTTTACAGAAATTTATGTTTTTTGCAATGATATTCGCCTTCAATCCGTTTAGACATTCAAGATAACCATTAAACCCGTATGAGAAATTTAGAGCATTTGTATAGTATTTATTATCATATAGCTCATAATAGCATTTCATTAATTCTCCAATATTTGAAAGTTTATTATATGACATTTTATATGGTGTTATTCGTGACAAACAATGGTTAAAGTCTTGCAATATGTTCTTATTGTCAAGGAGTTGTTTATTAAAAGGTTGATATGAATCAATCTGATTACTGAATTGTAAATGTCTATCAATATTTGCTATTGTAGAAGAGATATAATCACGATATAAAAACAGATTTTGATGGATGATTCGTATATTTTTATAGAATTTAATACAAGATAATGTATTTTGATAAATCTGAAACACATATAATGCTGCCGACAGTGATAAATATATTTTTTTATCCATAGGAACTGTACCAAAATTCAATACCAAATTACCAAGACTATTTCGCTGCACAACAACTTTTAAAAATTTAACGTAATTCTCAAATGTGATATTATGATTTTGAAATTTTATAATAAAAAAAGGAATAATTAGCATAAAAATGGGAAAAACGAGTGATAAGAAAGGGGCGGATAAATTAAACATGCTTAAAAATTGTAAAAAATCAGCGCGGCGATTTAAAAACGTAAAAACTTTAACATCAACATATTGATATTTATCAATGAAATTATTATCATTTTTAATATCAAGCCATGTTTCGCATACATCATCTGTACGTTCATGAATAGGAAACGTAAGAGGAGTTTTGCAATATTGTTTCATAAATGTTTGAGAATCATTTAAATATTTTTTGTTTGGTGTATAATATTTGCTATGAGTATTTGCTATATGCAAACCAAATCGTGTTTTTGCATTAAATACATGTTTATATAAACCATTATTGCCACTTGTATCAACAAGTTCTAAATCGGAAATTAGTTCATCTGAAATGGTGGTGGTTTCTTTATCATATTCTATTGGTAATTTAAATGATGTATTTAAATCTTTTAATGACATAATATAGAATTGTATTTTTTAAAATAGTGACATACGCAATTTATGATACTATTTATTTATGATACTATTTATTTATGATACTATTTATTTATGATACTATTTATTTATGATACTATTTATTTATGATACTATTTATTTATGATACTATTTATTTATGATACTATTTTAACATTTCATCAGTCAGTTCATTAATTTCGGTATGATAATATTTTTCAATCTCTCTTAATTTTTTAATATCTCTTTGTGTAATTAAATTGATACCTATACCTTTTCTGCCCCAGCGGCCACTTCTTCCAATGCGATGTAAATATATATGAGAATCATTAGGTACATCATAATTAATGACAGTACTAACCTGTTGTATATCAATACCTCTGGCAGTAATATTAGTTGAAATAAGAACCCTATATTTTCCATTTTTAAAATTTTGATAGGCAAGGTCCCTTTCTTCTCTGGTTTGGTCACTATGCAGACAACACACTGGGAACGATTCATCTTTCATATCATTATAAAGTTTAATGACACGTTTGACACTATTACAATAAATAATACATTGGGACACACTAATTACTCCATATAGGTCTTTTAGCGTATCATATTTTTGGTGTTCATTTTCCAACATAACATATGCCTGGGAAATTCCTTCTAATGTAAGTTCGTCCGATTTTACATATATTTCTTCTGGATCTCTCAGTAAACTCCTAGATAAGTCTATTAGCTCATTTGATAATGTTGCGCTAAACAAAGCGATTTGTACCTTTTCTTCATTTAGTGATCTAAAAATATTATAAATTTGATCTTTAAATCCTTGCGAAAGCATTTCATCAGCTTCATCTAAAACAATACATTTAACATTGCTGGTATGAAGGCGTTTTCGACGAATCATATCATTAATTCGTCCAGGACAACCAACAATAATATGCGGATTTGTTTTTAAAATGTTGATATCGGCTTCAATAGATGAGCCACCAACAAGGAGTTGTAGTTTTAATTTTTTCATCATTTTTCCCATGTTGGTTAACACGTCAAAAATTTGACTGGCAAGCTCCCTAGTCGGTGCCATAATAATACATTGTGTTTCATTAAGGTCTGTGTCGGTTCGGCCGAGAGTACCGATGGCAAATGCTCCAGTTTTTCCTGTACCAGATTGTGCCTGAGCAATTATATCTTTCCCTAATAGAAAGGGTTCGATAGCTTTTTTTTGTATAGAACTTGGTTCTTCAAACCCATAAGCATAAATTCCACGTAATAGGTCAATATTGCATTTTAAGTCATCCCAAACGGTAATCATTATTAATAAGTAATTCAATATATTTAAATACATATCTAACTTTATTCTAATGATTAAATATGATCTTTGCATATTTAATCAAATGACCATTGATAAAGAAACAATTAGTTGTGAAAAGAGTATTATTCAGGAGTTGATTAAAAAATTATCGTCGGTTAATGTGCAGAGAGTACCACGTTTTAATAAGACAGTTGTTACAAAAACTAATTTAGGGGATATCAAAATTATATTGAATAAGATAACCGATGATAATTATGCCCTTTTAATTATAAAATTAGTAGAATTATGTAGTAACATTACAGTGCTGGACGATATCAATGAGATATTAACAAGTATAAGTAATAGAACATTATTTATTGAGTTATCTGCAAAAATATATAAAGAACTAATTAATAACAATGCATTATTTTTAGATGCGGCTAATACTGATTTTGCAGCATTAAAGGATACTATAAAGAGTGTAAGTTCTCTGGCTTCAACACAAACGAGTTATGAAAATTTATGTAAAAATAATAAAAAGCTTGATTATATTAAAAATAAAGTCACATTTTACACTATATTAACCATGTATAATTTAGATATGATAACATGTATAGGATTGGAAAAGTTGATTCAAGAAATGATAAATGATATGGACCATTTTGTAAATATAGAAATTATATACAATATAATTTCAATAAAAATAGGAGAGTTGAAACAAAAAGACCAGTGGAATGATATTGTGGAACGATTAAATATGATAAAACTTAAAAAAGAGCCATATGAGAATGTTACAAACAAAGTATTATTTAAAACGATGGATATTTTAGATATAATAGAAAAACAAATGTAGATATATATATAATGACCCAGCAAGTATGGTATGAGGATATTATATCTAAATTAAATACTAATATATCAATTCCGTATGTATTTGAGAAAGATTTAGCACAGCATAATATTAGTGGAATACCTCATAAGATACAATATGATACTGTAATATTTGAAGTATTATTGGGAAATCCGATATATATGACAGATGGTACACAAATAGGTACAATAATTATATATCCAATATATGAATTGGAGAAAAAACATGGAGAAAACCGTAAAATAGGTGTATATGAGATTGTACCTGAGGATTTGCCCAAAGTATACGAGGATGTGCGAGACAACAATCCAAATATTAATATGTTAGGGCGACCATATTTCTATAATTTTATATTAGGTGAAAATAATTTACAAATGAATCGAATAAATCCAGTGATACGTGAGCAAGAGTTAAAATACGGCCGAGGATTTGATTGGAACAAAAAACAGAAAATTAAAATAGGAAATTACGATATTAATGCATTTCTTAATGAAGAAGAACGATTAAAAGCCCGGGAAAATGACACTTTGGAAAAAGATAACGACCTACGTGACCAAGCCCAGGAAGCGCAAAAAAAACACAATATCCAAGAACAAAAAAAGAAAGATTTATTAGCTGCAGACAAGCTTCGACAACAAGATAAGCTTGATACTCGTCGCAGGGCAAAAACACATAGAAAAATGGAAACACATCGAGGATCTGAGAAGCCAGAAATGTCGGGGATGGCAAGTATTATGGATACTTTTAATAAACGAGTATTAAACAAAACTAAAAAAAATAAATATATATTTGATGAAAGTCATAATTGGTTACAAAAATATATGAAAAATATAAATTATGAAATTATTGAGCATGAAGATGTGACGATGTTTGGCGCATTGTCTCAGTTGCTGGATGAGTCGTCAGAAGATATTCGAGAGAAATTGTCAAACTTTGTTACAGCTGACGACTTCGTGAAACAGCGAACAATGCATATGAAGTTGACGGAGAATATAAAAAAATTACATAATGCTGGGAAACCATCCGAAAAAGATTTACAAAAACTAAATAATGCGATAATTGATTATGAATATTTATTTAATATCAATACATTTGATAAGTTTAAGGATGCAATTAAGGTTGTCAAAGGAAATTTATTATTATTAACTGTGGTAGAGAGAATGTATGATAATAAATATAAAGTGGTTGTTTTGAAAAATAACAATCGAAATAACAGGGAGAGAGAAACCAAGTTTGAAAAGATTGTCTTATGTAACAACACTACAATTGATCCACTAACAAAAAATGCCAGTAAAAATATGCAATATGGTATGCTATCATTCGATAATGGCAAGTATAATAGTATTAAATATGATAATAAAGGTTTATTACTATATAATGATGTACCTTCTGCAATCCAAAAGCGTTTAATAGACAATTGTATAAATGTATAATATATCAATATATTAATGGAAAATGAATTTATTGATAAAATGTTTAATAATAATCTGATACATATAAATGGAGATTTACAATATTCGCCGTTAAAAACGTTATTTGGTGAAATACAATCGGCATATAATAATCTTAATAGATTAACTATAACGAGACAAGATAGTGCAAAAGGGATGGCTGCTATATTAAGTGACATACAACAGCACTCTGGTAATTACTTACCAATTCCAATAATAGATTCTATTAAACAAAATTACTTAGGAACTATGCATGTAGTAGAGGTTGATATTGGACCGATGATAAATACAAAAAAATGCGACATTAAACTTTCGTTTTATAAGATGAGTGATAACCCAATTATGCAGAATACATTAGAATTATATTCGAATGTTATGATATCGTGGCTAATCGTTGCAAAAAAATATGAAGGTGCAGAATGTTTAAAAAATCTTACTGTGGATATTTATTTAACAAAAGAACGAAAACTATTAAACACGAATGTTGGCGAGTTGTATGATGCAAATGGGGGGACACAGCGAGCGCAGCAGACACACGGTAACGAGACGCAGGCGCAGCAGACACACGGTAACGAGACGCAAGCGCTAGGTAGTAATAATGTTAACACTGCATTAACATATCGTTGTGTGCATGGTAAATCAATAATATTATTGTATCGTAGTGAAGATTTAATAAAAACATTTTTTCACGAGACATTTCATACACTTTCGCTCGATTTTGAAAATGCAGCCAAAAAAGAGGTTAAACATATATTTAATATAAATTCTCCATTGCGATTGTTTGAGTCATATTGTGAAACATGGGCGCGAATAGTAAATTCAATGTATTATGTGATATTATTAAACCCTAATATGAAGTGGCAAGCATTTAATAAAAATTTTAAAGTTGTATTATCAATTGAATCAATATATTCGGCAATACAATGTTGTAAAATTCTTAATTATATGGATTTAACATACGATGATGTATTATCAAATAATGTATTTGATAAATTTAAAGAAACCTCAAATGTATTTAGTTATTATGTGATAACCGCTATAATTATGATGAATCCTACACAATTTTTAAGTTTTTGTAATAATGATAACAATATATTAAAATTTAATAAATCTAAATTGCAAGAGTATATTCAGTTTTTAAGTAAAGCTCGTTATACTTCAAATATAAAGACAGTAGAAACACATTTGGATAAGTTTACCTATAAGAAATCATTGCGAATGGCTATTTTTGATATTAAAAATTGAAACAGAAAAAGCATCGAATGGATGGTAGGGAAATGGGTATTCGCGGGCTTAGTAGGTATTTGAAAAACAATATTAACGCTGGTGTATCAAAAATAAACTTGTCTGAACTCTCAGGCAAAAAAGTTGTAATCGATACAAGTATTTACATGTATCGATTTAATGAAAATAATGAAATGTTTGAGAATTTTTACAGCATGATTTTGATGTTTAGGCGAGCAAATATCACGCCACTATTTATATTTGATGGAGTCCCACCAAAAGAAAAAAACGAGACCATTAAAGAACGACAGGAGGAGAGGGAGCAAGCATGTGCTAATATTGATAAATCGCCACATCATGAACTGAAACGCAAGCGCACTCGGGTATCTAATAAGGACCGCAAACTATTAAAGGACCTATTCGATAAATGTGGAGTAATGTATCAGTTTGCATGCGGTGAAGCTGATTCTGTATGCGCGAATTATGTAATCAAAGGTGAAGCATGGGCGTGTCTAAGTGATGATATGGACCTATTTGTCTATAATTGTCCTCGCGTTATTCGCTATTTCAGTTTGATTAGCAAAACTGCCATCTTATATAATCTAAATGAAATTCTAGATGAAATGAATATGTCATTTGATATGTTTCAAACCATTTGTATATTAAGTGGAACCGATTATAACAAATCCAATTATGATATAGACTATCTTATGGCATTGTACAAAACACAATCAATGCATAATATTGATTATGATTCTAGTATAGTATTTAATCTCAAAGGCTTGTTTACTTTCAATAATAACGATTGTTATACAACAATTCAATCAAATCATTATGACAAACAAACTCTTAAGATATTTCTTGAAGCAAATAATTTCATATTTATTTAAACCGTGGTGGCACCAGGGGTGGCAGCAGGAGGCTGACCACCCTTAGCGAAGTGGCAGCTCATGTACTTCTGGAGGTTGAAATAAGTAAGCTCATCATCCTTGCCCAACCTGAGAAGAACCGAAAGCTTGTCATCCGCCATAATTCGGCGACCGTTCGTGGGGTCTTTCAGAGCATGCTCGCAAATATAACGATTAATTTCTTTTGTTACCTCAGTCCTAGCCATCTCGCTCCCACTAGGCTTGCCAAGGAACTTTGCAAGTTCATCAGTAATAAGAGTAGGCTTTACAAATCCACTGGGAGCCTTAGAGCCCTTGGATGGATCGCGCTGCTTGCGTTTGCCACTAGATTTCTGAGCGGCCTTCATATCCTTAGCAACCTGCTTTTGTAGTGCCTTTACATCACTTTTGAGCGAAGTTACAAGACTAGTGACACTACTGAGCTGTTTAAGTAGCGTATCAAAAGTAGACGTCTGCACAACTACTTCATTCGATACCGGCTCTACAACCGGGGCTGCAACCTTCTCTACAACCTTCTCAACAACCTTCTTCTCGGTGGGTTTGGCAACCTTGCCATCTGATTTCTTTGCTGCACTCTTAGCCATTTTATAATTATCTATCTCGCTATTTCTTTAAATACTTTATTACTGTAATTAATATATATATATATATTGCTTATTGTAATCGCACCAAAAGAGTTTTTTCAAGAATTAAACGCATGTTTTATAAAAATATAAACGCATAAAATCATACTAAAGCGGAATATAAATGTGGGAGAGCTGTTGCTGCATTTGGATTAACTAATGTCAATGCAGATAAAACATATATTGACCCTAATGTTTTGTATTCATCGTTAATGCCGGCAGAAATAAATTTATCAATGATATTCAAACCAAACGTTTTAAGTTCATCATATGTGATATTACTAAGGGCGGATATATTCAAATTTAAAAAGGGATCATATAATCCTAATATTTTTAGTTTCATTTCATTTGTTAAACCAAGGCGATATACCCAGATATCTTTTAATTCTTGTATAAATCTCAGTGTTTTTTGATGTGATAGTGACTCATACCATTCAATTTGAGAATAATTGCCTAAACTATCAATTTTCATAAAAATATCTGTTAAGCGTTGCTGGTATCGAATTTGTTTAGACATTGGGGGTTCCTCTTGAACATTCTCTCTAAGATTGATTTTAAAAACATTATTGGATATGAAAATATATTTTCCAAATGTTTGCAATACCTCTTTACTAATAACATTACGATTATAAGGATTAAGTATATCGACATTCGATGTTCCTGCACCAGCAATCAATTTTAAAAACGAAAGCCAATGAAATCCGTATATTTTCCCATCATCTTTATAGCTAAACAAACAAACCGGGGAAATCCCTGCAATTTCATCTAATGTATAAAAATCTGTATCATTTACACAACAGTCATTGTTACAAAACGCCGGACCATGACATTTTACTAATATACGCCGCAATTTAATTCTGATTGCGCGCTGAATTTTTTTAACATAAAATATTTGTTTCATTTTATCATGCAATTCATTAATATATTCTTGTTTTCGTTTAGGTTTAATTCTGATTCCATGATATTTTGCTATATCTCTGAAATTAGATAGTTTAGTTTTCAATGTAGGAATCTTGAAATACTCCTCTAATGGCAGTGTGGTCGCTTCTTTTTCATCACTCATCTGGTTTATGATGTTATATTATGTTTATATAATTTACCTTCTCTATTATCAATCCTCTATATTTATATAAAATTGATTTAAAGGTTTAAGACTATAGTATAGTATAAATATGGCAGCCGATGGGATGATTGTAATGGGAACTCAATATGACGCCGACAAGATGGTTAAATACACTCAACCGAAAGTCAATGCGTCAGGAGGCAAAAATGTTGGTGTTCTTAATAAGAAGACTAGCAAGAGTACTATTCTAAGCGCACCACTCATGATGACATGGGGTGTAAATGAATGGAAAGACGATGCGTCTGGAAAGGTATCATATGATCTGAGCCTGCAATTTCCAGATGCTGATTCGATGAGTGAAAATGTAAAGAAGTTTCTCGATAACCTCATTGCATTTGAAAAGAAAATTAAGGCTGATGCCGGTACAATGTCTCGCGAATGGTTTAATAAACCCAACATGAGTCCTGATGTTGTTGATGCTCTATTCACTCCTATGCTTCGTTATCCTAAGAATAAGGAAACAATGGAACCCGATTATACTCGGTCTCCGTCACTTAAAGTCAAAATTCCCTATTGGGAAGGTGAATTTAAGACTGAAATTTATGATATGAAGCAATCTACTCTATTCCCAGACCCGGATGGCGGTAGTCAAACCCCGCTTGACCTAATTGGCAAGGGGTCACAAATCGCAAGCATCATTAAAAATGGTGGTATTTGGTTTGCGGCTGGCAAGTTCGGTACCACCTGGAAACTCGAACAAGCTATCGTGCAACCACGGGCAACTCTTAGGGGCAAGTGTCACATTCAACTTGATGACAGCGAAGTACAGACTATGGAAACAGCAGCTTTGAAATCTGACGAAGATACTACAGTTGTTGATACTGTGGTTGATACTGCGGTTGATGACAGTGATGACGATGAAGCAACAACATCACCAGTTGCAGCTTCATCACCAGTTGCAGCTTCATCTCCAGTTTCATCTCCAGTTGCAGCTGAACTGCCTATTGTTACTGAGTCCACGCCTAAAAAGAAGCGCGTCATCAAGAAAAAGACCGATGCTTAAATCAAGCTTATATGAATTATTATATGACC
>CAJQIN010000036.1 GCA_905478465.1 Minisyncoccota bacterium | reverse complement strand
CATTATAAGACGACGCGCGACATTATAAGACGACACACGACATTATAAGACGACACACGACAACGCGACACAACATTTTAGAATGTCGTCTTATAATGTCGCGCGTCGCCCGGTGTACTGGTAAATACTTTAAAAGGGCGACGGCGACACACGACATTATAAGACGACGCGCGACATTATAAGACGACGCGCGACAATGCGATACGACAAAGTCTTATAATGTCGTGTGTCGCCCGGTGTCGTGGTAAATTGTGTTTGATCACCGCCGGTGCATGCTTTCGTTGTGTTTCAATCATTCATAACTTATTCATTATGGATGATGTAAACGACCCCAAATTAAATCGACCCCAACTTACTGATACTTATATGTTATTACCAAATAATACTTATAATAATCAGCATCATTATTATCATCAAAATCGCGTCTCTGATATAACATACGCATTCTCTTTGTTCTTACTTTGCTAGCTCATTATCAATGTTCCGATTAAGGTATTCTAGACCCATAAAAGAAAAGGGCAGAGCTTACGGTTACAGTCTCAGTTTAATGTATGAGAATGACAAGACTAAGGATTTCTAAAGCTTTTACCAAATAAATTTTCCAAAGTTTGCTTATTTTGAATTAATATTGATAAAAAGAAATATAGAAATTATGTACATCCCCTTAATAAACTATAACCACGGAATTATATGTGTATATAATTCCGTGCTATAACACATATCTAGAATCAAATAACAATGGTATAAAACAGAAAATCAAAAATCTACTCCGTAGTAATGATCAAGATTTATTGCCTTAATACAGACAGTATGTTTGTCTTGATTTATACTTATACATTCAGTACTATGAGACTGAAGTCTACTTTGGGTCTAAAACCTTAAAGGTGGATATCATACATTTTTTTCAGGCACAGAATCAATAAAAAAAACGTAATAGTGGTTTAAAGTAAATCAAAACAATACTGCGCACGGTTATTCCAACATACAATTTTAGGGTGAGTCCTATCTCGGAGACGTCTCGGAGTTAGCTATTTTAGATTTCGCACCAAAGCCTAAAGCACGCTACGCTTTGCATTGTGGGAATTATTTACCGTCCGCCATGCCAGGTCCAACGCGAACTTGAATCTGACATGTTTCTTCTTATATGTTTAGCGCGAGAACTGGTGACGCCATCAGAAATGGAAACGCCGGGATATATAAAGATTTTGGGATTAATTCCTACTTCGACAAGGCCTCGGCGAACTGCGGCTGTTAAAAATCGCGCGTTTATGTTTGAAACTGCTTTTATCCGGGGGTACTTATTTTGATATTACTGTTTTTGGTTAATATATATTTGTATTTTCCTGTCCAGTAGTCAGATATCCACCTTTAATAAGCTAGCGCAACCTTAAACTTATACATCAGTTGAATTTCGTACACTAATTCCCAATGAAAAATATGGAACTTGTTTACCTAAAAACATAACTACTGACAAATTCTGATGCAAAAAATAACTTGTCTCACACCTCATTACATTATCTGTGCTATGCATGGTTTATATGTTGAATGTTCGGTCGCTTTGATCTAGCCATTCTTACTTTTGCGGACAGACGCACGCACACATGTTGAACACGCACACATTGAACACATACTTGTCCAATCAAATGACCCGCTTAGATTTCGTTTCAGTAAGCAGGTATGACTGGACAACATTCTCTCTCTCTCTCTCTTCTCTCTCCTTCTAGCTCGCTCGCTCGCTCTCCTGCGTGACCTTTATTATTTACACACAGGCCTAAGTTCAGACATATAATTATATTGTTTATGTATGTGTTTATTTAATTCTATTGTAAACATTTCCGTTTTCATGCATGTAAATCTATAACACTTTTTATCTACGTGTTTTCCAGTCTATGAATGAACTGGTGGCTTATTTTATAAATATATATGGGCGGGGTCCACATAACCCATCCCCTTGTGTATATTTACATTTGTGACCCATCCATCAATGAAACCAACATAACTAAAAATTAACTATTGTTTCAATTGCTTTTTTTCATATAAATAGTTAATACAAAGAGTGCATCTTGGTTTTTTCCCGCTTATAAATCTCGGATAAGAGGTAATGGACCGTGTTAAAGAAACTATTTCACCACATCCTGGCTTTACGCCCGCCGCACGTGCAAATCAAGCAAAACATTCTCAGCCTTCATTAAATATGTTTGCGCAAAATATGGTTGTCTTCTGTGCTTTAATGGAATGGGGATGTATACAGATATGCGGTAGTTCTCTCTATTCAACAGAACGTTAGAAAGTGCACACTTTCTCTTGGCATTGAGTGTAGATACACTTCTTTCTGACATATAAACTGTATAAAGTACTTAAATTGACTATTCCTAAAATAATTTACATGGCCTGATGTTGCCGCATCGTCCTTATGTAACGTCTTATGACGTTTACCGGGATGTTAACTTGTCCTGTGAACGCACGTGTCGACTGCGTGTTCTATGTGATTTATAAACCACAATCAAACAGTCATCTGACAGTCATCAGCGCTAATACCATATAAATGCAGTCTGTAACGTTTTCCTTAAGTAAAGGACGAATTTACATTGTCTCATAATTACAAAAATGCGGTCGAACGAGTAAAATTGGCTTGCCAATTATAATTATTAATATTCCCATTATTATTATTATTATCATTCCCATTACTATTATCATTATCATTAATCCGATTATTATTATTGTTGATCTAACATTGCAATAATTTTAATTATCATTGTCATTATTAATATTAACAGCAACACATATAACATAAAAAAATCACGATAATATATAACTTTTTTGAATGTCATGGTAGACATTATTTTTTTATTATTATAATCTTATTTTTTATCATTTAATAACAACTTAAGTATTCGTGAGCTTGAGTCAATTAATTTTGGGTCGTATCGTCTTGGGGTGAACTTGTCGCTGAGCAGTCTGGTGACAACATTTTTTATGCTACTTCACCATCTACAAAATTTACTGCGACACCGGGCGACACACGACATTATAAGACGACATTTTGAAAATGTCGTGTCGCATTGTCGCGCGTCGTCTTATAATATCGCGCGTCGTCTTATAATGTCGTGTGTCGCCGTCGCCCTTTTTAATTATTTACCAGTACACCGGGCGACGCGCGACATTATAAGACGACATTCTAAAATGTTGTGTCGCGTTGTCGTGTGTCGTCTTATAATGTCGTGTGTCGTCTTATAATGTCGCGCGTCGTCTTATAATG
>CAJQIN010000035.1 GCA_905478465.1 Minisyncoccota bacterium | reverse complement strand
GTGCCCGGTTTCCTTGTGCCCGGTTTCCTTGTGCCCATGCGCCTTTTCTTTGTGTGTCTCTTGATATATTTACCACCAGCTGCTGCGCTACCATCCCCGAAATCATCGATGCACAAAACTGGTAACGCACTCTCCGCAATCAGTGTCTCGTTCTGGTGGATGACATGGTTCACGCCTCTCTTGTTGCCAGCTTTTAACAGCTGTTGTTTTGTCTTCTCGTCGCCTAATACATATACAATAATAGCTTTTCGTTTTATTGCATCATCACCCCCCCCCCCGCTATCTATCGACTTAATTATTGTAGTTAAATCTTTAATAGTTATATTTGTTTTATTTTCTTCTAATTTTTCGAAAAATTCAAGTGGGATTATATTTTGATAGGTTGTCTGAAAATCTTGAAGTTCTTGATTGATATTACTAAATTTAAAAAAATTTGTAACTATTGCTTGCAAATTACTACAAACGCCGGGGTTTCTTTTGCCGCTGCTACCTCTACTACCTCGGTCGCTGCTACCACTGCTACCTCGGCCACTGCTACCTCTACTACCTCGGCCACTGCTACCTCTACTACCTCGGCCACTGTTACCTCGGCCGCTGCTACCACTGCGACCTCGGTAGAGGGGGTGCCGGGGCTCCGCAAATCGACCCTCAATAACACGCGCAACTCGTCCCTCCTCCCCGCTACTTCTGATTGGCATATATTCTATAAATAGATTTAAATATTCTATAAATAGATTTCGGTGAAAACCTGCAAATTTTCGGATATATCTCGAATAAAATCGAAAAAAAACATATATTATCGAAAATAAACTACTTAAAGACGAGAGAATAGTATGTAATATAATGCCGAGACATCAGCTACCTGGCAAACTGCTTAAAGAGACGAGACCTGGACGACAGTACCAGACAGAGATTACATTTGACCAATTCAATACTCATCCGAAGTTGAAGGATATTTCTAAACCTACTCAGCAGTGTTCTTTGGATGATGCAAAAGTCGCTGGAATGGTGGAAGAATATAGAGAATCGCCACATTTTTTTGCACATAAACGCACCATCACGGTTGCTTATATGGAACATGACAAAGACACTTATTACATAGTGGATGGACAGCACCGGATTCAAATGGCACGACAATTGACGACCGGTAGTAACAGTGTCAATGATTATGTCATTTGCATATGGTATATGTTATCTAATGAATCGGAAATGCGCACGCTTTTTGAGTCAATTAATAAAGATTCTATCAGAAATCAGCCTATTGTCGATGCAGATGTGTTTCCGAAGATGAGGATAGATGAGTTTGTTAAGTTCTTCAAGGCAAAAGACAATGGTTACAAGAAGTTATTTGCCACTAGTATTAATGACACCAATAGAAAACATACTATCGAACAGGTTTTTCAACGATTGCACAGAGATGGTTTCTTTGATATAAAGAGAAGTGCTGGGTTGTATAAGGATTTGACTGATACATCTTTTGTTAATTATATTTTGGATTCTGGTGCAGTTTTTTATGAGCTACTTGGCCATGATAAATTCCGCGAATCAAACGACAATTATAAATCACAATGGTATGCAGATGAATACGAATTGATGGAACAATTCCGGGCGGTATGGACATTGAAAACTACGAATTTCTTTGATTGGCTAAAAGATAAAGAGCGTGTGCTGCCAAAACATACTAGCAGATATATAAAATCACGTATCCCCTCTCAAACAAGAACTGCCGTCTGGAAAAAATATTTCGGTATGAATGCTAGCGCACCATGCCCTCTCTTCCATTTGTGTAATATGACTTTGAATAGAGATGTTAGAAATGGTTGGCAGTGTGGTCATATAACGTCTGAAAAAAATGGTGGTAAATTGCATGTAGATAATCTACGTCCAATTTGCCAAGGATGTAATTGTAGTATGGGTTCGAATAACTGGGATGATTATGAGAAAAGTTTGTATAATTAGAGGACAAGTTTGACTTCGTTTCCTACAATTACACTCGTATCGACAAGAACTTTAAAGCCCAAATCTTTTACTTTACGACAAAAGAATACATCTTCTGTCGTGAATTCCTTTACCTTAATTTCATTGCCACTAGGGTCGGTAATGTTCATTGTGGTCATTTCAGGTCGGAACCAAGGATATTCCATTTTTTCAAATACGCCCTTTTTAACAAGCATCCATCCCATACCAGTATATTCAACATCAAGGAGTGGTTCTTGTTCTTTCTTTCTCATCAGTGAAACCTCCTCAGTAGAAAGGAACTCGAATCCGCCATGTTTTTCAAAATGGCTTTTAGACCATTCTTTAACAACTGCAAATTCTTTGGTATTTTCCATTAGATACATCCCAGAGACCACATCAACGTCCCTAACAAGCAATTTAAGGAAACTATCGACATTAAATACCTGATTTGCATCAATCCACATCACATAATCATAATCAACTTCACCATCGAAAGGCTTTTGTTCTACTCCTTTCAGGTTGTTTCCACCTAGACAGAGATTACGCACATAATAACTATTCTTATGAGCATGATTGGTAATAAGAGGATTAATCTGGTGTGTTACACAATAATTAAACAATAGAGTCCATGACATAACGAATTTATTGGAGAATGTATCACCAGGAAGAGCAAATACAATCGTAAGAGGCCGACCACTGGGATTCATAGTCTTAGGGTCAATTTCGGCCATTATTAATATATATTATAAAAATCTTCTATATTGTATTAAATAATATTGTTTATAAATATTAATGGCATATAATGCAGATGATTATGAATTAAATGAATTAATTGAACATGTTGGATTGACAAAACCATTCACGCGTGAGGAATTCGCTAAAACAATGGCGCGATTATTGAACGCTTTGGGCAATTCTGGTAAGACAGAACAGATGCAATTTTACAGAGATATAGAAGAACGTATTACAGAGGAATATTTGGATGATGAAGGGGATTTGGTGATTGACCAACCATCATTTAAGATGCCAAATGTTGTAAAAAAACGACATACAATTACAATTAATAGTGATAAACGTGCAAATAGAAGTGAAAGTACCAGTTCGTTTTCATGGCAATTAGCAGATGAGATTGATAATGTAAAGCAATTGTCTATTGAATCGTATAATATACCAAAATCATGGAATAATATCACCTCTACGGTTGGTAATCATATATTTGGTATAAGTTATGAACAACCTATTAAATTTTATTTTGATGCAAGTGGAGTTGATGATGAAGATGAGGCCGTGAAGGCAATGAGTCCAGATGATTTTGAAGAATTGTCTGAATGGTTTGGAGAGAATAAATATGAACCTACGATTGGTGCTGGTGTTATGCGTTCAACTACTGGCCGCGAATTAACCGCATTCCCCCCGGACCTTTCAAATCTTGATTGGATTGTAACACATGATGGTACAAATTATGGCATCACTTCCACATCGCACGCCAATACTATTGCTATTAAATTGATGGATACTACACCAACACCGATGAGTTTGTTAGACCTGTGTGCAAATGCCACAGCATATAAGAATTCTTACGAAGAGTTTGAGGGTGATACACCATATGATATTAATCTTGATGACTTGAAGACGATAACATTAGTAAAAGGGACAGAAGGGCAAGTCATAGATTTTTCACTGCAAGTATTATTAACACCAGCAGATTTATCAGCAAACAATGAAAATTATTATAGGTGGTATCATCAAACTGATCCTCCAATTACAGAGGAAGAACAATTAACCCTAACAGAGTTAGAAACTAGGACTGATACGGGTTTTTCAGGAACAGGTTATGTAACTAAATTTACTACAACATCAGCGAAAACATTTGAGGTAAAATCGCCACGGCATTTCAAAATAAAAACCAGATCCCCGACGTTTAGTTATATAGGGATAAAAACTAACGGCACTGTGATAACAAATATGAGAGAGACTGGTGATAATATGTTAATGTTTATGATAAAAAATGCAGATGTAAGTTTAAGTGAGTATATCGGAACAGGGGGGGCTGAAGGAAATTATGTGACAGATTTGTCACATGATATGATTGTGAATTTTTTGAACTCTCGGCAACCGGTAGATTTTTATGACAGGACAACACCGGATATTCGTGGTAGAACGGGTGAATTGGATGTATTAAATATTGCAGATTATCGCAATTTGCGTCATACCTATGAGGAGAGATTAAACAAATACGAACCGAATAATCTAATTAAAATAGATACATATGAGACATGGTCTTCATTTAAGGAGTTTATATTTTCTGATAATTCAATGAATGTTGGTACAAATATGTTGAAAGAAGATGTTCCTTCTATATGGGAAGATATAAGCAATATAACATTCTCTCTCGATATAGAAGGGATATGGGAAGTCGCGCCAGCGAACGACAAATATGACATCAGTTTAACAAAAGTGGCACAGATTTATGAATTAGAATTAAAACCCAAAACCCCCCAGACTACCATGATATATTTTCGTATAAAGGATGGACATTATGGTACATTTACATCATTGTTATCTACAATGAATGCGATGTCACCGAAGACTCAATATGATAATTATAAGGGTGATGGCACTGCAACAAAAGTAAACATGTCGGCATTAGAAACGATGTTATCTCATGTGATTGATACAGCAATTGGGATACCTTCACCGAATGGCATAACGTCACATGATATGATAAGAAATGCATATAAGAATGATTATGGTGATACGTTTTTTAATACGATAGATTGGAAATTTGAAAAGGATGAAGAGAACATAAAGTTATCTAAAATGGATGGTTCGGGAAATGCAGTGCAGTTGGTAATGTATGATCCATCGATGGTTGATGTGTTTAAAGGTGCAAGTTTGTGCGGAAGGTCAAGTAATAGTGAATCAACTGTTAATATTGAACCAAAAAATACCTTATGTAATAAGATATTGGGTTTGTTTAATGAAACCGATACTAATAAAATATATTTATTGGATGCGGAGGAGGCGGCACCAGACGAGAGAAAACGTCCGGATTTGCGTCGTGTTCGTAATTTAAACATAATGTTGATAGATTATAAGAATTATGCATATGTCTCAAATGCGACACAGCGGGACCCGGATTTAAAAGATGTGACATTGAAAACACCGTGGTATTATAATGAAGTAGTATTTGATACAAGTTGTAATGATGTTTCTGGTGCATTTATAGAAGAAGCAGTTCCAATATATACAGCTGGTGGGCAATCTCGACAATTAACAGAAGCCCAGATTTATTCATTAAATGCGATATTTGAATCACAAGAAAAGAAATCAACCAGTCAGCAATTGAATTACAGATATCGTGATTATTTTTTATATGGTATTGGTGTGAAAGATAAGCCTGAGATTGGGTCTGGTGCAAATGATGGAATAATGGCAACATATGATTCGCGGAAAGGTAAGCGAGTATATACACAACCGACAAGATTGACGAAATTTTATTTAGAATTGGTAGATCAGGATTATTATCCAATAAATTTGAATGGTATTGATATAGAGTTGGTATTAAATATCGATACGGAATTGAATACGAATAAATAGATATGTGCATCGAAAGGGTTGTGCATCGAAAGGGTAAATATTCTCTCTACAAACAACTTTTATAACATATTTTTGATAATACTATTTTTCAAAAACATTATCCTTGATATAGAATTCTCTTATGGCATGGTTATGCAAAAGGTATATGTGCATCGAAAGGGTAAATATTCTCTCTACAAACAACTTTTATAACATATTTTTGATAATACTATTTTTCAAAAACATTATCCTTGATATAGAATTCTCTTATGGCATGGTTATGCAAAAGGTATATGTGCATCGAAAGGGTAAATATTCTCTCTACAAACAACTTTTAAAACTTATTTATTGATAATACTATACAACTCTTCAAAAAACCCTTCACATTGGGAAAGATTTTCTAGTGATTCACTATGATGTTTATCAATCATATTCTTCTGAGATGAAAAGTTTCTTTTTACAAGTTTTGAGATGTTATTTAAAGAGGTAATGATATCGGCTTTTGCGATATCGATTGTGTTTTGAGAGAGAATATTTTTGAATATATTGACGGCTATTTTTAGAACAAAAGGGTTTTCATTCCATTTGTGTATGAAAAGGATGGGTTTGCCAGCAATAACCTCAAATGCAAAATCAGGTCGGTTACAAATACCGGTTTTCATGCTAATCATAACTGCACATTGTATATCATTGTTTTGTTCTCTTTTCAGGTCTGTGTAGAACTTATCTATCTCACTTTTTTGTACATTTTTGCTGTAATTTTTATTTTCAATCATCATGACGAAATTGTCATCTCTCATGATGAAGTCACCCCTACCGGGTTGTTTGCTGGTATCATCAAATTCTGCTTTTGGAAACATAAGATTCAGTTGCATATCCAATGCATTTTCTCCATCTTGTCCTTTATTGGTGGAATTATTATTGCGTCCTAATAAAACTTCATAATCGTCTCTATAAATATCAAGGCGTTTTTGTAGGTCTTCGCAACGAGAATTATGAGAGGTTGTATTTTCTGCGAGACGTTCTTTGAGACGTTCATTAAATTTATTTTCTATAGAATCGTGAAGGGTTTGGAACTGAGAGAGAAGTCCAGTGTTCCGTTGTTCAAGAGATTCGATAGTTTGTTGAAGAGTATCTATTCTGGAGGTGTATTGTTTATGGATGGATGTTTGTGATTCTTTTAAAATGCTTATATTATTTGTTTCTAGAGAGAATATTTGTGATTTATAGGATTCTTCGAGAATGTTCATTTTGGATTGCCATTCCTTATCACCCCAGCATTGTTGTGTATAAATGCCATTATCATACATAATAGTGCCGAGTTCGATAATACGAAGTTTATCCTTGTTGCATTTTGCAGAAAAAACATCGGTAATGGCTCCAGTAGGTAAGTATAGTTCAATAACGTCATCCATCGTTATTGAACTATATGCGAAAAGTTTAAGTATCTATTTAAAATTGAATTTTTAAAATTGAAAGGATTATGAGGAGATGCTTCAACTACCAGACGAGATTCTGCGGAAAATAGTCACATCACTTCATACACACCATCTTATAATGGTTGGAAGTGCGTGTAAACATATACATAAATTAAATATCTGGCATTTATTAATTCCGCTTCAGCTGGAATGTTATTTTGATGCGGATGAATATTTTAGACTGACACCAGATGAAATTATTAAAGAGCGTCAAATGCTCCACCAATGTGATATATCTATATATTATAGCCAAGCGAAAAAGTGTAATGTAACATCGCGTCTTATATTTCTATATGAAATGATTTATCAGCTAGAAACAATAATGGGTGAAGTTTGTAAAAAATATAATTCTGCTTTGAAACATTATTCAACAACGCCATCATTTCCGTCATTTTATAAAAATTTATTGAGACATCCCCGAAATAATGATTATCCGCATTGGATAATCAATAAGGTTAGGCGATTAGGTGGAACAGAGGCTGATGTGAATTACAGTAGAGATAAACAATTTCAATTATCATTCTGTGCATTAGTGTATTAAAAAGGATTTTAACATATATAATAATGCAGAAATATAGACGATATACATTGGTTATAGTGCCTATAACTATAATTCTGCCATTTATTTTTAATATAGTAGAGTATGTGTATTATTATATAGTGATAGGTATATTATTATCAACACTGGTGATTTTTTGTAATTTTCCAATATTTATAAATATTTTGCATACACGTCCAGTTTATTATGAGGATATATTATTAATAGATAATCGTGCAAATAATCCAAATTATTTGCAAAATATATTTTTGTATGTGAATGGATCAGCAACAATAATATTCACAATAATATCCGGTCTTTATTTTTATAAGAGAGTAAATGGTAGAATGGATATAATAGAATCGATAGGTATATTTGGGGGCATAGCGATAGTATATTCCAAGTTACAAATGTATTTTGGGAAAGGTATATTATCGATATTATTTTATATAAAGAATGAAGTGGTCGATGATGATGGAACAAGTCAAAATTCAGAGATTTATGTTGATATGCCATGGCTTTGGTGCTGGTGCTCTCAAACACAAAAATGTCCTATGTGTGCATCGACACGAAGTCAGGTATCAGTACAATCATCAGTACAATCATCAGTACAATCATCTGTACAGACATCGGTATTATCTTTGCCGAATATTCCATACACACCAAAATTTCAAACCCAAACACCAGCAAGGCAACTAAATACTTTGAAGCCGGTTTAATTATATTTAAAAAAAGGATTTAAACATAATTATTAAACTAATATTAAGATGATTCCGAAAAACCTGCTTAACACTGGCGATTTTTTATTGTTTCGTGGCGACAGCAACGACAAATGGTACGATACTTTGATTGAAGATGTCACCAATTCTCCATACGAACATGCTGCCATGGTTATAAGAGACCCTCAATTTTATGACATTAGTGCATCTGGATTATATGCCATTGAAACTGACGGCGACCATGCAACTCGCATTGTTACTGTTGATGACATTTTGGAAGGGAGAACATGGGTTGATGTCAGGCGATGGCAAAATGTTTCTTATAACAATCTGTTTATAGGAAAACTGAATGCATTTTATGACACTGTTAGGAATAAACCATATGACTATTGGCCATGTGATTGGTTAAAAGCTGGCTTATGGAGTATGGGCTGTAGATGTCTAGGTAAGGTTAGACGACACGAGGAAAACTTTTGGTGTTCTGGATTAGTTGCTTATGGTGCTACTGAACTTGGGTTGTTACCAGGGAAGACAGATTGGTCTAATATAACTCCCGCTTATCTTTCCTGTGTTAAAGTTTTCAATCCATATGGGTTAGGTGATATAGAGAGAATAAAATAATCTATTAGATTTTCCTATATCTCTTACGCAGTTGTTTATATCGGTGGGCTTGTTTCTTTGTTTGAAATTTGTTTGGACTGTCTGGAAACACATGGCTGGGGATATTGATTTCTTTGACTGGTTTCTTAGCTAGTTCTATCATATGTCGTCTTGTATGTGGTTTGAGAAATCGCCAGATATAAGGCATCTTTTGATGTAATGTTTGTGCATCGACAGTATCACGAGTTTTCGCGGTTCTTTTACTGGTCCGACACTTGCTTTCATCACGACATGTCCGTCGTAGTCGATGTGATTGTGGTCCTCCCCAATTAGACATATTACAATGGGTCCAATTTCGTGAGCTCCCTGGGACACAATAGGATGGTTTGCATTTATTCATTGTACGACCACATGGTACATTCTCACATGTCTTATATTTAACGCACTTAGATGTCATATATATTCTCTCTATATAATTAATTGAAATAAAAATACAAATCAAATAGCAATTATGTTGAGAGAGCGACTAAGTAACGAGACAGTGATCATACCTAAACCATATAATGGAAACAATATATGGCGGGCATGTTGTTGTATTATTATTTGTATCATATTACCTTTATTCATTTATATATTCTTTTACGAGTTGAAACAGGCGTGGATTAATATATTCAATCAATTGTAGTTATTTGCGTGACTTTCTTGAAGGTGACCTCCGTCGTGTACTTTTTTTATGTGCAGCTATTTGTTCATTCATAGCGTCTTTAAGTTTTTTTGCTTGTGCTATACCAGCCTTTGAACCTGGCATACTTACAACTACTTGTACAATTTTGCCAGTTTTTAATACCTGAGCACGGCCAAGATTGCTGGGTGACCGTTTCCTCGTTTGTTTGCTATTCCCTAATCCACCTCCTTTCATATAATATTACTAAATATAATATTTTTTGTGATATTATAAGGATTTCATGTTAATATATATGGGTAAATTAGTCCCTTCATCGATGAAGCGGCAAAATTTACAGGTTCTACTATTATATAAACGGGATTGGAAAAGGTTTGCCGTTTGGATTGCAACTATTAATTATAATATATGGTCTCGTTGGGCGAAAAGTCACTTATTTTGTGTTTTTCAAAGTATATTTTGTTTTTTTTTTTTTTAAAATAGTTAAAATAAAATAATTTCATG
>CAJQIN010000034.1 GCA_905478465.1 Minisyncoccota bacterium | reverse complement strand
CGCCACAATTCGAGAAACGATTATACTAGTTATAATGATAATAAATAAATAAAATATCAACGCAATGAACAGCAACAAAATTAGTGTTATATCAACACAATATATAAGAATCCAGAAGGTAATATATAGGATAATCTGTAAAATAAATATTCAACTAGCACTATCAAACGCTTCAGTACGATATATATGTAGTAGCAATATGTAGTAGTAGCCTATTAGATACATAGTTTAGTATAAATGTGTATAAGAAAAGCAATCACATGAAACCATGGTTACAATTTAACCGTACTGATAACCAATGGAAAACATAGACATATCATATGTATGAACATAACATATACACAAAACCAATCACATCAATTAAAATCCTAAAGACATGGTTACTTTATAACAATTCTAATTACCAATTAAATCCTAATCACAAATTAATTAACTGCAGTGAGGTAATTGATGCAAATTGATTGAACTAATCACATCGTTTCGAAACGTTTGATGTGCTTTGAAAGCATTCCGTCGGTGCAATTAAAACTAATTAACACGTTTAATTGTCTTTGATTGTTTAATCAGCCGTTAGATCAACTCATGATCATTGATCTGTATGTCGACAAACACAAAACACGTGCTTTTTTCTGGGTATTTAAACCCAATGGCAGCATTATTCGGTCACTTATTTCTGCTGATCTATCTACAAGCACATCTACCACAATAACACTCCCAGAATCATGGACTTCGTTAAGGCTGCTTCCGAGCTCAGAGAGCTGTTGGTCGCCGTTGAGGTTGCTCAGCACCAGATTCGTGCCCTTGGTAAGTCGCAGATCAATTCATTAAGTCTCTATACATGTACGAATATGCTACGAGTTGTCAAGCGATACATTAGCATTCAGTATAACTGTCAGTTTTCGTACCTTCGATTTACTATCGTAAAATAGCAGCATTGCTTGACTATTGACAACGGCACGACATACACACAAAGGCATTAACATGCAGAGTAATTCGAATTTATAGTTATTGCATTCCCTTTACAATATTATCATGATTCCTAATGCCATTTGTTGAGTACCAATTATGCATCATGTTATTATAAAGTATTCCCTGTTTCTTTTGCAGATCGACAGGTTGGGGCTGTAAGTCGGCGTCATCTACAGTCGTCGCTCGATGGCAACATGTCGGAGTCGCTGCGTCAGGTTCTGCGGTTGTCTACCGGTGAGGGCGTCAGGACCATGTACGACGTTTTCGTGGACAAGAAAGTTCGACAGGTAACGTACACTACCCAGATGTTTATACTGTGTAATGTATTATTTGTAATTGTTGCTGCTTGGGCAATTCGTGAGCAATTCCCGTTGTCGAGCGATGACGTGGCAGGAATGGATGCAAACTAAATAATTCAAGTATATTTATTTGAACAGCAGATTAACTATTTACTCATATATGTATCTGCTATTTAACAACAATCAACAATGATATGCTCTCACTTAATTTCATGTTTATTGTCATTTGTTCTTCAGGTTCAGCAGAAGGCTAGAAGCATATCCTCGACGCTACGGGATGAAGATCAGGATGACGACCAGCACATGGATACCCCACAGCCCCAGCGACCAAAGACGGACAAGGCAGCGGCGATGTGGTCAACAAGTTTCTGTGAGCTGTACAGGCCCTCGTAGATGCGAGGCTGTGTCACGAACTTTTTAAAACTTTATGTAAATGTGCTACTACTTGTTACTTTGTTAATGTTTTGTTATGCAACTTGACAATAAACGATATATAAACCAAACTCTGCATTCCCCATTCTTCCAATCCCCGAAGTAAACAAAGAAGCATCATTTCGCCATTGGATGAACGTATAGCCCCAGGAAAATCAACCTCCCGTATTATAGTCAGTTTAGCTATATGTTTGCATTGATTATTTTGGTATGGACAATGTACTGCTTTTAACAAAACACATTAGAATTTCATACGCATAAATATATTGCCAAATGCACATGGCATGGGTGAGTAAGCTTGACACAACACTGGAAACGAGTCATCTGCGCAGTTCGATCATATCTCGACCATTTGTCTATGATTTCTTGAAACAGATGCCAATATAATGCAGACATTGTATCTCCTGGTCAAACTGCTGCGGTTCTGCGTATTGTATACATGTTCCTCGCCCTGCATTCTATAGAAGCAGTGATTATATTTATGACTTGATACCAAACACGTTATAAATTTCATTAATATCTAGAAGATATGTATTCTTCATATATATTACTAGCGGTGTATTTCATCAGTATTCAATAATATAGCATACTCGTCCCTCACAATACATATCTTGAACAAAACCATTGGGCGATATGGTTCGATATTTATTCAGTATAAATGACATACATGGTTTTCGTCATAATAAAGTCATAGCGCCGAAAGACAGGAACCGGTTATAATAAAAATCATCATAATAAATAAATAAAATATCAACGCATTGAATAGCAACACATGTATCGTTGTATGTACACAAAATAATGAGAAATGTCGAAAAAGTTTCAAATGGGGAACATACAAAATACATTAAAATTCCAAACGCATGAAAGTATTGCCAAATGCCCATAATATGGGTAAGTCCTGGTCGTAAGAAAGCGTGACGAGGGACTCGAAACGTGTCATTTGCGGACATTGTATCTCCAGATTAGTCCTTTCATTTGCGCAGTTTGATCTCTCTCTACCATTATCACATGATCCATTAAACAGATACAAATGTAACGCAGACAGTGTGGCTCCTGATCAAACCGCGAACTTGCGGAAATACGTCGTCTATACATGTTCCTCGTTCTGCATTCC
>CAJQIN010000033.1 GCA_905478465.1 Minisyncoccota bacterium | reverse complement strand
ATCATCAAACTTCCAATGACCAATGAGGTTTGTTTCTGATACTTGTGAGTGTTTTGTTGTGCCAGAGTTATAGAGTGCGGATATGTCTGTGGCGGAGAGGGCGCGGTTGTAGATGCGGACGTCGTCGATTTGACCATTCACATATCCAGGTGTGTATGTCGAGGGGTATCTTCCAATAACAACAGAGGTCCCTGGAGAAGTACCTGAGAAAGCCCCCTTACTCACTGTGTTTATACCTGCCTGAGATCCGTCTGTATACAAAATAAACTCATCAGAAACAGCATCATATGTCATAACAAGGTGATACCATTCTCCTGCCGAAAAGAAATCTGATTGATTTATAGCATATGCAGAACCCGTCTCACTATCACGAGAAACAGCAGCAAGATCTCCTGATGTATTATGAAAAAAACCTAAACGCGTGTAATTAGAGTCACTTGTTGATTCATAATATATTCCCGCTTCTTCAGATGGATTTTGATCTGGCTTGTACCACAAACTAACAGTAGCAGTATCTTGTCCTTTGAAACTTGCAGACGAAGGTAGTGTCACATAATCATTACTCCCATCAAAATCTAATGCCCCACCCTTCTTTCCATCTACCCATGTAGGTCCATTAGTGAGTGTTCCAGTGTTTCCTTGTCCTGAGTGATCGGTGGCTGTGGTACCAGATGCATCATCTAGTGACCAGTACCCTACGAGTCCAAGGTTGTTTGGAGGCAGAGTGATAGTGGTAGCTGATACTAGAGAGAAAGATGTTAGGAAGTATATAGAGGAAAGTATTCCAATACCTAATACACCAAAAATAGTTTCTCTGAGAGACATAGGGAAATTATAACAGGGATTAATACTTAATTGCTAATTTTAAAAATTATCCAGCTATCGCAACGAAGTCTTCTTTCCTGGAAATACAGCCCTCTCCCCCAGTTCCTCTTCAATTCTAAGAAGTTGATTATATTTTGCAACACGATCAGAACGTGAAAGTGAGCCTGTTTTTATTTGCCCTGTTCCGAGCCCCACAACAAAATCTGCAATAGTAGAATCTTCTGTTTCTCCTGAACGATGAGATACCACAGAAGTAAACCCTGCATTACGAGCCATCTGGATCGCCTTAATTGTTTCAGTTACTGTTCCAATCTGATTAAGTTTTATCAAGATTGAATTACCAGCCTTCATATCAATTCCTTTTTGTAACCTCTCAATGTTAGTTACAAACAAATCATCTCCGACAATTTGCACTTTGTCTCCAATTTTTTCTGTCATTTGAGTATACCCATCCCAGTCATCTTCAAAAAGCCCATCTTCAATAGAAACAATAGGATATTTTTGTACCCACTCTGCATACAAATCATTCATTTCAGTATTTGAAAGTTTCTTTCCTTCAGTTGCAAGACTGTACACACCATCTTCATAAATTTCATTTGCTGCAGCATCAATTGCAAGGAATATATCTTTTCCCGGCTCATACCCAGCTTTTTTAATTGCCTCAATAATAACCTCAAGGGCATCTTCATTTTTAGTAAGCGATGGTGCGTATCCACCCTCATCTCCAACAGTAGTTGTAAATCCTCGTTCTTTCAAAATACCCTTCAAAGCATGGAAAATTTCTGCACCCCACTGAAGAGCTTCTTTAAACGATGATGCCCCGAGAGGCATAATCATAAACTCTTGAAGATCGACTGAATCCATCGCATGTTTTCCGCCGTTCAAAATGTTCATCATTGGCATAGGTAATTGGATCTTCTCTGTACCAGAAATATCTGCAAAATATCGATACAGTGGTTTATTTTCACTTTGTGCTTGCGCCTTTGCGAAAGCAATTGAAACACCGAGAATAGCATTTGCTCCTAATCGTCCCTTATTTTGGGTTCCATCAAGATTAATCATAGCTGTATCAACACCCTCTTGTGAAAATTCTTTTCCGACAAGGGTCTCACAAATTTCAGTATTCACGTTATTAACAGCTTTTTCTACCCCCTTTCCTCCATACCGGTTTTCTCCATCGCGAAGCTCTACTGCCTCATGTGAACCAGTTGAAGCACCTGATGGTACACCCGCACGTCCAAACGAACCATCCGAGAGTTTTAAGTCTACTTCTACAGTTGGATTACCTCTAGAATCTAAAATTTCACGTGCTTTTATAGAAGAAATTGTTGCCATATGTTAAAAATTAATGATTATAATTCTAAAAAAATATTGTACCACTAAGAACTACCCCTGTCTCGATATGCGCTCTGGGCAGACACTATTATTTCTCTTACTTCTTTTGGTGAACATGCACTGGTAAGTAGAAAATTTGAACTATCCTCTCCTGCAGTTTGAATATGCACATCTCCAAAATCAAGAAGAGTTGGAAACAAACCACTCACCCGAACAGTTACATCTTCTATATTTTCATAACGTAAGACAGATACTTCTCGATTAAAAAAACCTGTCTGCAAAACATCGTATATTTTTTGGTCAGTAACATACCACGTATCAAGATAATAGTCTGTCCATTCAACAAAATAACGCATCCACATTACAACAAGCCATAACATATACAGAAAGATAAGAAACCAAAGTGTCTTAGGAGAAAAATTCAAAGAAAAAATAGACCCTAAAACAGTAACTAAAAATAGAGGAGCAACAGAAAATACAAAAACTTTTGTTGTGTGCACAACAAACACAAAAGAATGTTTATGTACCTCATATATAAGCTTCTCACCTTTTTCTAATTTAATCATAAAAAACTAAAGGCAGTTAAAGCAAGTGCTGCAAGTAAAATAAATATAGCTAATACTGGAACATATACTATTTTCATTACGAGCATGTGTTTTTCTTGTCCCCCATAATCTCTCCACAAACGAAACATAAAAATTGATAACCCAATGACAATAAGGACGAAGACACTGAACAGAAGCCAAATAAATGCCGGAGCTGTTACATTTCCGATGAATGAATTCCATATAGTTACCATTGTTTAAGTATAGCAAATACTACAAACAATCCGAGAGACAATATTCACCAATACTTATTCGCTTTATATCTAATGCTACAGCACCTGTACCCAGTAACACACCTACTTCATATGCAAGGTTGCGCATGTAAGTTCCACTCGAGCAATGTACCCGAACTTTTGTATTAAAAAAATTAATATCGCTTCTTTTAAGATCAAAAAAATCTTTCCATTTTTTAATTATTTTTTCTTGCCTAAAATCACCTGAAACACGCTGAATATCAGTTTGTATTTTTTTTAACAATACAGAACCTTTAATATACCCAGAACTCATTATATCTATCGAAAATATCTCCACTTCTTTACAAGGTATACATACCTGCTTTATTTTACCATCCTTTGCCCACTGAAAAAGTGCTTTTCCTGAAACAGTCTTAGAAGAATATGGAGGATATTTTTGCTGACGAACTCCTACAAAACTTTTTAGAACACCTTCAATGTCCTTTTTTATAAGATTTTTATTTATAAAAGAATTTTCTATGATCCCAAGAATATCATATGTATCGGTACTAATACCAAATAAAATATCTACTTCATATACCTTATCCAAACCCAGATATTCACCCTTTTTTTTACATTCCTCACCCGCAAGCACTAGAAGCACACCTTCTGCCAAAGGATCTAATCTGCCAGCATAAGTTAACGGAACATTCATGTACTCAGTATGCACAGATTGAAAACGCCTCAAGCTTTCAAGAGGAGTCTCTCCCTTTTCTTTATATAGACATATAACATTTTTCATATAACTCATGTTAGTCTATAATATTGTTCTATATGCGCAAAGTAGTATTCGATATTGAAAGTCAAAACACCTTCACTGAAGTAGGATCAAATAATCCTGCAGATTTAAGTATTTCTGTTGTTGTAATCCACGATTCTGAAACAAATACATACACACCCTTCAAAGAAGATGAGCTACACAAGTTATGGCCTATACTGGAAAAAACAGACCTACTCATTGGATATAATTCTGATCACTTCGATATCCCTCTTCTAAATAAATATTACCAAGGTGATCTTACAAAAATTCGTAGTCTTGACATATTGAAGGAAATAAAAAATACCTACGGTAGAAGAATGAAGCTCGACCAAGTTGCAGAAGGTACCCTGGGACTAAAAAAATCTGGACACGGGCTAGACGCTATCACTTGGTGGAACAATGGTGAAATGGACAAAATAATTAAATATTGTACAGATGATGTCAAACTAACTAAAGATCTGTATGATTTTGCTAGAGAGAACAATTATCTTAAATTCAAAGAAGGCGGTACGGTACTACAAATAAATCTAGATACTTCTGAATGGGAAAAAATAGACGACACAGGTTTTACAAAGAGTCTTTTCTAAAAAATTTGTTTTTATACAACAAACATCACAAGTAACATAGCTAACACTATTCTATACCATGCAAAAACACTCAAACTGTGATTGCGCAAAAAACGAAGAAGAAAATGGATAACAAAAAGACCCACGATAAAAGCCGTTAACCCTCCTACAAACATATCTATACTCAGACCACCAGATTTAATAATTTCAAATGAATTTATTATCTCAAGAAGACCCGCCCCAAGCATAATAGGGATACCAAGTAGAAAACTAAATCGTGCAGCTTCCTCTCGTGTTAAACCGAAAATCAATCCTCCTGAAATAGTAGCTCCCGAACGTGAAAATCCAGGAATAAGTGCCAATACTTGAAATAATCCAACACCTATACCTCGAGAAACCTCTAGTTTTTTTTCTTGTTTTGCTTTCCATTCTGCAAAAAAGAATAATGCACTCCCTGCACACAGACTATACACCACAACAATAGGGCTTCTTAGTACAGTACTAATAGAATCCTCAAACAAAATACCTACGATAACGGCAGGTATTGTACCTAAAACAATACTCAGTAAAAGCACCCTTTGTGATTTTTTAAAAGAAAGAATCTCTAGAATATCTTTTCTAAAATAGATGATAATAGCCAAGGCGGTGGCAAGATGCAAAAGGACGTCAAAAAGAAGACTGTTCTGCACAGCAAGACCTAACACATCTCGAACAATAATTAGGTGTCCGGATGAAGATATAGGAAGAAACTCTGTGATACCTTGAACCACACCCAGAATAAAACCTGAAAAAATATTGAAAAACATTGGTTATTATTATATATGATATACTGATAAAATTATACGTTTATATTATTGATACATGAATCAAAAAGCACTTATTCCCGTTTCAATCCTTATCGCTGGATTACTCATTGCAGGAGCAGTTTTCCTTAATA
This sequence comes from Minisyncoccota bacterium, assembly GCA_905478465.1. Lineage (GTDB taxonomy): Bacteria > Patescibacteriota > Minisyncoccia > Phycocordibacterales > CAJQIN01 > CAJQIN01. The sequence goes on along the minus strand of CAJQIN010000033.1, from coordinate 9,438 downwards.
ACAAACCTCCTCAAGCAAATGAGGCCGCATTTGCTAACCAAGAAGTAGATTTAACACTATCTCCCCTTAATGATACTGACCATATACGAGGTACTATTGATGCAGAGCTCGTGCTAGTAGAATTTTCTGACACAGAATGTCCGTTCTGTAAAAAACACCACGAAGCCATCAAAGAACTAACCACCATATATTCTCCTGATGAGTTCTCATGGGTATACAGAGAACTTCCTTTGACACAGCTACATTCCAAAGCAATGCTTGAAGCAGGAGCACTTGAGTGTGCATCACAACTTGGTGGCAATGAAGCGTTCTGGTCATATACAGACAAGGTATATGCAGAAACACCCTCAAATAATGGTCTGGATCTCGATCTTCTTCCAAAATTGGCCGTAGAAATAGGACTTGATGAAACAGCATTTGTACAATGTCTTGAAAATGAAGAATGGATAGATGATGTAAATGAAGATATTCAAGATGCTGTAAAAAGTGCAGCACATGTGAATGGAAATGTTGGTACACCATACAACATCCTTGTAAACAAAACAGAATTCAATGATGCCACACTTGAACTAGTGTCTGGACTTGCAGAACAATACAATAAAACAAATCAAGTTATCTTCACTATCTCAAAAGACCACAAACGATTAGGACTCTCAGGTGCACTGCCTATAGAAATGTTTCAAGCTATCATAGATACAGCACTTGAAAATATATAGAAATAGTAACTAGAAACACAATATAATAAATAAAAACACAGACTCTCTGTCTGTGTTTTTATTATAAACACCGATCACTCTTAAAATTTAATTCTTTTTTTCAGAACCCTCCTTAACAATATCTACCAAATCACAATAGTCACACTTTTCAGGATCACATGGAATATTCCAGAATGAAAGATTCATAATCTCATCTGAGACCCTTAGGATTGTCTCTTTTAGATCTTCCACATCCTCATTAGGTATTTCAAATTTTTCTTTATGCAACCCTCCTTTATTGTCTGGTTCAATAAAATCTATTTCGCCAGAAACCATATTATACTTTCCCTCTTTAAAAAGCTGCAAAAGAAGTTTGTAGAAAACTAACTGCCTATAATAATTCCCATCAGATGTTTTTGTATTCCCCAAAATATCATTTTTGGTTTTTGGTTTTCCTGTTTTGTAATCTACCACGTTCACTTCCTGTGACCCTAAAAACTCAAGCTTGTCTAGTTTTCCCGTGAGACGTATTTCAGGTGTTAAAAGTACCCCACGAATCATAAATTCACTTTGGGTATCAGTATTCCAAGTCTCTGAATAACCGTCAAACCATTCCGAGAGAGATTTTTCTCCTTTTTTCTGAGTCTCTTTCTGGTCAGAATCAGTCATCAGTTGTTCTCCAAGATAATATCTAAATTTATCAATAAGCATCTCTTTTGACACCTCCTCCTCTCTCTTAATAGCCGTGAAAAGATACTGCAAAGCACTATGTACAGAAATACCGTACGCTTGGTGCTTATTCGGTACACTTGGAATACGTATAAGATTTTGATAAAAATATTGCCATGGAGATTTTAGATAATTATTAAGAGCCGTGACTGAAAGCCCTTGTTTCAAGAATACCTCTCTGACAAATTCGTTTGAAATAGTTTTACGTACCGGCATTCGAGAAAAAGATTGCATAAGATCAACACCTTTAATAGGTTCTGAAATATCTTTTCTTTCAATCAAACTTTCTTGTATATCCGTAGCAAATTTTGAAGGCAACAATTCTTTTCCATCAGCAAGCTTTTTAGAATACGTTATTACAACACTCTTTTTTGCTCGTGTTAGTGCTACATAAAATAGTCTACGCTCATCGGCATCAGAATCTTCCTCAAGAATACCCTGATCAATATCAAGAAGTTTATACACGCGAGGAAGCAACTTCAACCTGTCAACATGACGTCTTCCCCCAAAATGTCCCTCATATGCATTGATAATAAACACATGTTCAAATTCAAGACCTTTTGAACGATGTGCCGTCATCAAACGAATTTTTGTTGGATCGGACTGCGTTTGTCCTTGTTTTATAAGTAAATTATGTTTTTTAACAGTATCAACGTAATCAAGAAAATCACTTAGCATAACTCCATCCTTCTTCAAGGAAAGTGATTTTATTTCATCATATAACCGATCAACAATAGACAGTGTGTACTCAATATTAGCCCGTATAGCTTCAGCAACAATTCCTGATGCATGTATAAGTTCTCCAAAAAAAGTTACGGCATCAATATTTTTTACCTCTTTTGCCCATACCGACATTTGCTTGTACCAAGCTTCTACAGCACCTTGATCTTCCAAAGAAAGCACGGATAATTCTTTTTTATCTCGCAACATATCACATAGCCCCTTTTTTCTTTTATACCCCTTAGCATGAATTATTTTATAAGCATCAAGAGCTGTCACACCAAACAAATCAAGATGAAGTGCTCTTGCTACTTTCTCATCATTTCCAAAATGTTCTATAGCCTCAAGCAATATCAAAATCTTTTTTGCAATAGATTCCTCGAAAATACTCTTATCTGATTCAACACGATACGGTACTTGTTTTGCATCAAGAAGAGGGATGATACCGTAGGCGTCTTTATTATTCCTATAAAGCACAGCAATTTCTGAAGGTATTGTCCCTTCTGCAAGTAGCTTTTGTATTTCATCTGTTACATAGAACATTTCAGATGAAAGGCTTGGTAAAGAAACTAGAGAAATAGGATGATCTTTTTTTTCTAAAGCAGCCTTCAATTTTTCTTCTTTTGGAATAATACTATGCGCAGAATCAAGAATTCGTTGCGTAGAACGATAGTTTTCTGAAAGATTAACAACTTCGGCTGCTGGATACAGATGTGTAAAATAGTAGAAATTTTCAAGTGAAGCTCCTTGAAAACGATACACCGCTTGCTTCTCATCTCCTACAACAAAAATATTTGGATTATCATGAAAATTAAGCAAAAGAGCTAATATTTTATTTTGAGCATTATTTGTATCCTGATGCTCGTCCACTAATATGTACTGATATTGTTCTTGAAGGATTAGAAGAAGCTCCGCTTCTTTTCTAAGAGCCCTGAGAACTTCTACAATCATGTCCTCAAAATCATATCCCCTTTTTTCTCTTAAAGATTCCTGATATAACACATACACAGAAGCAAGCTCTTTATTTTTATCAATTTGCTTCTTATACGTAACATACTTACCCTTCATTTTTCCTTTGTGAACCCCTTTTTCGTGCACAAGATCTTCTATCTGCTCGAATTGCTTAATCTCTTCATTAACCACCAAAGTAAACTCTTCAGGAGACATGCCCTCTCTCTTCAAACTTTTTATAGCATGAGAAATATCTTTCACATACAAAAACACATCACCATACGGTTTTAACAGTTCCAACTTTGTATTTTCAATAATATCTTGCAAAATTGTAATTTGTTCAACTTCAGTTATAGCATCTGAACCAATAATATTCGGAAAATATTCTGGATACTTCTTAATGATGTCATTTGCAAATGAATGAAATGTAGTAATAGTCACTTGATATGCTTCACTTCCAATAAGTTCAGCAAGACGTTTTCGCATACCAGAAACTCCTGATTCTGTAAAGGTAAGTGCTAAAATATTCTCAGGGCTTGCTTGTGTCCGTTTGAGTATATTTGCTATACGGAGTGTCAAAATCTGTGTCTTACCTGTCCCAGGACCAGCTATGACCATTACAGGCCCCTCGATAGTATCTACAGCCCTTTTCTGAGCAGTATTGAGACGGTTGTATTCATTTTCGAAAGTTTTTATCATAAAAGTATTATAACAGAACTTCATACTCAATATTTTTACCTTGACACGGCCTTTACATATAGTTAAGATACTTAACGTTATGAGAAACACACACATACAGTCAATAATAGAATCCATACATCACGTCAAAAGAGAAGCTTGTTGTAGCGTTTCAAACACTCCACACTCTTCAATCACCCCTGCTGAATGGACAATCCTAAGTATCATCAAAGAGAACCCAAGTATCAGCACAAAAACACTCTCTCTGAAACTAGGAGTAACTAAGAGTGCTATTAGTCAACTACTAAAAGAACTGGATCATAAAAAATACATACAAAGAACTACTGACCCAAATGACCATCGTTCCTACCTTATCTGTGCTACAGAGAAAGCCTCTTCCCTACTATCTTCTTTACAAGAAAATATCAACCTAAGCCTTGGAGAAATATTCAAAACACTCAGCGACACAGAACTAAAATCATTAGCAGAACTTCACAAAAAAATTACAAAAAAGAATAATACAAAAATATGAAAAATACTCTAAAAAATAATAAAATAAAAATATTAATTGTTTTCTTTATTATCGGAACAATAATCGGATTTATTTTTATCCAAAAACAAAATGCAGAGAATACAATAACAACGATTCCACACCTAACCGCTGAAACTATTGCGGTATCTGACTATGCTACAGGTGCTATTGGTTCATTTGCACCAACTGCTAATGGTGATTCATTTGTAGTTCGCTCTGAAAGTGGTGGCAGGGTAAATAGTGTTATTAATGAAAATCAAAAGATATCAAAAGGGCAAGTCATTGCCAAGATTGAAAATAGCTCCCAACTAGCATCCCTTACCCAAGCCCAAGGAGCATACGAAGCTACTCTTGCAAATTCAAAACAAAGTACCTTTGGTATAGAGAACAAAGAGGAAATACTCACAAGTAACTATACTTCAGCCAAAAGCACCCTACGTTCATCCCTTATTTCTTCTCAAAACATAGTTGAAGAAACTATTGATTATTATTTTTCTGGCTTAGAAAAAGCAACTCTAGATTTGAATGATTATGTTTGGGACAAAAAACTCATAGACTACGCCCTTGAAAGATGGGATCAATCAACAATCTTAGATATTTCCGATGAAGAAATATCTTCGCACCTAGATACTGCTATATCTGTTTCAGAAGACATTTCAACACTACTTAACATCCTGTATAACAAAGTTCTTAATGAAGAAAAAAATACCTCAACAGACTACAGAGAGACATTAAATGGGTACAAAAGTGACATTAACAGTGTCAAAACAATAATTACCACAAACATACAATCTCTTCGAAACACAAAATTAAATATTACTGATGCAGAATCAGACCTAAGAAGAACATTGTCGAGCAGCATAGGTGGAAATACATCAGCAGTTGAAGCAAGCATCAAACAAGCTCTTGGCGCACTTCAGGCGGCAGAGGCAATGTACGAAAAAACTATCATAAAAGCTCCTTTTGACGGAACCCTTACCTCTCTCAATGTACATGTTGGAGATATCATTTCTCTAGGTACAGATATTGCAATTATTATACCCGAAAACACCTCTGAAACAGAAAAATCATTTGATCTCCCTCTTTCCTCTGTTAAATACACACCAGGAGGTGCTTATGTATTTACAGCTAATTCACAAGGAGTACTTAACACACTTCTTGTCACTACAGGATTAGTACGAGCAGAAAATATAAATGTACAAGGTCTTACCGGTAGTGAACATATTATAAAAGATGTACGTGGCCTGAAAGCTGGCGATGTAATAAACACAAAATAATATTATGTACCTTATATGGAAATTTTTTCTCAAAAGAAGAGCCTTTACTATCCTGGCAATGGTGATACTTCTTATCGCAGGAACCTATTCTTTATTTATCATGCCCAAGGAATCAAACCCTGAAATAGTTATACCTATCGGGATAGTTACCACCTCCCTACCTGGTGCAACAGCCGCAGATGTTGAAAGACTTGTTACAGACAAACTAGAACTGGCGGTAAGAAATGTTTCAAACATAGACGAGGTCACCTCTGTATCTAGACAAGGTCTTTCAATGATTACAGCTCAGTTTGTTACTTCAGTAGATATTGAAACTGCTATCCAAGACTTGCGAAATGTTATAGAAATCAATCGTCGGGATCTTCCATCTGACGCCAAAGTTCCTACAGTAACAAAAGTAGACTTTCAGGATCAGCCTATACTTATAGTTGGTATTGGTAGTGACCTTGCACCTGAAGCCTTAACAGCGCTTGGTAATGATCTAAAGGATGATCTTATCTCTATTGAAGGCGTCTCTAAAGTTGAGGTAAGTGGAACACGTGATAGACAGATATCAGTCATCATAAATAAAGACTCCTTAATTAATCACAACATTGGTGCCGAACAGGTACGTTATGCACTGCAAAGTGCAAATGCATCGGCACCAGTTGGCACACTCACTGTAGAAAATATTGATTACCCAATACAATTTCAAGGAAGCATTGATGATGTAGAAACAATAAAAAATACTCCGATAAATACCCCTTCGGGAAACATCCTGATATCTGACATCGCAACAGTTATAGACGGGTATGAAAAGACCTCTAGTATTTCGCGTCTTAAAATAAATGGTAACGAGACTCAGTTTGCTCTTTCACTGAATGTTTATAAAGCTTCTGGCGGAAACATCCTAACCACATCAAAAAATATAAAAGATCGTTTAGAAGAACTAGAAAACACACTCTTATCTGGATCTGAGATTTCCGTTACCTACGATTCTGCTGAAGAAGTTCGAACATCTATTAACGAACTAACAAGATCGGGTACACAAACAGTTTTACTTGTCATGCTTGTGTTATTTATTGCTATTGGTTTTTATGAATCTCTTGTTGCTGCCCTTGCCATACCCTTCTCATTTTTTATGGCATTTATCGGCATGTGGGCAACAGGAAATACCATAAACTTCTTATCACTTTTTTCTCTAATTATCGCAATCGGTATCCTTGTTGACTCTGGTATTGTGATAGTTGAAGGTATTCATACCAACAGAGAAAATGGCATGCAAAAATATGACGCAGCCAAAAAAGCTGTCAAAGAATTTGGGTGGCCACTTATTGCAGGAGTATCCACAACCATAGCGGTGTTCATTCCACTTTTCTTTCTATCCGGTATTATAGGACAATTTGTAAAATCTATCCCATTTACCATAATTGTTGTTCTTATTTCATCTATTATTGTAGCCCTTGGCTTTATACCAACAATTGCACTGGGACTTATCAAGCACGAAGAAAGTCGTTTTGCGGTATATCGAGAATATATATGGGACAAGATTGCGCATTGGTACCAACACAAAATAAAAACTCTATTTTCTTCTAGAAAAGTTCAGTGGTTATTTTACAGCTTTCTGACTCTTGCTTTTGTTGGAGGAATTTTCTTACCCTTAACGGGACTCCTACGGGTATCAATGTTTCCCTCAAGTGATGCTGATTTCTTTTATGTAGAAATTGAAATGCCTCAAGCAACTGCCCTTTCAGCAACAGACGAGGCAACAAAAAAAGTAGAGAAAATTGTTTCCGAAAAAGTTCCTTATCTTAGTTCATATATGGTAACCATTGGAAACTCTTCAGTATTTAACAGTAGTAACAATGGATCAAATACAAAATATGCGAATATTACAGTGAATCTTGATGAGGAACGAGATGGTGCAACAAGTCTAGATATTACAAATGATCTTCGAAATGAATTTACAAATACCGATTTTGGTAATGCAAAAGTTTCTGTTATGGATGTCGATGGCGGACCTCCTTCTGGTGCTCCAATTGTTGTCAAAATCTGGAGTGCTGATACTGACTCACTTTCTCTTGCAACCGAACAAATAGAACGCATTGTTTCTAACACAGATAATACGCGTAATGTTTCCTCTTCATTATCAAATGATGGTACGGAAATAGAGATACATGTAGATAGAAAAAAAGCACAAACATATGGACTTTCTACTGCATCTATAGCCTCAACTATTCAGACAGCTGTATCTGGATTGGAAGCAACTAAAGTTCGTATAGATGGTGATGATATTGAAGTACGGATAATGTTTGATTTAAATCCAGATTTTGTAAACCCAGAGGACACAACAATTGCAACTTCTGACAGTATTGCAAACATACCAATTACAACTAATCGAGGAAATATCCCACTAGGATCTCTTGTCACAATCACCGCAAACAGAAGCTCTTCAGTTATAAACCATCAAAATGGAGTGCGTATCGGACAAATACAAGCACATATTGAAGATGGTTCTAATGCAATTGAAATAACTAAATCTATTCAAAAAGAAGTATCGAACATTGAATTACCTGAAGGAGTTCATGTTACATACGGAGGAGAAGACGAGGAGATCAAAGAAACATTCAAAGAGATGATTATTGCACTACTTTCGGGACTTGTTCTTATGTTTACCATCCTTATACTTGAATTTAATTCTTTTCGTATATCATTCAGGCTCTTATCAGCAATTCCATTATCACTCACAGGAGTATTGTGGGGACTATTCCTTGCAGGACAACCCTTATCATTCACAGCATTTCTAGGAATTATTGCTCTTGCCGGTGTTATTATCAATCATGGGATTCTACTTCTGGATGGACTGACCCATATTAAATCTAAAAACCCAGATATGTCTCCAAAAGAACTTGTTTTAGAGGCTGCAGTAGGTCGAGTACGTCCAATTATTCTTACAACGCTTACAACAATTGTCGGCATGATTCCTCTCACGTTTGTATCGGCCATGTGGGCTCCTCTTGCATTTACAATTGCATTTGGACTGATGTATGGAACATTGCTCACTCTTATATTTATTCCCCTACTTTCATACAATTATGAAAGGAAGCAGGCGAAATAAAAGATGTTATATTGCAATCTTATATCATTAAAAAACAACACAGACTTAGTCTGTGTTGTTTTTTAATGATTATTATCAATTCAAAAATTAAAAATAATTTCTTAGTCTATCAATCTTGTCATGCTGACGAATTTTCTCGTGAGCCTTAGCTTCAATTTGTCGAATACGTTCTCGCGTAACACCAAACTCTCTACCTACCTCTTCAAGAGTATGAGTAATTCCATCAGTAAGACCATTTCGCATCTCAAGAATACGTCTCTCTTTTGGAGGAAGATCATTCAAAACTTCTCGAATCTGATCAGCAATAATTCTGCGTGAGGTGTCTTGATCTGGTGTAAGAATTTTATCATCTGAAACAAAATCTCCAAGTGTTGATTTTCCATCATCATCATCTGATGCTGTAGGACTATCTAGTGATGCAGTATTTTGATCAATCTTTTCGATTTGATAGACTTTCTCCACATCAAGATTCATTTCAACAGCAATCTCTTCTGGCAGTGGTTCTCGTCCAATATCCTGAGAAAGACGTCGTACGACTTGTTTATACTTAGCAATTGTTTCCACCATATGAACTGGCACACGAATAGTTCTAGACTGGTCAGCAAGTGCACGTGTGATAGCCTGACGGATCCACCAGGTGGCATATGTAGAAAACTTGTATCCTTTTGTCCAATCAAATTTATCAACAGCTTTAAAAAGTCCAAGGTTTCCCTCTTGAATAAGATCGAGAAGTGTTAAATCTGGTGAGCGCCCTACATA
>CAJQIN010000032.1 GCA_905478465.1 Minisyncoccota bacterium | reverse complement strand
ATCAGGCGGCACAGGAGAATCAGGCACAGGAGAATCAGGCACAGGAGAATCAGGCACAGGAGAATCAGGTGGCACAGGCGGCACAGAATAATATTAAAAATTGATATAGTAATATCTTAAAAGTATTAATCAGAATTATGCCGAATACTTTTATGGAAGAGAAGTTTCAACAGTTGCCAAATGACATCCAAATAAAGATTATGATACATCATGCGCATTCGCTGCCGCCTCGACCAAAATTTAAAAATGGGCAGAGGGTGCGTTATAAACCAGAGGTGGTTAAAGCGATGAAACAGGCTATGAATGGGGCGTGCCAAGGTCCATTTCCATTTGGCGAATTAATAATATATGGTGACCCAATTTACATAGGAAATGGAGACTGGAAGTGTGATTATGAATATGGTTATGGATTGACAAGTGAAGGTTCTACATATGAATCACGTCTAATAGCTTATTAAAAATTGATATAGTAATATATAATATATATATTGCAATATGCGCGTAATTAAAAATCCCGGGCAATTCCAGCAGAACATGTATGATATGTTAAAACAGCTTAAAAATGACAGAGGTGAAATGATAAGACCGGTAAAAATCAAAAAAGACGGAGAAGATTATAATTCCCAACATCGAATCAGCAATATAATGTTGGGAGTATATAATTATGCTTTGGCAGAGGCAAAAAAGAAAAATCTTGTGTGTGGATGGTCTAATCCATATTTTGTCATGATTTATACTGATAGACTTAGAACGATTCATTATAATTTACAACATACGGATCTCATAGAGAGAATAAATGCTAGAACCATTCACAGCAGTGAGATTGGTGCGATGAGTCATCAGGAAATGGCAATTGAACGTTGGAAACCAATGATTGAAGAAAAAATGAAAAGAGATAAAAGTAAAACCACCATCTCAGCAAATATTGTTGAAGGAGCATTTAAATGTCGGCGATGTAAATCAGAAAAAACAACGTATTATCAAATGCAGACTAGGTCAGCTGATGAGCCGATGACGACATTTGTCCAGTGTACAGAATGTCCAGCAAGATGGAAATGCTAACGTTATAGAACTTCCAAATCTTGGAGTCGCCAATATTCACATGCTCCTGATGGAATTGGCCGTCTGATAATAATTGGCAGAATTTTTTCTTTAAGTTCTTGTTCCGCAATAATATAATTGTCAATATGTTTGTCAACAGCAATATAGGCTTTGCATCCGCTGTTTAATTGTTTGACCCGTTGCCCAATAGCACGTACCCTTTCATATTTGGAAAGCACCGGATATGTTCGATGCGTGTCATCTACAATGATGCGGTCTTTATTCGAACAACTTTAACAAGTGCATTCAGTTCTTCTGTTGAAATTGATAATTGTTCTGGATGTATTTTTGAAATAATATCATGATTAGATTCGAGTTTTTTGAGAATATCTGGGTCATATTCTAAATCATCTTCATCGTCAATATCAAGATCTGCATCTCCATCCAATTCATCCAAACCTACAAGTGTCATTTTCTCTTCAACCTCTGCTGTTGCTATAATGTCACCATCTTCACCGATTTCAACTTCATCATCTTCTTCTTCTTCTTCGCCATCTTCTTCTTCCATCTCTTCTTCGCCGTCTTCTTCATCATCTTCAATGTCTGGGTTCGCCAATTGTTCGGGAGTGGGCTCGACTCCATCGGTAGTTTTATTCGCTAATACAGAACTCGCCATTACTATATTATATAATGCTTATAGATTTAATTCAATTTATTAAAAATAATATATAAAATAATTATTACATTTCTGCACTTTTCCATTTTGTATCACAATGACAGCACATGTAAATATAGCGAATATTATCATCATCATATCGGACGTATAAGATATCATTTTCTTCCTCGGCGGATGTGTTACAAATACATGTATTATTGGGACAATCGATATCCTTGATTCTTGGAACAGTTGGGTCAAGTTTTGTATATTCGTTGATATAAATGCCTTGGGTTTGTTTGGTTTTTTTGAGCTCGATTTTTGATACACTAAGTTCATTTGAGGACAATGCTGAGTCTTCGTTGCCACAATTTCTACAATAATGGACTAATGTATTTTCTTCTGGTGAAGATAAACGAATATAATACATATTATCACATTTCGAACAAAAGTTCATTATATTTATTATAGAGTTTATTATTTTAATATCAATTATTTATAACTTCGATGGCTTTGTTAAATTTCTCGTATAAATTTGCATAATTTATTTCAGTGTTCATATAATACAAACTTATATGAACTTTTTCTGGTTCTCCCCTATCTTTAAATTGTACAATTATATCATTTATGGTATCTTTATTTTTATGAAAGTACTCTAAATATATCTCATAAAATTGTTTAAAATTCAAAGACCAATTATCAATATTTAAAAATCCAATGATTGCAATGTCAATATTTTTATAATGAATACTCCTAGTATATTTATTAAATTCAGGATGTTTTTCCGTAATGCCAGGCTCATTTAATAATGGCTTATTATTTAACAATGATACTAATGTTAATAAAACAGAAGAAATTGTTTGACAAGAAGACCATTCTTCGCCTTGCCATGTATTTAAGATGGATACACATACTTTGCCATTTTTGTATAAATTTGGATTAAATCTTGTCACACCATCTGTCGTTTGAAATTTAAGCGTCGGTGGCGAAAAAGGATAGTTATCCGGAAAATTAAATTCAAATAAATAGGCACCCCCATAATATACTGTCTCCTCTGGGCCTATTATAAGTGCATACCCCTTTAAAACATCTTTGTCATCATGTATATAGTGTATATTATGCTCACTGAGTGGATTTTGGTAAAGAGATTTTACATCAGTCAGTAAGCGCTTTATGGTTGAATTTGATAAAAATATTTCCTTGGTTTTTGACTCTTTAATAGGTGCGTTTGACGCCGACATTATTATATTATTATCATTGCTTCTATATATTAAAATTGAAATGAATTAAATATATCTACATATATTATAAAATGCCAAATGGTTACAAGAAATTTTTAAAAGAACATAAATCCAGTAAGGGACAAACACCACCATTAGAAATAACTAATACCATTATAGGCAATGAGGAGGCGGGTGTTTATGGAGCGTCTCTTCATATTGGGGGGGAAGAATACACAACATTCTGTGAACTATATTGTACAGAAATTTTTCAAAAACGGCAAAAGGAACATATGACAGAACGACAACTAAGTGATGCTGCTGGTGATTATGGTCCCATATTGATTGATCTAGATTTTCGATATTCAACCGATATTACAACTCGACAGCATACAAATGACGATATAGAAAATATTATATACTGTTATTTGGAGTCATTGAATGATATAATCAATTTTACAGATAGCGTCTTTTCGGTATATGTATTTGAAAAGCAGAATGTTAATGTTATTCCCGATAAAGCAATAACGAAAGATGGCATACATATTATTATCGGAATTAAAATGTCACATGAATATCAGCGCCTATTGCGGCTAAAAGTTCTAGAAAAACTACCAGATATTTTGGATGATATTCCAATAACTAACACTTGGAGTGATGTAATAGACGAAGGTATTACACAGGGTAGTGTGGCGTGGCAAATGTATGGTTCAAGAAAACCTAGTCATCAGGCATATGAAATGACACAACATAGGCAGCATACGTATAGTGAAGAAACAAGTGATTTCGGAGAGGCGATTCAAATGGACGATAGAGATGATTACAAATCTATGCCCCATTTTATTAAAATATCTGCACGATTTACTGGACACCCCGACTTTGCAATCAAAGATAGTGCGGTTGTCGAAGTTGCCAATAAATTTAAAAAACGAGCACCTAGAAATCTTCTTGCTGTGCAACAGGCTCCGGTAACTTCTCAACAATTGGTACAAATAGACTATTCGCATATTGATTCAATGCAAAAATTAGAGGACCAAATGTCATTATGGGCGAGTTCTCTCAATTCTAATAATGATTATAAAAACAAAGAGTTATTTGATCTAATTATGATTTTGCCGGAAGAATATTATGGTCCAGGTAGTTATAATAAATGGTTAAAGGTTGGGTTTGCCCTTAAATCTGTTGGCGAACAAATGTTGCTTCCATGGCTTCGATTCTGTGCCCAAAGTTCAAGCTTTGATTTCTGTGATATTTGTACACGTATTGCTGACTGGGACGGATATAACACTGGAGATTGCAATCAAATTACCGAGTTATCGATTATATATTGGGCTAGGACATCCAATAAAGAACAATTTGATACTGTATGCGACGATACATTATCTCGATTTATTGATGATAGTATTTCGGAAAATGGCAGCGATTATAGTATTGCACTTGTCCTTTATTGCAAGTACAAGTTTGATTATGTCTGTGTATCACCGTCAAAAAATAAATGGTATGAATTTGTTGATAATAGGTGGAAATTCAATGAAGAAGCAGTTGATTTACAGCTAAAATTGCCTACGCATATATTTAAATTATATCTTCAACGGTCACAAGAGACACTCAAACTTATAGGCGGTGCCAATGATGTGAAAAGACATTGTAATGACCCAGTAGAAGCCGCCAGGTTAGACAATGCCATCATAGATTTTAATAGTAAACAAAAAGCCATTTTAAATATAATGAAAATCCTTAGAAGTAACACTGGTCAGAGAGGTATAATGGCACAGGCTAAACTGGAATTTTATGATCAACGATTTTTGGAAGAACTCAATAAAAACGTATACCTTATGGGATTCAAAAATGGTGTATACGATTTTGCAGCAAACCAATTTAGAGAAGGGAGACCTGATGATTACATTACATTGTCAACAAATAACGCCTATTATCCAGATAATACTATTAAAAATTCTGCGCTTATTAGAAGTGAGATAATCGACTTTATGAAGCAATTATTTCCAGACCATGCTCTATGTGAATATATGTGGGAACACATGTCATCTGTTCTTATTGGCATTAATCACAACCAAACTTTTAATATCTATACGGGTGGCGGTAGTAATGGCAAATCCAAACTGGTAGATCTAATGTCCTTGTTATTGGGAGATTACAAAGGTGTCGTACCTGCCAGTCTTCTTACTCAAAAGCGGATGGATATTGGAAAGGCATCTCCTGAAATATTTCAGCTCATTGGGCGACGGTATGCTGTTATTCAGGAGCCATCGAAAGGAGACACTATCAATGAAGGTACCATGAAAGAAATTACAGGGGGGGATGCATTACAAGGTAGAGCATTATATGGCGATACTGTAACATTCACTCCACAATTTAAACTTGTCGTTTGCACTAATAATTTGATGGAAATTAAGAGCAATGACGATGGTACATGGCGCCGTATTCGTGTTTGTCCGTTTAAATCAAAATTTGTTTGCGATGCAGATTATGATTCGAGTAATAGGTTTCATTTCAAAATTAATATGAAAATAAACGATAGGTTTAAAGAATGGTTACCAGTATTGATGAATATGTTGATTGAGCGTGTTCATAAAAACAAATCTATTGTTCAAGATTGTTCAGAAGTTCTTGATGCGAGTAATCGATACAGGAATGAACAAGACTACATTTCGCGGTTTATCACTGAAAAAATTCGGAGCACTGATAATGAAAAAGATTGTATTAAAAAACGGGCACTTGGGATGGTATTTAAGTCGTGGTATACACTACAAACTGGAAAACAACCTTCAAAACTTGATGAGTTATATGCAACATTTGAAAGGAAATATGGCACATATCCCAAAAAAGGATGGCATCATATTAAAATCGAAGATGAAGATGATGACGACGAAGATATTGTTGACCCTTAATATGGTATTTGCGTATAATGTACATAAATATCCTCTTTTTCTAATTTATTGATATTTTGATTATATAGATTGCGATATGCATTTGCAGGGGTATATTGAAACATATAATCCATTGCAGAAAGTAATCGTACCATTATATGATTAATAATTAATGGATATACACATAATAAAACTGCTATGCCAATATGCATTTTTGAGCGGTATTTTCTATTTTTTACTAATATGCCTATATATACAACCAAAATGAAATAATATATAATTCTAAATCGTTTAATCCAAAAATCGACCAATATAGTATATTGGCTCGTATATAATGCTTTCATTTGATGTAAATTTTTACTACCCATTGCAGTATCCGTGCCATATATTTTGTTATCATTTTGTACATAGATTAGATAATCCTCTAAAATTTTGCGCTGACGTTGCAGCATAGCAACATTATACGTATATTTTAAAAGATGCGAAAGACAAAAGTTTTCGTCAAAGGTTGTGCCGCCTGCGGGTTGAAGAACATCCGACTTCTCCTGCATCTTCTTCAACACCCCCTCACCCCAAGCCTCTGACTCTATTTTTGCTTTTTCATCAATCCAACGGTCAATGTCCTTATTCTCTACTATTAATTCTATCATATCCTTCGCGACTTCGTTGAAGTCTATCGGGGTGGCGGAGCCCATTATATATTAATTAATATAATAAATATATAATGGCCACCCGTGCAACTCTCATTCATCTGACAGTGATGTCTCTGCCGGATTATTTGTATTTGTATTAAACGCTTTAAGATTTTGTGCAAGTATATTTCCTGCTCCTGGTTGGGGACCATATAATCGGTCATATTTATCATAATGCATTTTATTTATCCAATACATGTCAACGATT
This sequence comes from Minisyncoccota bacterium, assembly GCA_905478465.1. Taxonomy (GTDB): domain Bacteria; phylum Patescibacteriota; class Minisyncoccia; order Phycocordibacterales; family CAJQIN01; genus CAJQIN01. The sequence goes on along the minus strand of CAJQIN010000032.1, from coordinate 464 downwards.
TTGCCAATCGCAAATACAAACATTAAAGCAAATATTAGAATCGAAATTCTAAAATAAATCTTATCATTTATGAGTTCTTTGGAATGTACATATCCTAATATAATTAATGGAATAAAAAACCCGACAAAAATTTTAAATACGATTATATAATCTTCGTCTAATCTCCCATCATAATATTCTATTTTTATTAATTTTTCAATATTATTTATGTTGTCGTCTTTACTATGTCCTTCGAAAACACGAACCATATATATTATTTATATATATTATTTATCTGAAATGCCTAAATCATGGTTCGGGTCATGGGGTGGATGGTGTGGATGGTGGGGATGAGTCCGATGACTCCGATGATGACTCCGATGACCCCGCTTGTCCAGCTTGTCCCGCTTGTGCCGCTTGTCCCGCTTGTGCCGCTTGTCCCGCTTGTGCCGCTTGTGCCGGCTTCGCTTGTCCCGCTCCTTTCC
>CAJQIN010000031.1 GCA_905478465.1 Minisyncoccota bacterium | reverse complement strand
TATTGATTCAGGCTCAACCACATTTGCCTTAGGTCGGATGCTTCTTAATATGACAATTGAAGGATGCCGACCTGTATGCGGTTATGTACCTGGTGGCGCCGGAGGGGCTGGGAGGAATACGGCGAAATTTATGCTTAATATACCCCTCTCACTGGCCATTGTTCCCATGATTGTTATTATCGGAACATTAATTTCAGTTGTATCCAATATGCTCGTCCCCCTCCTGAAAATTAAAGATAATATTTGGCCTTTTGTCGGAACACGATTGTTTTCACCTATTGTATGGTTTTTGGTATTACTTATAACTGGATTATTTACACCATATTCCAGCGTCATTATCATATTATTAATGGCATGTATGGGATTATGGACCTCTATTCAATTATTTTCACTAAGTTATTTCATTTTGGCCGCACCTTTTTTATATGCATATAAATCTACCACTGACAATAATACCGAACAACTTAAACAATTAATTCAAACAATTGCAAACGCCACCTTTTGGGTATTCTTAATTAAACTAAGTATTGGACCCACAAATACTTTCTTTGGACCACAAGCTATGATTGGAAGCTTCTTGGCCATTATATTCCTATTATGGAAAACAAAAGGAATTGTTATTTCTTAATATTTATTAGTTTAATAGCTTAAAAAATTCTATTATATTTATTTAATGGGCCGAAATAAAAAGAAACCTAAACCTGAACTTCCATTTGTTAGTGTTTGTACTCCTACTTTTAACAGACGACCTTTTATAGAAGCATGCATCAAATGCTTTAACCATCAAACTTATCCCAAGCACCGTATGGAATGGATTGTCATTGATGACGGCACCGATAAAGTAGAAGATCTGTTCAAAGACGTCGGCTCTGTTGTCAAATATTTTAAATATGATGAAAAAATGTCACTTGGTAAAAAACGCAACTTAATGCATGCTAAATCTATCGGTGATATTATTGTTTATATGGATGATGACGATTATTACCCACCTGAACGTGTAAGTCATGCAGTAGATATGTTAGTTTCCCATCCAAAAGTTTTATGTGCCGGTTGTAGTGAAATATATATTTATTTTAATAGTTTAGAAAAGGTTTATCAATTTGGTCCTTATTCTGCTACACATGCCACTGCCGGCACATTTGCTTTCAAACGCAAATTACTCGACGACCATGCTTATGATAACGATGCCGCACTAGCTGAGGAAAAGGCCTTTCTAAAAAATTATACGGTACCATTTATTCAACTTGACCCTAAAAAAGTTATTCTTGTTTTTTCACATGATCATAATACTTTTGATAAACGTAAACTCCTCGCGAATAAAAATGCATTTGTGAAAGAAAGTGATAAAACAGTTGACCAATTTGTTAAACAATCCGACCTCAAAAACTTTTACATGTATGAAATTCATGAACTTATTAAAGATTACCCCGACGGTAAACCCGATATGAAACCCGATGTCATCAAACAAACTAAAGAAATTGAAATGCGACGCTCGAAAGAAGCTGCCGATAATGGCAAGATTGTCGTGCAAGACTCGGAAGGTAACAACAAAGAACTTAGTACACCTGAGGTTGTAAATATTATTAAAAACTTACAAGCTGAAAATGAACATCTTAAAAAACAGGGCAGTCACCAACTTATTATGCAAGGTCCCGATGGCACCAATAAGACACTTTCCAATGATGAACTCGCACATATTATTAGAAGCATGCAAGAAGAAATACGGACACTGAAATCAGGCTCAAGCGCAGCAGGCTCAAGCGGTCCCCAAGAACGCCAATATATTTTTACAAATGAAAACGACGAAATGGAGATTATTTCTGATAATGAAGTTAATGATTATGTTAATAGCCTTTTTAATAAACTTAAAACTGCTCAGTGTGCTGTGCCTGTGCCTGTTGTGCCTGTGCCTGTTGTGCCTGTGCCTGACTTTGAAACCAGTTTCACTTCTTTTAAAAATGAAATTAAAAACGAACTTAAACAGTTATCCGGTAATAATAAGATGCAACTTGATGTAAATGGAGAGCTACTTGGACCAGAACAGATTCGGGATTTTATTACACATCAGCAAACTATTATTCAACAGCTCACAGACATGTGTCAGCCAATACAATTTAACGATAATCAAGGCAACCGAACAGTGCTTACACAAGAAATTTTCGACGCCATTGCCCGTGTAGCAAATAATAACTTCACCAACTACCACGATAAAGACGATGTTCTCAATGAACACAAAGTTGCACACGGTAATTCATCTTCCAATATTAATTTTAATGTTGAAAAAGAAGACGACGTTTGCGATATGGACGTCGATGAGTCAGATGATGACACGGAACCCAGTGCGGAAGAAGGCTCGGACACGGAACACAGTGCGGAAGATGGGTCTGTAGAAGGGTCTGTAGAAGGTACCGAAGAATGTGCCGACGATAGTTAATATTGTATAAGATAAATACTACACATTGCCATTAAAATTCCAATAGATTGTTTAGATGTTATTTTTTCATCCAAAACAATTACTCCCATTACTGTTGTAAATAATGTCACCAATATCATGTTTAATGGCATCAGTTTTGACATATCAGTTTTTTTTAACAAATATAACCAAACAAATGTTGTTATAATACCAACGCATTTATATATCGCTATCGATGTCATATTTTTTTTCAAAGACGATATGATATTTTTATCGAAAAATTCTTTTGGATTTAGCAATGCTATCAAACATAATATCCCAAACATAACCCCTGAATTGATCATCATCCATGTTTGTATATTGAATTCATTTAGTAAATGCGTTTTACGATACAATGTCATCAATGCATACATAAAAGTTGTTACTAATAGTAATATAATCATTTATACTATTAACTGATATTAATAATTTTTTTCGTGTAAAAAATATTTTAGGAAAGTCTTTCGGCAACAACCAGCAAGGAGGATATATTGTTAATAACTTATATAAACATTAGAGAGAATATATATAATGCCAAATACTCGTGCGTTTATTAAAAAAGAACAAGAGGTTATTCAAATTCTTGCTGATATGCTGGCAAAAAAATCTTTGTAATATATATATGAAGAAATTTGGGAAATTTGGAAAAAATTTATGGGGAGCAGCCGGCAGAGCTAAGCCGGGCGAGGTAGAAGAAATTGTCTACGCCACCACAGCGCCGATGGAACAACCCGTGGTAAGGGTCGGAAGTCGGATCAATGGAGTGTTGCAGCAGACCAAGGAGGAGAAGAAGGAGCAGGAAGCGTTAAATCGCCACACAGCCCAAATTTTGGCGATGAGCGAGGATGAGGCGAGGCTAACTGGGAAGAATATGCCAATTGGTGTGCCACAACCATTCCCGACTGCCGACCCATACTTCAACCCAGCGCCGACAAAACCTCACCGTCCAAATCAACCTCCACTGGCGGCCCGGCGGGTTGCGCGGGTTGCAAGTGGGAAATTGCCCGTCGCGCCCGCGCTTCCTCCCCCCTCTCTCTCCCCCCCTGATGAGGTGGCCTCTCAACACCATACAAATGCCCTCGCCGTCGACGAAGAAGCCTTAGGCCTAGCCAACGCCAAGTTGGACTCCTGGAAAGATCAATCATGGAAAATCGATGGGGAGACGAGGAGGATACAGCGCGAAATGGATCTGAGGAGGTCGATGGACGTTGGAGGGGGTTCCGGCGATGGTTCAAGGAAGCCTAAAAAGAAGCCTACTCGGAAACATGTTAAGAAACATGTTAAGAAGCCCACAAAGAAACATGTTAAGAAACCTACTCAGAAACATGTTAAGAAACATGTTAAGAAACCTACTCAGAAACATGTTAAGAAGCCTAAACGGAAGACTAGGAGAAATTGAATTAATATATAATTTATAATATATATATTAATGCAAATCAATACCTCCTGTGAAATGTCCGATGATTCTTTTGAATACTTTAATACATGTAAAAGCCCACTTAAATGGATTTCTACATGTTTACTTACATCTCCCAGTCACGAATTTCCGGAGTGGGGTAATTATAAAAAAACATTCCGCAGCCATTTTATTAGTATCTCAGAAAAAAGACTGATTATTAATTTTGTAAAAAAAAATATTGAAAATGCTCTTACAATTCACAAAGAAAAATATGGTGCAAATATATCAGAAGCTGATATAAAAAGTACTGTTATATGGTGCTGTCAACAACAACCAAATTTATGTATAAGTTCACAAGAAGAACTCATTAAATTATTCACTTAGACTTATATGTTTGCCATATTTTACAAAATTTACATATTTACACAACCGCAACACATCCAATTTAGTCAATTCAGTCATTTCTACTATTTCATTAGTCCTATCATAAAAATCTTCCTGCTGAATTTCTAACATAAAGTGACACATGTCACTCTTCGTCATATTCAATGACTGACATGCATTATTAATAAAAACCATATTATTATATTCTGATGAATATTTAGTCAATACCTTAGTAAATCGTATATCTTCATCCGTATATTTTTTAACAATTTTTGTTCCTGATGTATGTAACAAATGATTGTTATACATTGTTTTTATCAATGATGTTATCTCATTAAATTCCCAGATTTGCTTCTGAAACATCAACCGATCTATATAATCTCCAAAACACATATTGTCCAATATCTTACCATATAATGGTATATTATTCTCAAATGACATAAGGTCAATTACGTTTTCATGCCATAATAGCGCTAATGTAGTTCTGTCTGTATCTGTTATTATATCATGCTGCGATAATTCATAATGATTATTTAAAAATGACCTCGCTATCGATTTGATATTTATTATGGGTGGTTTCATTTGGTGCGATACATTATTTTTAAATAATGATTTATGATTCAATAATTTAATTTTGCGCAAATCTACTCCCACATCGTCTACTAATTGTTTAGTATAAGTTGGATATAATGATTTCAATATTCTCTCTATTTGCTCCGGCCTTGGTGTATTTAATTCTATCGTATTACATACACTCATCAACTCTTTGATCTTCTTATCTACCATTATCCCTCCAATACAGATTATCGGAATCATTGTTAATGCCTCCTGTTTCTGTTTCTTTGTCTTTTTTGGCCGTATTAACTTTATTAATGTATTTATTCCACCTTTATCTCCACTATTCATTCCATCAATATCATCCATCACTATTACTATCCTTTTCTTCTTCTTTGTAAACATACTATGCACATTTACAGTCGACATATTATCTGTCGTAATTACATCCAATATACTTTTATTTCTTACATCACTCGAATCATAATACACCATATCAAACCCTTTATCATTTAATATGTTTTTTATAAAAGTCGTTTTACCTATGCCTGCCTTCCCATATAAATATAATCCTCGCTTTATTTGTGATAATGTTGATTTGTTTTCTTCAAAGGTATTCAAAAATGCTTCTATTTTCTCTCTATAAATACCCCTGTTAAGTATCTCATCATAAGACATTATAAATATTATAAATAATATTTATATTTTAATTTAATCACAATCAGCATTTGTTATCCCATCCCAATTCCCCTTCCCCTTTGCATTTGTTTGTAAATCGGTATCACAAACATCACCGCCGGTCTCATAGGGGGTGACACCATCACCACAGCCGGTTGCGGCATCATACGTCATTTTATCAGGACATTTGTTTATCTTTGGGGGAAAAGCCAGGTCTTTGTTGCTATAATATAACATTGCATATACCACTATCATTGTTATAATCAACACAACTAATAATACTATTGCCGATATTTTTTGAATATTCATATATATATTACAAAAATAAAAATATTATAATATATTAAATGTTCTCGAATGTAAATTTTAATGGGCGCGTCAATCTTATCGATCAACCTAATACCGATACCCTATTTGGATTATATGATAAAAATAAATCGAATAAAACTTCGTTTAGAGATGCTCTAAAAGGCGTTAAACAAGATAATAACCTTTCACTAGCTTTTTTTAGCAAAGAAAACCTACAAATTATTCAAAATGGCCTCAGGGCTGGTGTTCATAAAATGTCTCAGAAAAAATACGTCATCGCAGAGCAAAGCTATGATAATATTAAACTTATCATGCAAGATGCTTATTATGAACACGCTTTAAATCATCCTACTAATATTGCCTCGCAAATTGATACGATTAATCATAAAATTTTTGAAAAATATGTACCTAGACTTTATGGCGAATATGTAGGCTATATTAATTATAGAAATGATGCCAGCACTATCAAAGAACCTATGTTTTATCCTAAACAATCCGGTGATAAAGATTTTAAAAACCTCGAATATAAAAAATGGTAATTTAAGCGGGTTTAAATAGGTCGACAATTTTACCCCCTATATCACCAACAAAATCGAGGGCACCTTTCTTTGCTTGACATTTTTTGTCAAATGAATCGTCATATTGTCCACTAGTTATATACTCCAGCTTGGCCATGACGTTGTCATCGCCATCCCAGTCGTCGGCCAAACTCCATCCATTTTCTTTTGCCGCGGTCTGCGAGAGTTTTTTTCGGCGGGCGGCACCTTGTGCAGATGGTTTATATCCACTTTTACATATTAGGGCATTATCTCTTGCTGCCATCGGTGTTAATTTCCATGGGTCCAATAAAAACTGCCACCACTCACTTGATAATCCGGGCAATCTTATTGAATATAATATTCCTGGAAACCGACCAACCTTGGGTTCTGTGTTAAATTCACTTGCTGTATAATCGCTACGGGCGTCAAATGGCCAGGTCATGCACAAAAAACCATGGATAGCAAACCAGATTGCAATTGTTATGACATAAAATATGGAAAAATAATACGCTAATGTCTTCGATCCAACACCAAAACCTATTTTCCAAATAATATTTACGATAGACTGAAAAACTTTTGACCATCGTTTGCTCTCATCCACGGGCTTCGTGG
>CAJQIN010000030.1 GCA_905478465.1 Minisyncoccota bacterium | reverse complement strand
ATCTTCCCCACGCTTATATGCACCCTCTTCAAAAAAACCTAAATTATTTGCAGTTGTTTTGCTCTCATCTAGCTGATGATAATATCCCGTCAATCCTTCTGCTATGTTATTCATAAACGAAAAGCGATGGAGTGCTTTCATACTACCCCCCCCCTCATAACGTGTACATGTAATAACTGAAGCATATGACAAATCATGTTCTTCTCCACCACCTGTCACATTTATATCTGTATATTGAGAAAATGAACCACTTATAGGAGTTATACCATCCAACAATTCATAACTACAAAAATTTTCTACTGAGCCTACGCCTGACAGGTCGTTTATTTTTAAAATGTTGTCGATTATGGTAAATGTACGGGCACTTTGATTATCTGATATGTCTGATAACGAGGATAATACTCGCTCTGGTTCACCATCATGATATAATTCATAGGTTATGCCATATTTTTTGAATTGAGGCGGCAACACCCAGAATTTATTTGATGATACTACATTTTCTGTATCACCAAAAAAACGCGGCTGTATTTGATAAGGTTCTGATTGCGGCTGTAAAATATATAAATCATTCCATGATTCTAATTTACTCATCCCCTTAACTCCGTTCCCACCCAAAGCTACAAAAAACACATGAATTTGATCTAAATAATCTAAGGTTGTTATATTTTTTATTGTCTGTGATATAAATATATTATATTGGCGCACCACATCAATATATGCACCATCTGTACAAACACTCTTAAATGTACTACCAACCTTGTAAGAATTCTTATTATCAAAAAACGCACCCTGTGTAATATTCGGACGAATCGATGAATATTGTTGTGCTTTTGTTATACCCTTATTTTTTTTTTTAAATTCTTCAAATTTACTTGGAGGCTTCGACTTATCCCTTTCATAATCTATCTTAATAAAACGTTTATTATCTCCTGCAAATTCATTATCATTTAAATATGTATTATCAATTTTTCTTCGATCATTATTTATTAAACCAGTTAATAAAATTAACACCTCTTCTGTATGGATTTCTACATCAAATGAACATTCTATCCGGATTCTATCCCATAGTAATGACGTATCTTGTACGAAACGCTGAACGGTTACTCCCTTTTGCCCAGATGAAGCATTTTTAAATATTATACGCTTCGGCATATTAATATTTAAAGAGATTATATAAACCAATTGAATGCTAAATACTTTGGCACCTTAGCATCCATCGATTGTTTTTGTTTCAGGTTTGTCGTATTAGGACCATTCTTTATTAAATTCATAATCGCATTTGTCCCTAACGAATAATTCCAATACCAAAAATCTGATATATACCCATCAAATGGCGCCTGGCCTGATGAGCCTCCCGAAAATTCAATATCATAATAATTTTGCCTCGGAATCCCTTTCAATAATTTACTAGAATATAATATTCCATTTATCAATACATCTATATTTCTACCATTACATCGTATCATAATATTGACCCATGTACGCATTGGCACTTTTATACCTTGAAGTGACTCTGACTCAAAACTGCCACCAACAGGTGAAAAAGAATCCATTTTAACAGTTAAATGGGCCTCATTATTAGATTGTTCAATATACAATCCGGGTCCATTAATTTCATCATCCTTCTCGGCCTTAACACCCTTTCTAAATATGCATTGGGGTGCGTTGGCAGGGGGAGGGATGATCTTCTTTACATATAACCATATCGAATATGTAAATTCTAAACCCTCCCTCTCATTCACCGAACGCAATACTGGTTTTGAACTAGATTTGGTCGGATCTACACTAATTGTATAACCTTCATCTGTACTAGATATACCATCTGTAAAATGTGGTGTTGGTGACGCCATGAATAACCATGCTCCAATAGATATAAAAAAACGTAAAAGTACTAAAAATACAATTAATAATCCAATAATGAATACAAATTTTGTTACTAAATTATTGGATTCTATAAAATCTCCCGATGCATTTTTAACATCCATATTAATATAGAATAATATTAAAATTGGAAGCTGGTGACCTCTGAATTATCTTTTAAAAATGCTACCTTTAATTTATATTTATTTATTAATCCAGAGAAGAATCCCGAACCATATCCTTGTTTATATATTTCCCATGCATCCTGAACAGTTAAATAATCATTAAAGAATTTGAAATTTGCTATTTCACCTGAAAATGTCGAGTCCCCTCCAATTGTTGTTTCTGATGATATCGCACCCCACGAAGTAATAATTTTTGATGCAACCATTTTTCCATCGATATATACCGTTAAATAATTCGATTCAAATGATATTATAATATTTACCCACTTTTGCATTGGAAGCGATATATCATCAGCTGTATTAATAATGTTATTGAGGACCGCGGTGCCAGCATCAGTGGCATCAAAATTAACTTTAAGATTTAGGTTATTCGTTGCGTCTAAGCTCATCTTAATATCATCACGAGTGAAAATTATACGGCCATCAGGAAGATTACTGCCATTCGTATCCGTTACATTTATCCATATTGAATATGCACAATTTACATCTGAGTCTTTTGCACCCTTTTTCTCGTCGATGGCCATTGTAGAAGTAGTTGAATGGATTATTACCATTTGAGTTGAATTGGATGACCACCAACTAATAAAATAATACAGAACAATAATTACAATAATTATATACACAACTATACTAAAATCCATTATATATATAATTTGCGATAATATTTTATGTGAGGTCTGTTGTTTTTTTATATTTATCAGCGAGCGCATTTTCTTTATTATCGATTGTCGTATCAAACATAAATATATACGTGTCTATTAAATGCCATGTATCAATATATAGATTATGGGGCAGGTTTTCAAAATATTTATATGTCTCTTCTAAATATTCTGGCGATGGCAATACTTTTGTTAAACCCGTGGATATTCCATCTGAAATACTTTCCATTGTTTTTGCCTCACCTGCATTAAATGACGTTGTCATTAATGTCGAGAATATCCCCCCCCCTGATGGTACATTCTTTCCCTTTCCTGTATCGTAAAGATGGTCTATTAAAATTTTCGAGAGTGGCTTGTGATAATAAACTACATTTGCTATTCTACCATTAATACCATCATACTGTCCTGATAGAATTGACGCCATTTGTTCTGTTTTATTAATGCTAATCCCTTGCTTTGCAACTGCTAAATCTCCATTTAAAAAAACATCTAGACGACCACTTGTATAATTTAGTACTAAATGATTCCATTTCTGCAACTGAATATTATTCAACGTCACATCCTTGTTGTTATTATATTCAATCTTCAATTGATTTTTAACGGAATTGTATTTCACTTCAGGATTTTTCGCAAAATCTATCATCAACATGTCGTCCTTTTTATCATCGGGTGAAGCATTAATATAAAACCAAAACGAATAAGCATAATTATAATCATATCTCGCTTTTTCTTTGTATTCGGTCAGGTCATCACTAAGCACCCCACGGGCCTCTGCAATTTCCCGTCTAGTTTTCCCTGGGAAATATAAATCTATATTATCTTGTTGTATTTTCTCTGTTACATTTTCCTTCCACATTAATTCAACTACACAGTCATAATTATCATCTATATGCTCTTTTACACAACCACTCATATCTACAAATTTAATATCTGTATCAGAATAATTATATTCATTGCTTAAATAAATTGGCCCTTTTATTATTGTATTCACTAAATGCTTTGATAAAAATCTATCAATCATCGGTAATATAACGTTGAATCCTATTAACAAACATTGTATAATAAATACAATGATAACATGTTTTGGTGTATTACGTTTTGTCTCAGAAGCATCAGCAATTGCATTAGTCAACATACATGGAATATAAAATACAGCCGCTGTCAAATATTTTACAAGGGCCGGTGTAAAAGCACCGCTACCTTTTGTATTTAATAGCGATGATACCATGGTCATTCTAGAAACTGCACCTCCAATCAATCCTAAGACTAATAAATATTTAATTATTTCTATAACATACATTAATGATGCAACAAATGTTTCAGTAAATAATATACCTTTTACAAATACTATCACCATATTTGTTATTAACAATATCGATATGCTAAATATAATAAAGAAACCTCCTATAAGTGTCCATAATGTACCGGTTTCATCTCCGTCATTTTTCCCACCAGGGTCCAGAAATCGCTGTACATTAAAACCCTCACGATTATCACCCATCGCAGTATATGTTACAAAAAATGCATAATAAATTAATATAATTGATGGAATGAACAATGCATTAATTCTTTTTAATAAAACATTTGCTGCTCTTTCCAATGTGTATTCGCGTTTATCATCAACCTTTATTTTATTAATTGCCTCTTGCACTTCACCCATAAAAAAACGGATAAGTACAATATATCCCACTGTAACACACAAAAATCCCATGGCCATTAACTTTTCCTGAAATTCCATTTATATACTTATTAGATTTATAAATGCTCCATTGCGGTTTTTTCTCCATGACATTCTCTACATAATGCTACCAAATTATCTACCTCATTTGTTCCACCATTCTCTAAACTCATTATATGATCCACCTCAAACCACGCCGATAATTGATTCTTACAATGACCACAATTCCAATTTTGCTTCGAAGCTACATACTTTTTCTTTGTTTCACTTACTGAACGTTTCTTTCGTGTCGGTATTTCTCCTCTGGCAACATCTTCGTGACCTCCACTCGTCCTAATTCTTTGGTCACGATGGCCACGGTCATTACCCCGGTCATTGCCATATTTTTTTGCCGTAAAATCTAATATCGGATTTAATATTCCACTCGTTTGTCTATCCATTGGCATATATTTAATAAATTCGGATGTATGTCGCACAAGATTACGTGATTTTGTAGGGTCTTTTTTAATAAATAAGTAAAAACATAATGCACTAAAACAAATCGCACCCATTTTATAATATTTTTTAAAAGATAATAGTTTTGTATAATATTTACCTTCGTGATATGTATTCATTACCAGAAACCCTGTTATAACTATTATTAATATTTCGAACTTCATATATATATTACTAGTTATTTTTACATTTATAGAGAGAATATAATGTCAGACCTCCTATTACACATATATATATAATACGTTCGCGTTTTTTTAGCTCTTCCCTAAACACCAATTCTTTTGGCTTGTAAAAATTTATATAGTCATTCACAAATTCAACATAGGGTTTCTCTTTTCTCTCTAAATCTTTATTAATTTTATTATGAATAAAGTGAATCCATTTTAACAAACTTTCTTGTGATGTCAGATAAGGCGATATCGGATTTTCATCTAACAATACTTCAAATTTCATCGCAATTTCTTTATTTGGTATAAATAATGGTAATGATGTAAAAAAATTATAATATTGTTTTTTTTGCCCGGTTGTCGGCATATGCGGATAAGTAAAACCTATGGTATGTATCATAAACCAATAATGTGGTCCCCAGACAGACGGATCATATTTAAAATGTTCCATATGCTTTTAAATAATATAAAAACATATCATCTATTTACACAATGTATTCCAATAATTTTTGCAACAATTGCGGATATAAAGGTCATCTATTTCACCAATGTAAACTTCCTATTACTAGTAATGGTATTGTAGCATACAATAAAATTAGCAATTCTGAAATAAAATATCTGATGATTAGGCGAAAAGATAGTCTCGGTTATGTTGACTTTATGAGAGGCAAATATCATATTAATAATAAACCATACATAATGAATATTATTAATGAAATGACTATGGCCGAAAAACATAAATTACTCACACAGGATTTTAATACATTATGGACAACTTTATGGGGCGATTACGTCACCAATCAATACAAAAATGAAAAACATGTAGCATACGATAAATTTCGTATTCTTACAAGTGGTATCATAATAGATAACACCCTTATTGATTTAGAAAAACTCATCAATGGCAGCGATACCGAATGGCTAGAACCCGAATGGGGGTTTCCAAAAGGCCGCCGCAACTTTATGGAAACCGATATTAAATGTGCCATACGAGAATTTGAAGAAGAAACCGGGTATTTAAAGAATAATATCGAAATTATTCATAATCTCGCACCATATGAAGAATCATTCATTGGATCAAATTACAAATCTTACAAACATGTCTATTATATCGGTAATATTGTTAATTCAAATATTCGTAACGATTTTCAGGCGTCCGAAGTTAGCAAAATTGAATGGAAAACATGCGGCGACGCAATAAAATCCATTAGACGCTATAATTGCGAACGGATTGATATTTTATTAAAAATTAATAAAATTATTACATCTCATGATGTAAATTTTCTCTGAATTTAAAAACTACCATAAATATATATATAATGATATTATATCCAGAGTATACGAACAAAAATTTCAATATTGTAATCGCCAACAAAAAGGAATTTAAAGACCACTCCTATCTGGATTATAACAAAAATTTAACCTCTGACAATGAATCCGAACGAAGAAAAATGTTCACTAAATATGCCAACGAATTATGCCATACCTCTTTTGAACTCGCCCCTCATCAATACTTTGTTCATAACTTTCTCTCTATTACATCACCTTATAATAGTATTCTACTATTCCATGGGCTAGGGACTGGTAAAACATGCTCTGCCATTAGTATTGCCGAAAATATGCGCTTTTATAACACTTCGGCAAATGTTATTAATAAAATTATTATTGTCGCCTCCCCAAACGTCCAAGAAAATTTTAAAAAAGAATTATTTGATATTAATAAACTTGTAGAACATGGTCATGGTCATTTTTCATCTAATGGATGTACCGGCAACACCTATATCAAAGAAGTTAATCCTACTAATGTTAATATTAAACGACAAACACTTATAGAGAGAATAAATCGCATCATTCATGATAATTATCGCTTTATTGGTTATACCAAATTTGCTAATGAAATTAATAAAATAATGGGAGAAGGTAGTGAAGAAGAACAAAACGAAAATCTTAGAAACTACTACGATAATCGTCTAGTTATTATTGATGAAGCTCATAATATTCGTACTATTGATGAACAAGATAAAAATGCCACCGATGCTCTTAATAAATTAGTCACTGCAACCCGTAGTATGAGACTTTGCTTATTATCTGGAACACCTATGTATAATGATATCAAAGAAATCATTTGGTTGCTAAATATTCTTAATTTAAATGACAATCATGATGAAATTTACACAAATGAGATATTTAATGCCAAAGGAGAAATTATTGCCGGTGCCGAAGAAAAACTCATTGACAGAATGAGAGGATATATCTCGTTCGTTAGGGGCGAAAATCCATATACTTTCCCCTTTAAACTTTATCCTCACGAATTTGTTACAGATGAGTCATTTCTTCTTGATAAATCAAACTATCCAACCAATATGATGAATGGTACTAAAATTAACATAAATGACACCATTAAATATATTGATCCATTTATGAACCAAATGAGCCCAACACAAATTAGTGCATATCATAATGTTAAAAAACACATATTATTAGCAAACCCCGCCATAATGGATAGCGAACAACTGGGATATTTAGTTATTTCTGAGCTTGTTATGACATTAAATATCGCATATCCATTAATTGAACCCGCTGCTTCCATTAAAGAAGATGGACCTATATCTACCCAATACAAAAAACACTTTGGTCAAATTGGATTAAACGAATTTGTTTCATATAAAGAACAAAATATGGTCAAAACAAATTATCAATATAGACCTGGTATAATTGACACCTATGGCAGAATATTCTCTCCACCTGAAATTGGCAAATATAGTGCAAAAATTAAAAATATTTGTGATTCTATAAATTCTTCTATTGGTATTTCACTTATATATGCAGAACATATCGATGGCGGTATTGTTCCTATGGCATTAGCTCTCGAAGAATGCGGATATACCCGATACGGAAAAGGATATAATCTATTTGACCCCTCACCCGAAGTACACCTCAAACACACGTATGTTATCATATGTGGTGACCCCAAAATATCACCTGATATCGATTATGATATGAAAAATTTAGTTAATGATAACAATTCAAATGGCGAACGAATTAAAGTTGTTATTATATCACGAACTGGGGCAGAAGGATTGGATTTTAAATGTATAAGACAAGTCCATATCATGGAACCATGGTATAATATGAACCGCATTGAACAAATCATAGGAAGAGGCGTCCGTAATTGTAGTCACAAAAATCTTCCTATTGAAATGAGAAATGTTGAAATATATTTACATGGTTCCTATATTGATGAAGATGAGGAAGCAATTGATATGTACTTGTATCGGTTTGCCGAGAAAAAAGCCATTAATACCGGAAAAGTCACACGACTTATTAAAAGAAACGCAGTCGATAGTGCTTTAAATATTAAACAAATGGATTTCGGCATTGAACAATTAAATGTTTCCATAAAACAAATTTCTTCTAGTGGCAAAACCCACCCTAATTACATTATCGGCGATAAACCATTATCATCCCTATGTGATTATATGGAAAGTTGCCAATATATGTCCAACCACGAAAAAAATGCCCTGCTTGTCAAAATGCAATCTAATAATACAGACTATTCTACTTATAATGAATTACATGTCAAATATGGATCTTCTAAAATTAAATTGCTTATTAAAAATCTATTTAAAGAAAAACTATTCTACCATAAAGAAAAATTATTTGGATTGGTTAGAAAACATCGCGACTATTCCGACGAACAAATTGCAAATGCTTTAATCGAATTAACACATGACAATGGCGAAACCGTCTATGACTCTTTTAAACGAAAAGGCAACATTATTAATATTTCGGATTATTATTTATTTAAACCTATCGAATTAGATAGTGTTAATTCATATGATGATATTAAACAACCCCTTGACATCAAACCTCCCAAATTATTAATTAAACTGCCTGACATAGATGACACCATCATCGTTTCTGGAAATTCTATTGAAGCCCTACTAGGAAATATGTTGAAAAAATTAGACATTTCAAAAACAAAACTAATAGATTTAAATGAAATAAAAATTGGAGAAGATACATCGTGGTATTATTATGTATCAGTACTACGAAACATAATGCCAGATAATAGTTTATTTGATAAAATTATCGTTCATCATATGTTAGATGAATTGTTATTTTCGGATACATTTAATATTTTAGGAATGATTAATAAAATCGATGCACAACCTGGAAATATTCAAACTCTCATTCGCGACATCAAAGAATATTTTGATTCTAAAATATTCTCATTTGAAGAAAAACAACATATTGTATTGTTTGACAAATCTATTGTCTTATATCAATTAGATGCCGACACATGGACTGCCGTCGATGATAGTATTTTGACTTATAATCGCAAAAAAAATGCCGAGTTTAAGGCCATCCTTAACAAAACTTATCGCATTGAATCTACCCTTAATAATATTATTGGTGCATATAAAATTGCAGGTCGTGCTGCAACATCAGGTCTTAATGTTTTTAAAATTATTGACCTTAGTGTTAGTGGGACTGGGAGTCGATGTAGCGACAAACCCAGTAGCCAAATAATGGCGATATCAAAACAACTAGATCCAAATTATAAAAAGATATTTGTACCGCCTTATATAGAAACCAGTGAAGGATTTTGTGTGTATAATGAAATCTTTTTGAGACTAATAGATTTAAAATCTTCCCCCCAAAAAATATTCTTCTTATCAAATGTCGAACATGCTCTTATTGCACCAAAAAAAAGAAAATAGACCCTCCATCTACTTTTCTCATTGACTCCTTTTAAGAACAATTATTTTCACAGTGCACACAGTACTTGATTCGCTGTATCGACTCGTCTGGGAGTTCAATCTCATCGTCAACCCACTCATGGACACAGCTAATATTCAGCTCACGCACAACAAACTCCAAAAGCCGCTTAGGGTCTTCGGTCTCAATGTAATTGCGCATCCGTTTGCCATAACTTGACTCGGCAAGGGCGCCGCTAGTAAAGCGTTCTGCGACCTGGGAATGGGTCAGTAAGTTGTTCACCCGAGAAGTGAGGATGCGCTTGATTTGGATGAGTTCGTTACACATGATGATTCTACATTACAATAGAAAAATTTTGTCAATTTATTTTTTATGCTACCAGTATATCAGTTCGCTACATATACATTGATGTACAATGACCGTCATTATTCGTGTCACTAATCACTTTATCGACAGCATCAATTGTCAATGTAAATGGAAATTCAACCTTCAATTTAATATCACTCTCGAAAATATTGGTGCCTGGCTTCATCAATTTAAACAAATTCAGCTTTCTGAATATTGTTTCCAAACATCGTTTCAGATTCCTTACACCTTCTTCCTTTTCAGTATAACGCTCAATAATATGTCTCATTACATCATCTGTAATAGTAACTTCGTCTTTGCTAAATTTAAGCTGACTCAATACAGTCGGGAGAATATAGTCATTTGCAATGATTTGCTTTTCTTTCAGTTTATACCCCCTTGTTGCAATGCAATACATCCTATCTCTCAAAATTGGATTTACATTCTTTTCCTCATTATAGCTAAATATGAATAGACATTTGCTTAGGTCTAGTTCAATCTCTGAGAAATATTTATCATGGAATTGCGAATTTTGTGTAGTATCTGTAAGATGTGTCAGAATACTTGCAATCTCTGCACCCCTTGGTGTATCACTAATTTTATCCAATTCATCGAAATAAATTACCGGATTCATTGTTTTGCATTGTACCAAAATATCTACAATTTTACCCCATGTACTTCCTTCATATGTGTATGAATGACCTTCTAGAATACTACTATCTGTCGCACCACCTAGTGCTATAAATGCAAATTCTCGCCCAAGGATTTTACTAATACCATCTTTTACAATGGTTGTTTTACCTGTACCCATTGGACCCTTTATTGCAATGGCTGTACCAATCGCTTCTGGATTTGTAATCCATTGTCCTACCATCTGCATAATTTGGATCTTAATATCATTCATGCCATATACTGCATCGTCCAATGTTTGTTTAGATTGTTCCATAAATTCATGACATTTATCAATGCCGTCGTCAATCGTCAATGGCAGATTTGCATATTTTCCAAATGGAATCAACATAAATGTGTCTACCCACTGTTTGAGTTTGTAATATTCATTTGTACCAGGCTCCATAGAGTCAAGTGTACTCATTTTTCTCAATGCAATCGACTTGTAATTAATTGGAATGTTTAGATCCATCAATGCAATCCGAAATGGAATGTCATCATTATTGTACTTTTTAATCGCATCCAGTTTTTCTAACATCGCCTCCTGTTTTTCCAGACTTAGTCCTTTAAACATACTGGCATCTGTCTCTTTTTTTTCTCCTTTGATTATCTTACTAAAATGTTTGTAGTTCTTCTTCACCTGCTTCTTCTTTCTGTTTTTTTCACATTGCTTAATTAGCTCCCGCTTATCATCACCAATTTCAATAATTTCTTCCAGTAGTTGAGAATCCTTGTGCGTTTTTTTAAGATCATACGCCAATGCACTCAATTTGGTCAAGACCGCACTGTCCTCTTCTGTATAATCAACCGGTTCTTCTTCTTCCTCATCATCCTCATCTTCATATTCTTCTTCTTCATCCTCGTCCATTTTTACCAAAATATCAAACCCCTTACTTTTGGAAAACATCTTTTCAAGAATACTTCTGGCCTGTTTATACGTTTCCACATCACTATCCTCATCAGAATCTGTCTCCTCAGTGGTTTCATCGCTCGTCTCGGTTTCAGCCTTCTTTTTCCGTTTAGACCTTTTGGCCCGTGAATAAAATTCCTGGCTGCCCTCATCTTCAATCGATGACGACTCTACCGCAGTTTGAAGTTCTTTCACACGGCTTTTGATAAACTTTGACGGAAATATTTTAGCTAGAAGTTTGGTATATTCTAAAGTGTCCATTTCATTGTCGCTGGTTTCGTCACTGGACATTTTTTTATCCTTAGTTGGCATAATACTTATATGTATAAGGTCGATTAGAATATCAATTTTATTAAATTACTATAAATTGATATTAAAACAATATTACTATATTATAATAGCTACTATGGATAAATCGCGCATCCTAGGAATTCAATTCAGTATTCTATCTCCTGAGGAGATTGAAAATATGTCTGTCGCAGAAATTACAAATCGTGACACATACGTTAATAACAAACCAGTACTAAATGGACTTTTTGACCCTAGATTAGGGGTCCAAGAACCTGGTATCATTTGCCCCACAGATGGTTTAGACTATGTAAAAACACCTGGATATTTCGGACACATTCATTTGGCCAGACCCGTATTTTACATTCAATATCTAAGTACTATCATCAAAATTCTTAAATGTATATGTATTAAATGTAGCAAACTCCTTCTCGACAAAGATACTCACAAAAAATGCTTATCTTTAAATGGCGAGGCAAGATGGAATTATATATTCCATAGTGTCTCTAAAATCAAGCGATGTGGAGACGAAACTTCTAATGGATGCGGGTGCTGCCAACCCAAAAAAATTGTCAAAGAAGGTCTCGCCACTGTGATGGCCAGCTGGGATGATGAAGTTAAAGCTATCATGAAACTTCTACCAGAACATGTCATTCGCATTTTTAAGAGAATCTCCGACGAAGATGTCAATTTTATGGGATTCAGTCATCTTTGGTCCAGACCAGAATGGATGGTATGTTCTGTTCTTGCAGTATGTCCTCCTGCCGTTAGACCTTCTGTTAAACATGACTCGCAACAGCGAAGTGAAGATGACCTAACCCATATCATGGTCAATATTGTAAAGGCTAACAAAACGCTCCAAGAAAAAATTGCCACAAATGCCGCGGCAAATATAATCGATGATTGGACCACACTCGTACAATATTATGTTGCCACTTTGGTAGATAATAATATCCCAGGAGTCGCATCTGTCGCACAACGGTCCGGACGACCCTTAAAAACTTTGCGTGAAAGACTTAATGGTAAGGCTGGACGCGTTCGTGGCAATCTCATGGGAAAACGTGTGGATTTTAGTGCTAGATCGGTAATTACTCCTGATGCTAGCATTTCCATTAAAGAATTGGGCATCCCTATTAAGATTGCAAAAAACATCACCAAACCTATTGAAGTTAATGCAACAAACAAACCTTTCTTGATGAAACTCATTCAAAATGGTCCAGATATTCATCCTGGTGCAAAAATACTTGAGCGCAAAAATGGTGAAAATATCTCACTTCGGTATGTTGACCGTGAGTCAATCGTTCTATATGATGGCGATACCGTACACCGTCATATGATGGATGGTGACCATATTCTATTTAATAGGCAACCCACTCTACACAGAATGTCAATGATGTGCCACGTAGCCAAAATCATGAGCGTTGGCGACACCTTCCGGATGAATGTTGCTGACACCAAACCGTACAATGCTGATTTTGATGGAGATGAAATGAACTTGCATATGCCACAAGATGTTGAATCTGAAATGGAATTGAAACATTTGGCCGCAGTTCCTTATCAGCTTATTTCACCTGCTAACAATAAAACAATTGTTGGCATTTTCCAAGATTCTCTATTAGGAATATATCAGTTTACCCGAGATGATGTGTCATTCACTAGGCGAGAGGCAATGAACCTCCTAATGAATTTTAATAATGTCGATATCGAAAAATTTAATGATGGACCTGACAGAGTATCACCCTTTAGTATTCTTAGCCAAATTACACCACCGATTTCACTAAAATATAAAACTAAATTGTTTGAAGATGGCGAAGACGTCAAAACATCTAATAATGTTCTTGAAATTAATAACGGTGAAGTAAAACGTGGCCAATTTGAGAAGGGTGTTCTTGGTGACGGTTCAAGAGGTATTCTTCAACGAGTATGTAATGATTTCGGTCATATGGCTGCCTCCGATTATATCGATAATCTACAAAATATTGTTACAGAATTCATGAAAACACAATCATATAGTGTTGGTGTAAGTGATTTGATTGCCAATAATAAAACAAACGATACAATTACTCGAAAGATTACCGAGAAAAAACGGGATGTTATTGACCTTATCAAACAAACACATCTTGGTGTATTTGAGAACGATACTGCAAAATCAAATATGGTTGAATTTGAAAGCAAAGTAAATGGTATTCTTAATCAAGGTGCTTCACAGGCCGGCAAAATTGGCCGGACCAGTCTTGACACAGACAATCGATTTGTTAAAATGGTTAAGGCCGGCTCAAAAGGCAGCGATTTGAATATTTCACAAATGATTTCTTGTCTGGGACAACAAAATGTTGATGGAAAGCGCATTCCATATGGGTATGATAATCGTACGTTACCGCATTACAGTCGTTACGATGATACACCTGTGGCACGTGGATTTGTAGAAAGTTCATTTATTGGCGGACTCACACCAGAAGAACTATTCTTCCATGCGATGGGTGGTCGTGTTGGTTTAATTGATACGGCAGTAAAAACGTCACAAACAGGTTATATTCAGAGAAGAATTATTAAAGGATGTGAAGATTTGAAAGTCGAATATGATATGTCTGTCCGAAATAACAAAGGGAAAATTACACAGTACTCTTATGGTGATGATAATATCGACCCTTGTAAAATTGAAGGCTATTCTCTGGGACTTTTGAAACTAGATATTCCTGGCGTATACGAACATTTCGACATCCCACATGGATCCGGTGATATTTTGAAGACAGTTTTCACGACAACCACATTGACTCGTCTAAGAAAACAGAAAGGTGATTTTATGCCTAAAAACAAAAAATACATTACTGATTCGCTTGGATATCGTGATAGAATTATTGAACATATATTTAAAGGTAAATCTGACACTAGAATTTACACTCCTGTTAGTTTTGAACATCTTATCAATAATATCAAAGGACAAATGAATATTACACAGAATTCCTTTGTGAATATTACCCCTCTCGAAGTATATGCAATCTCCGAAAATTTGTTGAATAAGCTCAACATTTCCCATTATTGCAAGCCAAACGAATTATTCGTCGCGGCATTTGTATTCTTTACATCCCCCAAAAATCTACTCATTAAACACCGTTTTAACAAAGACGCTGTTGAACTACTGTTCGCTCGCATTGAATCAGTCTATAAAAATTCAGTGGTGGCACCAGGGGAAATGGTTGGTATGATCGCTGCACAAAGTATTGGCGAACCTACTACTCAAATGACACTCAATACGTTCCACTTTGCTGGTGTAGCATCCAAATCAAATGTACTTCGTGGTGTGCCTCGCATTGAAGAAATTCTTACATTATCTGACAACCCTAAGAATCCATCTCTTACAATTGCTCTCAAAAAAGACGATGAGGATAGCATTGACCGTGCAACATCAGTTATGAATATGATTGAATATACGACACTGAGCAATTTGGTTAATAGTATTGAAATTAGATTTGCACCAAAAACTGCGACACAGAATCAGTTTGATATAGAAATGATTCATTTCAATGAATTTGAGAAGATTCTTATGGAAACAAATGGAGAGCAATCTGAAATTGAATTTGAAGGTTATAATTGGGTAATCTACATGAAAATTGACCCAAATGAACTTCTAGATAAAAATATTACGATGGATGATATTAATTATGTACTTAAAAATGTTTATGGAAATGATATTCTCACGACTTATACTGATTATAATTCAGATAACCTAATATTTAGAATTGACCTTATTCAGAAGAAAAAGGCGGCACTTGAATCCCTTGACCAAACTGACGAGATTCATATTCTTAAAAATTTCCAAGAACAATTGTTGAACAATATAATTATTAGGGGAGTTAAAAATATTAAGAAGGTTCTATTGCGTAAATCGATTGGAAATCTGGAAAAGCAAGAGGGTGCTTTTGTAGAAAAGGACAAATGGGTATTGGATACTGATGGTACTAATCTACTTGATATTCTTGGTGTTGATTATATCGATGTTAATAATACGATTACCACTCATATTGTTGAAGTATATCGTGTTCTCGGCATTGAAGCCGCCAGAACCGCAATCTTTAATGAACTTCTTGATGTTATTGAATTTGATGGCACATATATCAATTATCATCATATTAACTTGCTATGTGACCGAATGACCAACTCATTTAAAATGATCTCCATATTTAGACATGGTATTAACAATGACAATATTGGTCCTATTGCAAAAGCATCGTTTGAAGAGACACCTGAAATGTTTATTAAAGCCGCAAAACATGGCGAACTTGATATGATGAGAGGTGTATCTGCAAATGTTATGTGTGGCCAAGAAGGTCTATTTGGTACTAATAGTTTCCAGGTACTTACAGATATGGACAAGATGATTGAAATGGCTGGCGAGGAAGAAGAAATTGAAGAGGAAACTAATATTGATGACGAAATTACAGCAATGTTTGGCATGATTGATGACCCGAATGACAAATGTTCGATGCAAAATATTGCTATTAATAATACGGGGGTTAATATTGGACAACAAGAAATGGGACTTGATGATGATTACGAATTAGAATTTTAAAGGTGCCGCTACTCTTATTTGTTGACCTATTAAAAATGATACTATATTTACCACTATTTCGGCAATAGAGTGATGCCATCCGTGGTTTGTCGAATTCTTTATACCAAAAAATATATCTATTGGATTATATTTTTTATTACGTCCTTTGGTGACTAAATTTGCCCGATATTTATAATTTTCAGTATTAGGTGGGGGGACATTATCTAGACAGCCACCTAATTTCTTTACAAATCCTTTATCAAAATGTAGATAGTATTCAAATAGTTCCCATATTATTCCCAAAAGTTGAATTGTATAAAAGTATTTATGAAACATAAAACCTAGAACCATAAAAGCCCATATATGGTTGGTTTGGATTCCCCATACTTCATATCTATAACATTCATATGAAGGCTTCTTATTATTACATGGACATCCCATCCCAACTAAATATACCCATATCGCCATGCCGACTGGGCCCAATACTATCAACCACTCTTCCTGTGTTAATGATCCTTTGTTATATATTATATCTTCCCATCTTTTCTTCTCATACATTATGAGTTATAGAGAGAATATATTCTCTCTATAATACAAAATGAAGTCTGCCACAAATATTGAATACATCATTGGACTATTTAGTATTATAGTATTTGCATATCGATGTATATATGTTATGATTCCTATGTTCCAAGAAGGGTTACGCAAAAAGGAATATTCTCAAATCATGAAATCATTTACAATGTTGGTATAAGACTATAATATAAATTGATATTAACTTTAATTATATATAAATATATAAGATGTGCACAATGTGGCTATTAGACAATCAACCATCATCCTTTGTGGAAAATACATTCCACAGCCTATTTGGTTATACACACCTCAGTGACTATAAAGCACGGTTTGCAACTATTACATATGTCAGGGATAATGTGTTGCTCACACCAGATGTTAAAAATGAAATTTTCGATGTGTTTGCACTTTATCAACGAAATCTTTTCCTACTCAATAATATTGTTAGGCGATTCAGATATTCAAGAATGAAGTATGGTGGCGATGATTGTGACCTTGTTGGAAATGTTATGAGCGAAGTGCCAAACCATCTTAAAATTACTATTGCACATGTAGGTATAAAATATACATTTCGAATTAGTGATTTGATTAACATCATTAATAAATCACTAACATATCGAGAAGACTTATTCTTACTTATTCAACCAGTTAAAAATCCATATACAAATATTCCATTTACGCGAGCAAATTTATTTCAAATATATATGCATATTAAGAAAAACACTGACATTACGATGCCAGTTCTATTTCATCTGTTCTATACAACAACGTTTGATAAAAATGAATTTTCAAATAAATATGAAGCTATCGCATTAGATCATTCCATTCAAAATTATATTGATGATTATGAACAATCAGAACTCGTGGATCTCGCATATGATTGGATTAAAAGATTCAAACAATCTAATCATAAAGAATATAAAAATTTATATGTTGATAAAAATTATTCCAAAATCAAACTTGTAAAACAGCTGAAACCTATGTTAAAACAATATCTGATTTCATCATATACTTTAACCGCATCGGTCAAGTATAGTGCGCATACAAAGGCGAATAATCTTATGGTTTCCTTTCTTGAAAAAAATAAAGATTTTGGCAGGTGTTCCGAAAGTACTGATATAAAACAGATTGTATTTAAAAATCTTGCACATATGAATACGTATTCATTTGATAAAAATAACGAATATCATATTTCGGTGATTGATGCATTTATTAAAGGATATGATGGAACGCAGCAATTTAATTATCCTAATATTACACCTTTTAATGATAATATATTTATAATTCGCAATTATGTTAATGTTTCCATAGCAAATAGAACTGAACCAAATCCTAGAACTAGAAGGAGACTCCAATATGATAATCAATCTGACGAACTAAGTGCAAGTAATATGGCGATATTTCTCAATAATTTACCACAACAACCATCGAGCATTGCGGGAAGAGCCACTGGAATAGCACTTCACCCCCCACCAGAGAATCATCCAGATGATGATTCGATTGGAGATTACGAAGATATTTCGTATGATTCATTTTAAAAATGTTCTCCATGTAAAAATAGTTGTTTATATTTCTGAGTAACTTTCGCGGGTTGTGTCAATTCAGAAATATTTTTTTGTAGCTTATGTTTTCTTTCATGACTTTTCAAATCATTTAATTTACTCTGGTCTAATTCGCTTTCATATATTAAATATTCATCGGAATGTAATTTGAATTCAGTATCGCTAATAGCTAAATAAGCGTCTTCTGTAAAAATATAGTTTCGAATGCGTTTATATCTTAACAATTCATCAATCAATCGGTCTAAATAACTATCTTCATTATCTGTTTGGCTATTAACAAGATTTATACGAGGTAATAACTGTTTGCATAACTCATCGCCTTTCTTACAAAGTCCATTCGTCGGGCATGTATTGGTATTAAAACAGCTGCTTAGTTGATCTAAATTTGCAATAGTAATATTATCTAATTCTATAACATCTATAAATTCGACGCCTTGATTTATTAGGTCTTTAATGGCTGCCTTATTGGTTGCGTTTATATTACCATCTAATAATAACTTATATAATATTGATTTGAATTCATATGAGGCAGGTTCATTTAATAATGCCTTGAATGTATGTCTGTACAAATTATAAAAAATAGTTTCTAACCGTATGTTTTTAACCATGTTATAAGAGTGAGTGTCGATGCTGTCTTCTGATATTGCCCGATCAAATTCATAGTAATCTGAACCATCGTGATATTCAAGTGATATATTGTGAGGTAGTTCTGTAAGGGGGATGGGACGAGTTCGTATAAATTGATTTGCGTTTGTCAATATTCCTATGGCGATTTTATCTATACTATCCATTGATTGGCTGGTAACGATCCTAATTGGCAGACTATTAAATCCGTCGCGTTCATCGCCATCCTGATTGATAATTCCAAAATCTTTTCGCATCTTAGTATTAAGTTTCTCATTTGGATGGTGATTATTTAAATGATTATGTAGCACATTAAGGATTTCAATTGTAATTAAGATCTCAGGTGGTGTCTTAAATGCCTCATCAATAGTTATCGATTCAAAATGTTCTATGATGCGATGAGTACTGGCATAACACGGTATAAATACAGATTGTTTTGGGGCTGCACCCAGCTGAATATTGGTTTGAACCCCAATAATTTTATTATTATAGTTTAATACTAATTTTAGATTCTCGTCAATTTGTTTTAATGTTTTTTTCTTATAATTTTCATTATGGCTGAATATTAATTTAATTAATTGTTGAATGCCGACGTTTCGTTTCATATGAACAGCGGTTGAAGGGAGGGAAAGACAGGAGCTAGCAAGTTGCTTAAATCCTTCAAGTAATTTTAACATACCGGTTTTTTTTGTGCCAGGGTCGTGGTCATTCTTTGAAAATGCAACATTCAATGTTAGATGTTTTCCTTTTTCTGAATAAAAACAAATAGGTTCATAAAATTCCCCATGTTTGACAATGATGATGGTTTTTTTGAAAGAAGAAAATTTAGAATTTGAATATATTGTAGTAGGACAGATTATATTTACATCACTGGTGCCATCATTTTCGCTAATTTCTAAGATTACTAAATTCATACCATTATGAATACTATCAGACGCATATTTATTATTACTTGTTTTAAATAAGCCATTCTTTTCAACAATAATATCCCACAAATAAGTATAATCTATATCACTATTATCATCCAGTATGAAAGTTTTAAAATTTTCAAATGCATTACGTAGTGATATTTGTGGGTCTTTATTACGTTTGCCTACAAAGGTTGTAAATAATGCACCATTTTGAAATGTCATAAAATTGGAAATATTTACAATACCTTTTTCTCCAACTAATAACTCTTTAAACTCTTTTATGGATGGTATAATTGTTTCATTTTCATAATATAGACTATATATAATCGCCAGGGCACTTAAAAACGATTGTTTAATATTATTTTCTACACCTATTCGCATTATATGTTTATCTACTGGCTTGATTTTATTAGTTGTCCCTTTTACAAAATAACTAGAGTGTATAACATTCATGAATATTTCCAAAGAAGGCTGTAAGAATCCAACTCTATTTTGAGGTAATGGTGTCTTATCACCACCTAATATTGATTGTTTAATTAATAAGTTTTTCTTAGTATTTAATCCTTTGGGTGATGCAGGTATGGGGGTTCTCTCTTCTGTTTTATCATTCATTTGCATTTTTATCTTTAATTTATCATGCCGTGCAGCTTCTTCGGCTTTACATTTTATATCTCGTTCTATCACTGCTTTACCTTCTTTTTGTTTAAAGCAACATGGGGCGCAGTACCCGTCTCTATGTTTACTTGAATCTAATAAATGTGGATAATGTGTTATATATTTCCCATTATTATCATGTTCCGATTTGGCATAGAATTCGTAAATGAACGCATCTTTTGGTACTTTTTTTGCATTATGTGGTATAACCTTACCGCCACATTTTCCAGCATCTACATCTTCTTGTGTTAATGGCACATCATTTAATAAACACCAATACCGAGGGCATATATACCAATTTTTATTTTCAGGCGTTGTCCCATATTCTATTGCACCATCATATGCGTTACCAGCTTCTTTATCTATACGCATTTTCTCTTCGTTAGTTAATAAAATAGGCTGACGTTTCACATTAGATGGGCAGGTTCTAGAATATGAATTAAATTTGCCTGGACCATTTTCTGTTACAAATAATGCAGGTTCTTTAGATTTTAATTTTTTATGAAATAAATCAAAAGAGTTTCCAACCAACGAATCTTTATCTCTATTTATTTCATATTTTTCCACAACTGGGGTCTTTATATCCTTTTTATCGGTCTTTATATCCTTTTTTATATCCTTTTTATCGGTCTTTATATCCTTTTTTATAGCAGGTTTAGCAGGGGATACAGGTGAAGGTTCGGCATCTTCGTCAGATGATATATCGTCTAATACATTAGCATCCTGTTCAACTCCCCTAGGGGAATTATAGTCTTCTATATTTATAAGTGAATCTGAACTGGCACTGCTAATAGCTTTCTTCGGAGAGACGCGGTCGTCACTGTCGTCACTGTCGTCACTGTCACTGTCAATATCTTCAAAAATGCCACCACCTTCCATGCTCGCTTGGAGAGGAGTGGGCGCGGATTCTAATATATCGTTATTTATATTCATTTGACGCATAGCAGTTAGCGATACTTTGTCAGTACATATGGATTTTAGTGTGGTTTGGTTTCCATTTAAAGCTATTTCAATAGTGGCTAAGATGATAGTTTTAATATATGGTAATAATTTCACATTTGTAATATCTTTAATATTAACTTCAATGTCGTTAGAACTGGGAATATGTTTAATATAAATAAATATACCAGAATATTTCTTTTGATGTTTGTGTCCTTCGTCACCCATAACATCTAAATTACTTTTAAATACGGCAAATTTTTTGGCAGCATCTTCTTTTGAAATCCCAAAGTTTTCAATTAAAAATGTAATGACATTTTTATTATCGATACCAAGGGACACCATTTGATATAAATAGTAATCTATTGCAGAATCGTCATTCATAAGAAAGCCACTGGTGCGTTTGTATAAAAGCATTATGCTTTTTTTCATACTATCGGAAATAATATAAAAGAAAGGATGCAAACATGTTTTGATTTTATCAAGTTTTAAAGGATTTTTTAATGATAAAATGCCTTTATAATCAGCATTTTTAACCAAATGTGGTTCAAAATAAGTTACTACATCATAATCATATCCACCATTTTTTAAATAGTTTTCTAACATTTTAATGACCGGTGTGACAGTATCGATTAATATTGATGCAATCATTTGCCCCTGTAGCAATACATTCTTCGTCTCTGTCGAAATTATTATATGACAATCTTCATTTATATCCAAATATAATGGTACCTTTTCTCCTAGAATTTCCACACTGCTATAAATAGTTATCATATTTGCACGGCCTGATAATTTCTTGATTCTATTTATAAACGATTTATCTATAAATGGTATATTTTCACCTTGAAGTGTTTGTTCTTTTGTATATAATCTGTATAATTTGTCATGCGTTTTTCCATAGTTAATCCGCGATAAGGGAAATTGTTCGCTTGTTTCCAATAACTTAAATAACGTATCTAATTTAACTTTAACAATCTGTCTTGGCACTATTTTATACTGAAATACATTATATCCCTCTTTAACAAAATCATATGACAATGGAATATTTCTTAAATAGTCAATAATCCCCTCTTGTTTGTTATATATACCATTTAACTCCTCTATATTATTAGCATATAGTGTGGTTTCCATACCCTTTAAATCATCCACACTGGCAACTTCTTGAATATCCAATAATGGAAAATACGGTTTAATCATCTCATCCGTCTGATCCCTAGCTAATTCCAAATATATTGTATACATTTTGGGAGTGGATTTTGTATCTAATTTTAGACCTTGTTCCGCCAAACGTATTGTATGCGGATTAATATCCATAATTAAAAGAGCATCTCTATTGCTTGTTTTACCCAGTGGTACCATCTGCGACGGTTTAAATGACACCGATGTTCCAGCAATATTTATGGATAGCGGTTTAAACTGACATATGGAAATGCTGCTATAACCATTGAACACCTTTGCGATAGTATTATATGTATAATCTGTTTTAATAACCTTCACAAGACGTTCTTTAAATTGTCCAGTTTCTTTATCGGTAATATCAAATGATTCTAGATGTGCGTCTATATTTTCTAGTTCTTTGAGGAAGAAATAATATTTTTTTAGATGCAATGCATTTTTTGTAGATATATAGAAATACATTTCATCAATTACAGGCTGGATATTAAATTGTGACATAAAATCTTTATCGCAATATTTGAATATTTTTTGTTTTAATTCTCTAATACTATCGTCCTGGGAAATTGCCACTGGTATATATATATTTGTTTGCTTCTTATCGAGAGCTGGTTCTGCATGATTATCATGAAATACGAAATTTACACTTTTATACGAAATGATTACTATATCTCGCATTATATATATAAAAATAGCACATTATTTTATATAATGATTTACAATATTATTGTGGCAGCGTGTAATAACAATGGCATTGGCATTAATAATACTATACCATGGTATTCACTAGAAGATATGCGACATTTTTCATATATGACAAAAGGTGGAGGAAATAACGCAGTTGTGATGGGACACAATACATGGCAAAGTATTCCTGATAATAAAAAACCTTTGGCAAATAGAGAGAATATTATCATTTCTAAAAATAGATCATTGGTTATAAATGGATGTACTGTTAAACATTCTATTTCAGATGTAATTAACCATCTAAATGAGTCTACATGCGATGTGTGTTGGATTATCGGAGGACAAAGTATATATGAACAGTTTCTAAACACTGGCCTTATTAGTACTATTATTATTACGCGTATAAAAGAAGAACATGACTGTACGGTTCATTTCCCTGAAATTCCACCGAGATTTGAATTAACATCTACAAAGAAACTAGGAGGCACCCCACATTTTATCGAATATTATGTCTATTTTTAAACTTCTTTATTCTTCCTAAAATAGGGACTACTATTGATTGTCATTCCACAATATTCAACTGGATTATCTTTATAATTTACAACTTGATAGATCCCTAGTTCTTCTGCTTCTTTTAAAATAAACTGAAAATTTCGCCAGAATTCCTCTGTGTGACCTACCGACATCGTTGCAATATGTGCTAATTCGTGAAACGCTACAAATTGTAATGTATTTTGATCTATGCGTTCTTCACCCTTCTTTGTTGTATTTAGACAGAATGCCAATTTTTCACCTTTATTCTCACTATATGCAGTAAATTTACTTGTCGGTAATATTTCATATACTTTATTCGCCTTAAATTGTGTCCGTAATCTATAAACACACTTTTTTTCATCACCATATTTTTCTACTAAATGATCGATTAATGTCTTGCAATTTGCCGTTGTATGAGCCAACATATCTGCCGATTCATGTAGTTTTTTGCGATCTCGAACGCAGTATTTCTTTCCATCCACATCCGAAATAACACATTTTAATTCTAAACTATCTGAGAAGTGATAAAAGTTAAGAGATATTATTAATATTAACGTGATGAATAAGACTCCTATTGTATTTAAGTTCTTCATATATATATTTTATAAAGAACTTAAATAAACCTAATTTAGACCTGTGGCATTTCCATGTATAGGATTGGCTGGCGCCGCTATACTGGGTACTTCACCAATTGAAATTTGAGGGTCTCCTCTAAGTGCATTTGTACCCTGCACCGAATTAAATGGTCTCTGAGAAATCTGAGGGTGAAGCAACGAACCAGACCCTTGAAGGTCACCTTGGCCCTGTGGCGCAAATTCTGCCCATTCACTGTTGCCATCATGCGGCAATAAGTCGGCCGGTTTATTTTCACTCACTGAGGCGCGGGGTTGAGGAGCAGCGGCAGCAGGGGCGCCACCAACTGACTTAGGTCTCTTTCTCTGAGGCGCAGGGGCGGGCGCAACAGCCTTTGACTGACTATATTTTACCACAAAAAATACTAATAATACTCCGGCGCCTAAAACTAGCATTTCATTGTTCAAAATTTTACTCATCTTCTTGGGCATTTTAAAAGTTGGTGCCATATATAAAATTATCTATAAAAAAATTTTGGCTTAATCGGTAATTAAATATCATTATAAATTATATTTTTTTTTAATATTATTTACTTCCAAAAATGCTAATAAAGCTTCTTTTTTCGCTAATTCAGCCTTTTCCCTGGCTTCATTATAAAGGGCAATATATTTGGAGGTATCATTATTTCCTTCTAATTCATCCATTTCCAACTCTTCCGTATCATTTATATCCAAGCATTTCATATCCAACTCTTCCATATCATTCATATCCAACTCTTCCATATCATTTATATCCATGCATTTCATATCCGCGCATTTCATATCCACGCATTTCATATCCACGCATTTCATATCCAATTCCTTAATATCCATGCATTTCATATCAACAGTTTTCTCTAAACAAGATGGATTTATAAATGGAATATCAGATACAAGATTTAAACTATTATCTGAGACCGGTGCCTCTGCAGACACAGTAGGCTCAGGCACTAATGCAGCAGGCTCAGGCACAGCAGGCTCAGGCACAGCAGGCTCTTGCACTAATGTTGGCGCATGTGGTGTTACATCATGCTTCTCTAAGAGTAACATTCTATCTTTTTCTAAATCCCTAAATACCATTATTTGTTTTACATTAATAAACACTTGAAAGTTCTTAGATGAAAATTTAATATCTTGGAGAGAGAGAATACATGCAATATTAACTTCTGGTGTTATATCCTTTGTTGCTAAATCATTGCCCGCTTCATCGTAAATTTTCACACCAATATTGAAATTTGTTAAATTATGAACATAACATCTCAAAATATACTTGGTCCTATTTTTTTGCGGTTTCAATATCGATAAAAATGAAGATTCGATATCATCTTCTGTTAAACTCTGTTCAAACCATTCAGAAGATTTTTCAAATATTTTTTTTTGTAATTGTTCTTCCAACGATTCTATCCAATTTAAAATATACGTATCATTCTGTGTAAATACTAAATCAATATATGTCTTCCGACCATTTGTTACAAAACCGTTTTTACATGTACATGTTTGGGTTTGTACTAATAAAATTTCACTATTATATCGGATTGGTACAGAATATGCAGACCCACCTTGAAGACTTTTAGGTTCCTCTAAATGAAGTCCGTCAAAAGAAAAGTCAGATGTAATTTTATGGATATTCATTAATAAAATTACACATACGTTTTTAAACTATTAAATTTAATATTTTAAATTATATAATAAATGACAAGCGACATTATTAAAATGTGCATTAATCTATTAAATGAAGAACCTGTTAAAGCTGAACTAAAACAAATTTATACACCAGTGATAACCGTCGTATTAGACAAACTTATGCCGTATATTTATTTAGCACTTATATTCTTATTACTAAATTTTCTGCTAATATTAATGATTTTTTTCCTTCTGGTTAGAACTAAAATTCCTTCATTTTCAAACATATTTTATAGATTAAGATATTAAGACTTCTTATAAATAGATATAATGGATATTAAAAAGGAAATAAACGAATGGCTGGACATTGATGCTAAAATAAAGGCATCCCAAGATGAAATTAAACAATTACGTGACCAAAAAAAAACATATGAATCGAATATAACCTCATATGTTACAGAAAATAACATTAAAAGCATACAAACAGATGATGGTAAATTAAAAGTATTTCAAACTAAAACTGCACAACCACTAACATTCAAATATATTGAAAAATGCCTAAATGAAGTCCTCGATAATAATGCAAAAATACCTGATATTATTAATTATATGAAGGAAAAACGGGAACTAAATATTTCTTCTGGACTTAAAAAATATAAATAATATATATATATATGAATCCATTTGGACTTAAAATGTTCAATCCTATGAACTGGCTAATACTTAAACCATCAACTATTCGAGATACACTCATATGTGATAATCAATCCATTGATAGTGAAGAATTTTTTGACAAAGACTCGGCGCGACCTAAGAAACGTGTCAGGTCGCCGAATAGGCAGACAAAAAAATTCAAGGGCAAACGTTTTAATAAAACAAAGGGGCAAAAACGTAAGTAATTTACACAACACTCCATTGATCAGTATTAAAAGGTGCAATTGTTAAATCTTTCGTTTTATGTCTCCATTTTTTAACACGTGCTTCAAACGCTAATTCTTTTTCTGTTTTAGGATACAAAGGCTGATTTTCCATTGAATATTTGCTAGATGAATTCATTTTAGGCCTAAACCCATAACAATTTACACCAAACGCTATATTTGGATTGGCAATATATCCTCCATTTATACCTGGACGACCACAGTCATGTTCATGTCCTTTTTTGGTTTGGAGTTTATCCCATGTTTTTTTTTGTGTAGGGAAATACGCATGTTGTTTATCAGACCAACCATAACTGCACCATTCTCCTCCTTCTTTATGGGCTTTCTGTAAATCTTCTAAGTTTGCAAGTCTAGAACCATATGCTTTACAAACAGCTTTCGCATTTTCATATGTATATTTATTATCTTTAAGGTGAAAAACCTGTGGCATCGTTTGAATTGTAGGGGGAGCAGGCGGCGCATCATCCACGGGTTGTTCCACTTCAATATCTATTTTTGGTTGTGGTGAAAATAGTGTTTTCAAATCAGTTTTAATATTAATGTTATAATAATACTGTATTCCATTTAATGCTATTAAAAATATAAATACTGCCCATATAATAATTTCAATGGTAATAGTTGCAATCGAACGTTGACTTTTCGCCGCCTTGGCACTGACAGAGCCTATCCTTGCAAACATATAGTAATATAACACGATCACAATGGATATACATGCCAATAATATTGGTGAAAACGAACTTCCTAAATCCATTTGTCCATGGATCGAAGGATCTATGGCAGAGTTCATAGATAATGCCGAATACATTTATATATTGTTTAGGATATTTTTTTAAAAAAAAGACAATACGCTTTCGTAGATATTACCTTTTTTTCACTAATTTCAGTTATATTGGTATCATTGTAATTATACCATTTGCCATCTTCTTTTTTAATAGTTGCCGTATAATGGCCTCCCAAAGAGCCTCCTTCATGATTGCACACTGCATATAATTGATAGACATATGACTTGGCATTATATCCATAAATATAGCCTGATAAATCTATCGTTTCTTCTACGGGGATTTTTATTAAATCCTGACGTTTCCTATTATTATTGTTAAATCGTTTCAGATCAACTATCATTACACTAGGAAAGCTCCAAAATTTGGTTTTCCTAACAACAACCTCTTTTTGACCTGTCTTTTCGTTAAACCACATATTATCACCGTCTAACTTTTCGTCTTGGCAATATAAATCCAAACATTCGTTAAATGTCACATTTTTCTTCTGTGGTATTGGTAAATTTAACATCATATATGGTTCAGGATTAACCGACATCTCCTCACCCGACATATTAGTAATATATGTCAGTGATATTCCATAAAAATGGTCCAACATTACCGAATATTCCTTTTCATACATTGTTTTTATTACCCCAAAACACTTGACTGCAACCTTATCCATATCATTTTTAACGGTTCCCTTTATTTTTACATTTACCTGATTGTGCAAAGCCATATGAAACGCATCCACAATAAATAATAAAAATTCTGGAAGATCATTTTGCGCAAACCCCGTAAAAAGATCTTTATCATGTTTATCTGCTACCATCTGAACTGTCCTTTGAAATCGCTTTGGACCAATAACCGCATTATCACTCCACATTAAATTTTTTAAATCCTTCCATTCTTTCAATAATGTTTTATGATCGCAAATTTGATTTGTTCGTTCTTGGGCGGCATTTGTTTCAATGTCATTATTGCAATTTGTAATAATCTGATTCAATTCTGGTGTATTTGAAAGTACTTGCATACATGAATTCATAAAACAGGTATTACCTAAATTTGCAAGTCCCGATAATCCTTTTATATGATATGAACTATATTGCGGTTTATTGGTATACATCTATTTAGTATAATCTGTTTTATTTAAATTATTAATTAAATAAAACAGATTATATATAATTATTATGAATATCCAAGATTATATTAATTGTGTTCAAAATATTCATAGAGATACCCACAATCTAATGATTTTAAATTCTCAAATTCATCAAGGAATGTTACAATTAATTACAAATAATAACAGCGCACCGCCCCGGCATATCAGTCGTACTCCGGCCCAAATTGTACGACGAACAACACCTCCATTTAATTATCTTAATAATTTTTTGCAACCTGTCGAAGTTGCACCTTCATCTGATCAACTCCATGCAAATACCACCATGTCTACATATGAAAATATCACAAACCAACTCAACAATACCTGTCCAATCAGGGGCGAATCTTTCAACCCAAGGGACATTGTTATTCAAATAAACACATGCCAACATATTTATTTTGTTAATGAATTTTATGGATGGTTTCGTAGTCATGTAGATTGTCCTTTATGTAGGAGAGATATACGAGAAGTACCCGATGATAATCTCTTAGACGAAACCTTTCCAAGCGAGATTGACAATGCTCCACCACCTGCTACACCACCGGCTATGAGACCGGCTACGAGACCACCAATGAATTTATATGATTTATCATATAATATTATAGACGATAATTTACTTAGTAGCTTCAACTTTGATGACATATCATTAAATAACCGATACCATAATCATATATCAAATGAAGAATTGACTAACATGCAAAATGACCCACATGTCCTGGCGTTGCAAACGTTAACTGAGACGATTGCCGCCGAGCTTACTAATCAATTACAATATAATAGTTTACATAATGATCTATCCAATTCGGATATAGAATTATCTTTATCATTTGGGTCTCATTGACGTGTTGGAATAATAATCGGAACAATTGGATATTCTATAACATTCATTACCTGTTTGTAAACTTTTAGTCCAAGGGTTCGCATTTTTCTCAGGCGCTGCTCTGTTTCTTGAACGGCCTTTTCATATGGGAGGTGTTTTTTATCTGTTTTTTTGAAGACATCAAACTCATTTTTAATCAATTTAATGGCATCAATGTTTATAGACAAACTCTTATGTAGTTTTAATAAGTCTTTCGGACAATCTTTATTATATATAATTTTTGCGACCATTTTATATCTGGCAGTGTTCATTTTTCGCTGTGCGCTGCTCCATCCACCAAAATAACCATAATCCCTCCTCTCCTTCACCTTATCTTTCTTATTATTAATGCCCGGATTCGCACATAATGGACATGCATTATTTTGTGCACGAAACCAAGTCATAATACAATTTGTATGAAACATATGATTGCACTCAGGCAATTCATAGACCTGTTCTCCATTATCAACTATATCTTGACATACACAACAGATTTCTTGATAATCATTTTGTTGCGACACTGCATTATAAGTTTGTAAAATATTATTTATATCATATGGGTCCATTAATATAAAAAATACAAATGCATTTATATTGTTTTTTACTTTGTATTCAATTGTGTAAAGAAGCTGTCTATGGTCGCAATCTTATTTGTGGTATTTTCTGCCATTTTGATATATTTATCAAACAACAATTCCTTCACATATTTATTTCGAATTTTATCAATATTTTTCGGATGAGTCCCTTTAACTTCCCGCATATATTGTCTCAGTTTCATTTGTCTTACCTTCATATCTGGCAATTTTTCTATTACCAATGCAAATACTTGCATAACCGGTTTCATTATCTGATTTGTGATATAAAATGCATAATTTGGTTTTAGGTTATTTTCTACTATAAAGGATGGCAATTCAATCTTTTCACCTTGGAGTGCATTCTTCTTATCAGTCTTAATATGTACAAATGGTATGCGGTCCCCATTTGCAGGCTTGTTACCAGGATCTCGCTTACCAATCCGGTCAGCCAATACCTTATGGGCGATTTGTTTAGGATTTTTATATCCAGAACGTAACGATTTTGTAATAATAAGTTTATCAATTGGATAGGTTTCATCTACGATATTTTGCAATGCAGACTTAAGAAATTCTGCTGCTTTCCCAATATCCTTTTCTTTCATCAATATATCGATTATCCCTCCATAGACATCTTTTACAATTGGTGCATTATCGCGACGTTTTAACACAATCCCCATACTACTCCTATAACAAACATCTGGGTCATTTTCATGAAGCATTCCCACATAGCGTTTCTTTGACAATAGTAGAAACGGGTAAAATGTCTTTTCATATTCAAAATCATGCGGACTTTTCAAGAATTTAGACGCATATTCACCTAATTGTTTCGCCAATTCAATTGTAATTTCTATACTGGTTCTACCTATTATACGTTCCCCCGTATCCACATCCTTCAAATTAAATGTAAAGAATACCGAGTCCGTATCACCATATATATATTCCGCATTTACTTGAACAACTCCGTGATTAACTGTCAGACATTTTCGGTCTGCATATGCCTCTTCAATAATGCGCTTTCCATATGTCAACAATTTACGACCAATCGCTGTTGTTGATGCAGCCACATCTTTTTCATAAAATGTGCTTGTTTTTGCACCGGTTTGCCCATATAATGAGTTGGCCGTTACTTTATAACCCAACTGTCGTTTATCTAAGACTCCCTTCATAAATTCATCAGTTTCTAATGGAATTTGTTTCCTTGTGGCTTTTCGGGCGGCCAAAAGTTCTTCCAAAATTGACGGCATAATTCCCTTCTCTCCATTGGGAAACTGGGCCCATCTACAAACCTTCTTGCCCGATATTACCTTCTCTGTTGCCGATGCAGCTGTTTTGCGCATATATTTATATGTATCATACTCTATATCCACATACTCATACCCATCTAGATTATCATATACAAATTCACCCTTTTTATCTTTCACCCCTATTTCTTTTATCAACTCTCCTGTCAGTGTGTATTCTTTTGTCCACACCTTGCTATCATGCGAAAGGTTTTCACTAATCATTGAAGACGGATATAGCGAACTATAATCTAGACATGCAACCGGATTGTCTAAATATAGACCACATTTGGGCTCCAATACAATTGCTCCTTCATATCCTTCATCTCCTGGTCCCTTGTCAATGTCCGGCATAAGTGTATTCTTCTCGCGACATTTCTTTGCTATGTAACTGGTCAGCTTAATGCCCTGGCCTCGCAATACAAGGAATTCCATCGGCACACTACAAATCTTCGACATTTCTACAAATCCCGTAATTATATCAATCTTGTTCAGTAGATATTGCACAAGATTACAATCCTGAATGCAGTATTTAGCAATAACTGAACGCGGACCTGGTCCTTCATTTGTCATTCTAAATATATCTTGTGGAGTA
This sequence comes from Minisyncoccota bacterium, assembly GCA_905478465.1. GTDB lineage: Bacteria > Patescibacteriota > Minisyncoccia > Phycocordibacterales > CAJQIN01 > CAJQIN01. Next base: position 2,211 of record CAJQIN010000030.1, on the reverse strand, counting down.
ACATCGTCCTTAGCCATACCCCACTTCACTTTTTTCGTTTCCAAATTTGGTGATGCAACTCCTTCAATTGTGAATTCGCCGTTTGCTCGATCAACATCAATAACATTGAACTTTTTGCCTTCTAAATAATATTCACTAGAATGACCGATTTCTTCAAAATTTATCCAACACCCTTCATTTAATCCTATCATATTCTTCGTCTTAATCTTTGTCGTCGTAGGACTCGGTTGCGATATCGATTTTACACCATCACCAATAAAGAATCCTGCGACATAATCCAATTTATACGATGTCAGATTGTAATCTCGTCTGAAATAATTATATAGGTCTATTTGAATTCGTCCTGGCATTTTGATATAGTGGAGGTCATGCTGACCACTCGCAATAACAATACTCGTCTCTTCTATTTTATATCCCTTTTCTGTAAATGTTCCACAAATAAGGTCGTCCTCGTCACAATTATCATTGTTTTTCCTGGACAGTTTCAGAAATTCTTCTACACAAGATAGTTCCTTTGAACGTTCAAACATAAACTTGTAATCAAACCCAAATATATTATACCCAATAATTATATCTGGGTCTTCACGTTTGATTAACTTCGTCCATTCCAATAGCACTTCCTTCTCTCCACTACAACAGATTATCGGCTCTGCACTATCAACTGGGTCACACGTGTCTAATGCAATGCAAGTGTTTTTATATGGCTCAGATTCACCATATCGCATGAAGGTCGATCCAATAAAGGTCACTTTATCTCCCGCAATTTTTGGCATGTTTTTTGAAAGGATATAATTGATACTATTAATTTGTATTTCGCGCACAATCATCTTTTGTGACGTTTTAATAATTTCAACCAACGATAATCCTACTGCCTGTTGTTTTTTATGAAATGATTTCGGTTCATCGTCGTCATGTTTATTAAAAGCATCTTCTATTGTATTTACATATTCGGTTGCAATCACCGCTTCGTCTGGACACATTCTATACTTTAATACTTGTTTGATTTGTAGAGCGAGGGAGGCTGGGCGACAGATGGGATAAATCGTTTCCACGCCTTCAATTACATTGTTGGTTTCTGGATTGAATGCAGTATTGATGATATTACCAATGATGGTTTCAATATCGATGTCTGTCATTTTTTCAGTATCAAATTCATTGAATATATCTACCATATTTGTCGCCAATTTTTTATAGTCTTTAACTGGTAATGGAAAATCACCGTGACTACTACTGGCCTCAATATCAAAACTACAAATCTTAAATGGTACAATATCTTCCTTATCAGGAAGTGCAACAATATTGCCAATACCACAAGTATATTCATATTTGCAATCAGTTTCTTTATCGATTGTATCGGATTTGGCATTCTTTATTTTAATCCATCCTGATGGCGATATATTATTAATATGAAAGAATCTGAGCAGCGGTGGAATATTGCCTTCATAAATAATATAGCGGTTGTTATTTATTCGCAACCCACCAGCTTTCAGTTTCTTGGAATATATCGGTTTGTTTTTGACATCATACCATAAATTTTTGACTCTATTCATTACCTTTGTATTTTCAAATGATATTTCTAAAAAGTTGTGATTTTCGCCACCGTCAAACCCGTATAACTTTTTGCGCTCGACCTTTCGGATGCCACAAATCGATTGTTCATAATATTTCTCCCCAATAGTATCTAATATATAGGTTTTAACTTGCTCTATTCGTGATTTAGACCATACTCCCTCTGCTTTCACAAAGAAGAATGGTTTAAAATCATCGATAGTTATACTACATGTCTCACCCAGTGTGTTAATTCCAAACATTTGTACCATAAAATTGTTATTGTCTATTTTAGGACCACTTTCTTGTTCTTCACAGACATTATATGTTTCAAATGAAAATACTCTGAACTCTGCACTTGGCATATTAAGTATTGTAATTTCATTTTAAACCAAATCAATTTATATTAATTACTTTTTATCCTTGCTCCTGTTCCTGTTCCTGTTCCGGTCCTTTTTTTAGGATTTGGTTCACTTTTGTTTTTTTTCACCTCACTTCCATAGGTATATCCACCCTTTTGTTTTTTCTGCTTTTGTTTTTTCTGCCTTTGGCTTTTCTGCCTTTGGCTTTTCGCCCTTTGGCTTTTCTGCCTTTGGCTTCGTCTGCGTTTTTTTTTACGCTCTTGAGATGCCTTACGCGATGCCTTACGCGATGCCTTACGTG
>CAJQIN010000029.1 GCA_905478465.1 Minisyncoccota bacterium | reverse complement strand
TTTATTTTTTAATTTTAATATTTATATATATATATATATATAAATATGGCTAGAGGAAAAAAAAGTGCAAAAAGAAAAGGAAAAAAAGGCAGAGGACCTACAACTCGAAAAATCCCATTAGTAGATGTTGTTATGAAAAAATTACCAAAATCTAAATCGGAAACAAAAAAAAATTCTAAATCAAAAAGTGCAATTACAAAACCAAAGCAAAAACCAATTGTGCTAAAAGAGATGCAAAAAACAATGCAAGAAGTTGGAGAAGCTTTACTTAAAAAGTTACCAACAAAACTAAAAAAAGAATCCGTATTTACTGATCCGGTTTTGAAAGGAATTAATGGTAGTATGTATAATGCTGGATTTAAACTTTGTGGTGACGAGCGAGGAGCAAAATTAGATGACAATTTGCTTAAAGCTTATGCACATGCTAATAAACAATTAGATAAAATAAGAGAAGCACATACTAGATTTAATTCAACTCCGAAACCATGTGGTGAAAACAAAGTTGCTCCCGCAAGTGAAGTTGCTCCTCGCGCAGTAGATGACTTATCTGACCTGTTTAGAAACTTTTAGAACACATTTATGTTATATGATTTAAAAATTGAATAAAATTTTAAATTATATATTAACGTATATAGAGAATATAGAATTAAGCAAATTAAGAATGTCCAAAGCAAACTTCAAGTCGAATTATTTCGTAGAACTTCCCGACGAGCTTATTGAAAAAATTTATCGTATTAATCATGAAAAATTGATGCAAAAGATGTTTAAAGGAAGATATTTTATACTTGCTAGAAAAGTGGCTTTTTCCGAAATTTTATTCACTTCTCGAATACGTCAACAAGATAATGGAGTGCGACATGCATTATATTTAAATAATAACGCACGCATAAATCCTGACAAATATGAATCGAAAAATATTAAACCTTCCGATATGCCATATTTTAAACGCACACAATTTGCATATTATAATTAACAAGCAGAAACTTGACGAAACTTGACGAAACTTGACGAAACTTGACGAAACTTGCTCAACTTGACGAAACTTGACGAAACTTGACGAAACTTGACGAAACTTGACGAAACTTGACGAAACTTGACGAAACTTGACGAAACTTGACGAAACTTGCTCAACTTCTGTTAGAAGGCGAAAAAATTGACGTTGCGATAGTTGTGTCCTGTATATGTATAAACCAAGCAAACCAAGCAAGATGCTGAAACAGCCGACATACAGCGCCTTCAAAATACAAGATAAGACACCTGTTAAAGCACAGTCTTATCTAAAACAGTCATATAACAAGACATCGGTCGATGTCCGCAACATGCTCTTTGAACTACCTGAAGATATCATCACCCTTATCTACTATTTTAAACATCGTGACCTTATGATGAATCTCTTTGTGGGAAAAAATTATAACTTCGCGTTGGGAGTTGCTTGCACTAAAATAAGATACGGAATGCAGGTTGAATGTAATGGAGCATATATTGGATTACGGCAGTGCAAAGGTTATGACAGTCCAAGAAAAAATATCAAACCATTCGATCTCAACTATATGGAACCTTCTTGCAAATGTAAAGGTAAAAATCAGAAGAATAAACCTTGTGGCGTAACGGTCAAATATGGGGTATTTTGCAGATTCCACAAAAACAAGAAAACCCTATTTGACTTCTAAGCACCAAAATATTGTGAAATATGTATTGTGAAATGTGTATTGTGAAATGTGTATTGTGAAATGTGTATTGTGAAATGTGTATTGTGAAATGTGTATTTTGAAATGTGTATTGTGAAATGTGTATTGTGAAAAATAAAAAATTTCTTAATGCAAGTAATTTTTTATTCTATATAAGATTATTTTAGAAAAGCTAGAAATCATCACCAAATTCAAATGCATCATCTTTATTTTCCACTTTTGTAGCAAGTGAATATTCGCTACTCAAATGTTCAAAGAAATTCGTTTTTCTCTCTACACTTATACTTTCCATCCAATCAAATGGATTTTTCGATTCATAAATCTTATCTCCCCCTAGCTGAACACTTAAACGGTCCGCTACAAATTCAATATACTCTTTCATCATGTATTGATTCATACCTATTAAACGACACGGTAACGCATCATTTATAAATTCATTCTCTATTTCAACTGATTCCTTAATAATTTCGTGAATTTTTGATTTCTTCAAAGGTCTCTCTAACTTGCTATGTAATAATACCGCAAATTCAGTATGTAATGCTTCGTCTCGACTAATAAGCTCGTTTGAAAATGTTAGACCCGGCATTAAACCGCGTTTTTTTAACCAAAAAATGGAGCAAAACGCTCCTGAAAAGAAAATCCCCTCAACACATGCAAATGCTACTAGACGCGTTGCAAAACTTGCCTTTTTGTCATGTATCCATTTAATTGCCCAATCTGCTTTCTTTTTGATGCACGGATACTCATTTAGCGCATTAAATAATTTCATTTTTTGTTCCTTGCTTTTAATATATGTCTCTATTAATGTGGAATAAGTAATAGAATGAATATTTTCCATCGCAATTTGCAGCCCGTAAAATGCTCTCGCTTCGCTTAATTGTATTTCGGACATGAACCGCGTCCCCAAATTTTCTAGAACTATTCCATCACTTGCCGCGAAAAAAGCCAGAATCATTGATACAAAATGCCTCTCGTCATTGCTCAAATTTTCCCAGTCTTTACCATCTTTAGAGAGATCTATTTCTTCGGCTCGCCAAAACAAATCTTCTTGTTTTTTATACATTTTCCAGATGTCATTATCTTTTATAGGAAACATTACATACCGACTATCGTCTTCTTGAAGCATAGGCTCTATGAAATTTTTGTTCATTCTAAATAATATAAGATTAGATTTTTATATTTTTTCAATTTATATTTTCTCAATTTATATTTTCTCAATTTATATTTTCTTATTTTCCTAATTTAAGAAATTTTGCGATTCTTCATTTAGAAACAATTTTCATTATTTTATATTTCTTATATATATAAAATGGGATTGAGCTTAAGATCGCTTTCGATGAAAAACGTTGTTTCTAACGATTGGAAAACCAATTTGGTTGTAGTTCTCGCGTTAGCTTTGTGTGTTGGTTATTTCGTTAACAAACAAAACCAGGCATTAGGATCCTTAGTTGTTATTTCCGGTGTTTCGTACTTGTTGAATAAGAATGTAATGATGTCTTTAGTCGTTGGTATTGCTGTAACTAGCTTATTAGTAACAATGAATTACGTTAAAAGAAGCGAGGGCATGATTGGTATGAAAATGCCCGGTGGTGGCCCTGGCATGGGCGGTGGCCCTAGCATGGGTGGTGGCCCTAGCATGGGTGGTGGCCCTAGCATGGGTGGTGGCCATAACATGGGACGTTTGAATAAAAAAACAATGGCTGAATTAATGGCAAAAAAAATGAAAAAGAAAAATTAGCACTATTCGTTAATATATTTATTAAATTTTATTTTATATAATATATTTATATAGAATTTAATAAATAAAATGAATTACATGATAGGAGATAATGCTAGCGAACAAGCATATAATGATGAAATTATAAAAAAAACTATACAAAATGTTGTAGAAAAAGAAAATAAAATTTTGCGCGATTTTCAAGAAATGAAAAGAGTTCATCAATTTATTCCCGAATCAATGAAAACCGAATTCGAAAAACATTTAGAAGAAAGAAAAATGTTCTTATCATTTAAGTTACAATCACAACAAGACCAATGCAAATCGCTTTATAAACTATTGGGATACATAAATGCTCTAAACTTGAAAGATAATCAACTATTTCATCAAAAAAAAACCGATTCTGATGAACTATTAAAAAAAATAAGCAGCATTGAAGAACAAATGCACCCTTTAGCAATTATATTAGATTCAAATGAGTGAAATACAATATAAATAATCTATTTTATTAGATATAAGATATAAGATATAAGATATAAGATATAAGATATAAGATATAATTTTAAATATAAGATATAATTTTAAATTATATTATTTTATAATATATAAATAAATGGTATTCAAAGTTAATAGTAAATCGTTATTTAATAAGGTAATGAATAATAAATTTGTATTATACGCAGTTGCTTTAATTGCTCTGCTCGATATATTGGGTTATTTATTAAGACAAGAATTTAGTGCAATTTTGTTTTTCTATTTAGTTGGAATGATCACTTTCCATTATACTAAAAACATGACAATTGTATTGGGTTCTGCTCTTTTGGTTACTACTCTAGTTCATTTATTAAAAGATAGAATGAATATTAAAGAAGGCATGCGCTCAAAACGCACTACTAAAGGTCATAAAAATGGTGACAAAAAAAAAGTAGATGAAGAAGAAGAAGAAGAAGAAGAAGAAGAAGAAGAAGAAGAAGAAGATGAAGAAGACAATGAACAAGTAAATAAAGTAAAAAAGTCAATGTCTGATTTTAAAGGACTTGAAAAAGAAGTTGAAGGTTTAGTAAAAGATATGAATAAAAAATCTGGAACAAAATCTGGTTATCAAAATCAAGTTAAATTAAAGCCGTCATTATATAACATACCAAACAAAGACCAATTATCTAAACAATTAGGCAAAGCTGATAAAATGGAGCAAGCATACGATAATTTAGAAAAAGTTGTAGGTGATAATGGAATTAAATCAATGTCAAATAATACCAAAGAACTTATTAAACAACAAAAAGAATTATTACACGGATTAAAAGATATAACACCCGCTCTTAATGAAGCAATGGGTGCTATTGGAAAGATCGATTTAGGTGGTTTGTCCAGTTTATTTAATAAAGTACAAAAGGATCCTCCAGTATAATTATATCCACAAATTATAATATATTTTATAAAATATATTATATAAAATATGAATATGAATATGAATATGAATATGAATATGAATATGAATATGAATAATTTGACTGATTTTTTTATTTTAATTATGGGAGCTATCTCATATTTATATCTGCTGTTTAAATTACATACGCAAAAAAATATTAACTTCATAATTTTATATTTCACAACATTAGTAGTCGGTTATTTAATAGTTGGCAAATATATATTCTTGTTAAATTTCATATTTATAATATATGATGTATTTTTTGGTAATGTAATTGAGCAATATTCTACAAAATCTGACAAAGATGATAAAAATTCCGACAAAGATGATAAAAAATTTGACGAGGATTGGGATAACGGAATGACTCATTCTACTAATAATGCAGAAGAAATGGGAACCGAATTAACAAAAGAAGATGATTCAAATATTAATACAGATGAGGACGAATCAAGTGAAGCTGCAACAAATGGCAATACAGTAATAGAGCGCCAAAAAAAAGATGAGGATTTTGATAATGTAAAAGAACCGAAAAATGAAGCACAGGATTTTTTTAATAATTAAGAGAGAACAAGCTATAATATATTATTAATATATAAGTATGCCCAAAAAATGTCCTCCCGGTATTATATGTATTGAAAATTTCACGTTCTTATTTTTTGGAATTCTAGTATTATCGATATTAATATTTATGTATATTAAGCAATCACAAGCAAAAAACAATACCATAAATAACGACCCAAATAATCTATCAGTATATTTGAAGCACAACAATTCATGTCACAACAATTCGTGTCACAACAATTCATGTCAAAATAACGCTTATCAGAAAGCATCAACAACCGATGTTTTATTGAATCCTTATAGCGCACCACTCCGAGATGACCGCCTTTTTAATGGACAATATTGCGGACCAAAAGTTCCCATAAATGTCCCCACTCAATCATTCGATTCTAATTATAGACAAATCGGAATTTTAACTCGAGTTAATGGTGGCGAAACTATATTACCATTAATGGGGCGACCATTATTCAGTAATCGTGACAAATGGAATTTTTATACATTAAATGATAAAAATAATATGATAAAATTACCCATTACATTTAAAAATAAGAGTTGCACCAATTCACAGGGATGCGACAATGTATATAATGGTGATACAGTATATGTAGAAGGGTATAGTGATATATTTAGGGTTACTGTTTATGATAATAATGTGATGGAATATATCCCATACTTATAATACCATACTTATAATCCCATATATTTTCTACATTACGCATAATTTTCATAATATTTATATAATTATTTATATAATTATTATAAATGGTAAATAATGAAAAACCGGTGTCAATAGCTATAAGTGGAATTAGCGGAGAGATATTTAGCATTGATACATGTCATAACATAATAGATTACATAAATTTAAATAGTAAAAAAGTGAATATCGTAGGTGATTTAAGTATTAATGGAATCATTACAAATTATATTATTGAAGATTTGAGCTATAGAATACAACAATTATCTACAATTAGCGCAGAAAGATTAGATATCGATATTGCACAACTTTCAAATTTGATATCAGATGTTAGCAACATTTATCAAACCGTAATAGATTTGTCCGGATTAAACATTTCATCCAGTTTAGATATCATAGATGCGTCACTATCTAATATATATGAAATTATAGATGACCTTTCAATTAATGGTGGGTCCAATGGTGCGTCTTCAAGCGAGTTTAATGATTTAAGTGCTAATTTTCATGGTTTGGATGCAAGCTTCTCAGATATTTATCAAACCGTATTAGATTTGTCCGGATTAGATATATCATCCGCTTTAAATATCATAGATGCGTCACTAACAACGTTAAATACTTCTCTTAACCATTTAGATGCTTCAATGAATAACATTTATCAAACTGTAATAGATTTGTCCGGATTAGACATATCAT
>CAJQIN010000028.1 GCA_905478465.1 Minisyncoccota bacterium | reverse complement strand
TGAAAATTGATAATATAGTTATTCTATATCATATTGTATGACTGATAAATTAATAGAGGTTCGTCGTAAGTTGGCGGATTATATTCATAAAAAACGAATATGTTTTCACTCGCCTTTAAATAAGCAGAAATATACTGAACTACCGGTTGAATATCCAATATATTGTTTGGATTCTAAAATGGAACATAAAAATATTGATATTGGCGGTATTACTTATTCAAATAGTACAGAATGGGTTCAAATAACAAGTGACATTCAGGTTGCTATCAAAAATAATATTACATCCATGTATGTATTAATTAGTAATGATTGGAACAGAACAATGTATCATTTTATTCATGAAATATCGCATACTATAACATTAAATGAACAACATAAAAATATTGATGATATTCGGCTGCAGCCATTTGCTACCGAAAATGGTAGATATACGGCATGTCATCATCCTATAACATTCTATCGTAATTTAGCGATACTTTTACGCATTGCAAAAGAGTTGAAGTTGTGGTGTCCATCAGCAGATTTTCCTGGATTTAAGCCAGAGTCATTAGTTCGTTTTGATTCATTCACAGTATCATAATTGATTTTTTTTCCCAGGGTTCTTGGATTGGTAATAAGATGGAGTTGAGTTGTCAAAATGTAAAGTGCCTTCCATTGGTACAAATGGAAGAGGTACAAATGGAAGAGGCACAACTGGAAGAGGCACAAAAAACGAATAGAACTGAAAAACAGCATGAGGCATGGAGGAAGTGTCAACATGCAAGACAGCAGAGTATCAAAAAAAGACGGATGGAGAAAAATAACAAAAGTGATGAACTATTTGTCATTAAATCTATTAATGAAATTGTTGGTTCTGTTGCCACACCTGAATTGTTACACGAGAAGATTGATGAAATTCGCATAAAGCGAGATGAGCATCTTGCATTAATAAGACACATTTGGGATGTTATTGCCAGAGAAAAATTTACAAAGCTGCTCCAAGATATGTAGCTATTCCATGTATTAATCAGCTCATTGGGTACTCCATATGGATGGACCAGTCTTTAAGTTGTTTTAGGTGTAGATTACTATAATCGTCTGCTGTATCGCCCCATCCTTCACAGACCATCATTTGGCGAAGTATATCTGGTGTGGTTTCTTGCCATAGAACCCCTTCGTGTTGTAACAATCTACATAGATTGTTAATTAGATATTCATATTCAAATGCTGGTTCAGGTGGTGGTATATATGGTTCGAGATCGTCACCCCATGCTTCTCCTCGGAACTTCTGTTTAGAACCCTCTTCATAGACATACAATATGTCGTCATCTCTTATCGACGCCTCTATAATGGTAAGTTTTCTAAAAGAACGTCCTGCGCGAAACTGCACGAGATCATTCGCTTTAAAGGTATTGTTTTTCGGCGCCATTGATTATAAGTTGAATCATTAATTCATATCAATTTTTTTAATGTCTTTAAAAAGGCAAAATGCGCCGATTAATTGAACACCAAAAACATGAATACATTCACTTATTTGTCGTGATATTTTGTTCATTTCGTATAATTTTACATTGATTAAAAATATTGCAATCCCAGTCGCCTGGTATTTGATTACAACTGGTGATTTAATACATGTATAAAAAGTAAATATGATATTCCATATAATATCATTGTATTTTAATTGTATTTGAGATTCGTTCATGTGACATAATAGACCGTTTACAGTGATAGCAACTGCACGATAATTATTATATTTCCATGCAAGTGGTGTGAATAAAATACAAACAGCGACACTAGGGATAATTCTCATAATAAGAATATTAATGTATTTTTAATTCATATAAACTTAAATCTGATTATATATTAATGGCAACACTTTACGCATGTGATAAATGTGAATATAGAACAACTCGTAAAAGTAGTTATAATAAACATATGACAAGTTTGAAACATAAGAATAGAGAGAATAATATAGGGGGGTTTGGATGTGAATTATGTAGTAAGCAATATAAATATTCATCTGGATTAGCAAATCATAAGAAGAAATGTTTAATATCATCAACAATGGAAGAACAAAGCAAGCAGATTAAAAATTTGTGTGAATTATTGGAGAAAAGTGTGGCACAGAACGCGGAGACATTGAATAAGATAATACCAAATATAACAAATAATATAGGTAAGATGACAATAAATGTATTTTTAAAAGATCATTGTAAAGATGCGATGAATTTCGGTGATTTTGTAGAAAATATAAAATATACATTGGATGATTTATATTATACTATGGATAATGGATATGAGCGGGGTATAAGCAATGTATTTGTAAAGAGTTTAACAGAGATGCCAGCGAGTGAGAGACCGATATATTGTAGCGATAAGAAGCGATTACAGTTTTATGTGAAAGATGATGATGAGTGGGGCAAAGACCAAGATAATATAAATATAAAAAAGGGTATAGATCATATAACACGAAAACAGATAAGTGCGATAAAGACGTGGGAGGATGCAAATCCGGGATGGGATGATAATTCAGAATTAACAGATGAGTATTTGTGTATAGTGAAGACTATAATGTTCAATGATGATACATCAAATGAGCAGATACAAAAGCAGATAGGGTCGGAGTCAGAGTGGCCGAAAGATATTCTTTTAATAAATTGAAATAATGTGCAAGTTTTTTCATAACTCAATGACAAGTTACGAAAAAACACGAAAACAATATGCGGGTTCAAAAGAACACCAGGAACGATGCAAATTCGAAGCAGGATTGAAGTGGTATATGGAAACGAAGGAATCAACAATTAGGAGGCTTGTGCCTGGATTTGATGGATTTAATAAGGATTATCGAACAAATATTAGTTATATACAATATGAAGATGAATATATGAGTTATTTACATAATGGTAATGCTGGTAAAATGGGGAAACAGATTGCATTATTCGAAGAAAAATACAAGGAGGTGTATAAAAATAGAATATAAAAAATATTCATAACTAATATAATGGCAGAAAAACATAATGATATACTGAATGAAAGGCAACATGATATAATAACAAAATTAAAATTTTTGTCGAAAATTCAGGCGGGGGAGAAGATAAATGTGGAAGAATTGAGATTGGAGAAGGATGGTGTGATGTTGGTATTGAAGAGACGATATTGGAGTGTAGATAATAGACAAAAGACGGAGGAATTTATTCGAGAGGTAATAGGGGGAGGGA
>CAJQIN010000027.1 GCA_905478465.1 Minisyncoccota bacterium | reverse complement strand
TCTATGCAACACAGTCCATGCCACCAGCACCCAAATTTGTAATAGGGTGGGCATTTATATTTCTCGCCGGGGGGCTCTGTAATTATCCAATAGAAATAATAATTTGTTTCATGTTGATTAATAATTTGGAAATGTGTTCAGGTGTGGCATATGTGTATTAATAAAAAATACACAAGCATATGTGTATTATTGCAGACAATGTATATTTTTTATTGCATTTAAGCCAAATCGGCATCACGTTGTCCAACCAAACGGACAATGACAGGCATGTAAGCATTCATTAATTCGGTGTTATTCGTAGAAATATTGCCAATTTTGTTAGCAGTAGCATGACATTTGGCAGTAAATCCATCAGTGAGTTGTACATAATCATTGGTAAGCTGAATATTGCCATTGTTAAGATTGGAAACCTTATCAAGACGTTTCTGACCAGATGGATTATTAGATTTCAAAGGAATCTGGAAATTTAGAGTGCAGAAGTCATCATCAAGACGGTCACTGTTGCCAGACGCATCGGCCGCAGCAACAGCAGATACATCAGGGAAGACAATTTCAAGAGGACATAAATGATAATTACCGGTATTCCCGTCTAAATCCTGATAGAGGTAACTAATATCATTAATTTGGACATCATTAAAGTTATTGTTGGCACAGATGTCAACAAAAGAGTACCATTCAGTACGACCAGTTTCAACATCATAAACACCATGCATAGAGTCCATCCATCCCTGAGCCGTGGGAACAACAGCGCGCAAGCCAGATAAATCAATTTCTGCATTGTAGGTTGTGTCTAAATATTCGGATTGCCATTGGCGGAAAGGGTTGGCCGAAGATTCTAAAACTTCGGCAGCCACGGACGAACCCGAACAGCACATATAAGTAGAGGCCCAAGGATAATAATAGAAGAATGCCGATTCCTGAGGAGTCAATTCTCTAATTTCACCAGAACAATCTTGATAATCTTCATGATCAAAATTACCACTCGCATTAAATGGCGCATCAACATACCGCGCGACAGAAGCGGCAGAAGCATCAAAATTCTCACCAGAGCATGAAAATACAACTTTATGAATGTGTTCATTTAAAGCAAGCCCGGTCAACGTGGAATCGCCCGTCGCCGCATCTAATTTACCCAACATAAAGTTTTTAAATTTATTAGAGAGAATTTCACCAGAAATGGTATATAAGGCAGCGACATCACCCATGGAACCATCCATACCATTAGAGCAAGCATCTGAAATAGACACAGTAGCCAAAGCATTAATATTGGCAGGAGTAATATTATCCAAGGCAGAATACGATAAATCACCCATCAACTCAGTTAAACCAACAAAATTGGCAGCAAGAGACGACGCAGCATCATTACGAAGAGTATGTAACGAATCGGGAACATGGACACATTTAAGACCACAATCCTCCCCAGTAGAGCCACTGACATCAAGCATAATATCGCCTAAATAGTTATCACTATTGAGATCAAGAACACTAGGATCGGCTAAGGTATTTCCAACATAAGAAAGATCGAACCGCCTACCAATTTCAACAAAATTAGCTTCAGTGAAACCGGTCCTATCAGAAGCAAACGTGCAAACCCACCCACTCGAATCAGGGAACGATGCAGAACTAGCATCATTTAGGCGACCACCAACAAAATTCATACCAGCAATACTACCATAAGTAGTATTAAGAATATATTTAGGGGCACTAGAAGTGTAACCCCCCTCCAAACCACCAGCTATAGCAGTTCCTGTACCAACATTAAATGAGAAGCTAATATCTTTAACAGTACGTGTGCGAGGAGTGACATCAAAGCCATTTAATATGTAAGAATTGGCCAAGTCAAGATTCTTTGGCCAAACGTCATCATCAGCAGGAATATTATATTTAGCATATAAGCGGCCAGCTGCAATAACATTATAAGACCCATCGACTTCGGTATTACATAAATCAATAACTCGCCAAGAAACATCATCATCATCATTAGGAAGCGTCTCCAAACCACCAGACGCCTTGTCGCCAGTAGGTAACATAATAGTTTCAAACTTAATACGGTCATACGATATATCATTAACATTATTGTGACCATTACCATTAGCGGTCATCTCACGAACAATTTTTGAAACAAGCCTATATTCATCAACGCGGGGTTTAATAAGATATTTTTCAGATACGCCTAATACTCCACCAGCCACTCCGGTTTCGCCGCTAATAGTCTGATAGTCACTGAGAAGACTAGACACCGCAACAGGTATAGCAGCAGCACGTTTAACCCAGCCCCCTTTGGAATAAAGATTACGAATACCGCGGTTATCACATGCGAACTGAATGTGAGCCTGAGGGTTCTTAATCCTGGTTTTATCTTTCACAACATAGTCAACATAACTAAATGTTAAATCAATATCATTGCTAAGGTCTAAACGACCAGCACCACTTGCAACCCAAGCATACATGTTGTTTTGTAACATAGCACCATGAAGAGTATCGCTTCGACTATTTAACTCGTTCGCCATTTATATATATATAAAATATAAAAAATAAAATATCATTTAAAATAAAAAAAAAGCATATAAAAAAAAAGCATTTAAAATAACATTTAAAATAACATTTAAAATAACATTTAAAATAACATTTAAAATAACATTTAAAATAACATTTAAAATAACATTTAAAATAAAAAAAAGCATATAAAAAACATATCAAAATCAATGATACAAGCATTCAATATTAAGGCACATAGAATAGTCCATGTTATTTAAATTAATAACTCTGCCAAATTCATCAATTATTTGAAAATCTAATGTAGAAATAGTAACGGGACCTAAATATTTGCGAGGTTCAGTAATTAGATGCATACCAGTTTCATTCAATATATGAAATGTAGGAGTTTTCATGCTAATTCGTGCTAAAATATTTCGATTCATAACGGAAGAATTAAAAAGTGATATATAAGTATCAACACAATTATTATGATCATTCGCGACCAAATACATATATCGCGAACCATGATCATCATACATACCACTTGACACATACCGAGTATTCCCAATAAATTCACCATCTCTAAATCCTAATATCCAGCCGAATTTCAATGGAATAGGTTTATCATCATTGTTGCCTTTTTTATCACGATTAAAATAGATATTAATCAATTGAGTACCCTGATTTGTAATAACGGTTTTACCAGTTCCGCTACCCATCGTAGTAATATCAACCGATATTGTAATACTATCACCATTTGTTGTAATAGAATCATTGATTTCACTTAGTAAATCGGAGTGACTATAATTACCAGAAGGAACAACAACGGTTTTAATAACACTAAATAGACCTTCTTCAATGACTTGGTATGAAAAAAAATTATTACCTATGGTATCGTCGATTACAAAAAAAGAGGTAGGAAATTCGAGCGCCGATAATTGTAAGGAAATAACATTTGTAAATTTGTCAGCAAGATGACACTTAAAATCAGTAGATTTAGTCGTAGCATAATTCTCTCTAAACCGAGTATCAATAGTTACGCATCTAGTAAACGTTTGATGTTTAATTTGATTCAATCTATCTCGTTTATATTTAACGACATGGACTTCGCCGTCAACATTATCAGTATCACGATACGTATGAATATCATCATTTTTCTTATGAGATTGATCAAAATATGGTTCGACAATATTTGGCCGAGTAAGTTCGCTATCAATCCGCCGGCCCGCAGCAACACCCTGCCCATATCCAGGGCCAAGACCAATCGCCTCCAAATCACTCCCACCACCCAGAGCGCAAGCAGCCCCACCAGCCCCCCCGCCACCTAAAGCCCCAGGCAAGCTAGCCCCCGGCATATCATCTCTAAATAATCCACTATTATTCAGGTGTCGTATTAATGTAACACGAAGGGAATTAAGAAACTGTGAAATACGTTTTTTATTCTTGGGAGATAATTCATTGCTATCGCCAACCATATTAAGATATGCATCAACATTTTCTTGCAAAGAATCTTGTGTATATTCATTGTTAAGACCAAA
>CAJQIN010000026.1 GCA_905478465.1 Minisyncoccota bacterium | reverse complement strand
GAGAATACGGCGGAGTATTCCTCACTGTTGCCAAAAGAGAACACGGAAAAAACCTCGTACCAGTACTCATTGAAGCCCTTGAAAAAGCAGGTCTGTATAAAACAACAGATAAATACTCTCTAGATCAAGTAGAACACTTATTCGAAAAAAACCCTGATCTTCAAGAATCTTTTATAAAAAAAGGTCTTTCTATTGCAAAACCTGATATAGACCACATAGTTGTTACATCAGGTCCAGGACTAGAACCCGCACTATGGGTCGGCATATCTTTTGCCAAAGCACTCAATATTCTATGGAATATTCCTCTATACCCAATCAATCACATGGAAGGACATATTGCATCAGTACTCTTAGCACAAAACACTGTCGAGTTTCCGGCTATAGCACTTCTTGTCTCAGGAGGTCACACGGAGCTTGTCAGTGCTTCAAAATGGGGCTCATACGAGATACTAGGACAAACTGTTGACGATGCGGTCGGTGAAGCTTTTGACAAAGTTGCACGCCTCCTTGGACTTCCATATCCTGGTGGACCAGAAATATCAAAACTAGCTGACGAGCA
The DNA here is from genome assembly GCA_905478465.1 of Minisyncoccota bacterium. Taxonomy (GTDB): domain Bacteria; phylum Patescibacteriota; class Minisyncoccia; order Phycocordibacterales; family CAJQIN01; genus CAJQIN01. The sequence goes on along the minus strand of CAJQIN010000026.1, from coordinate 52,062 downwards.
CCGAAAAACACATCCAGAAAGTACCTATTTCAAACTTCCTCGACCAATGCTTCATTCCAAAAACTTACAATTCTCTTTCTCTGGATTAAAAACTGCCGTACGATATGCACTTGAAAAAGAATCTGAAATTACCCAAGAACTCCAATATACCATGGCTCGAGAATTTGAAGATAGTGTCATGGAAGTGATTATCACAAAAAGTCGTGATGCTCTGGAAGAACATCACCCAAAAACATTTATTCTCTCCGGTGGAGTTTCCGCAAATAAAGAACTTCGCTCTCAATTAAGTACCCTTCTTGAAAAATACCCAGAAACAACCTTTTTAATGCCAGAACACACACTATCTACTGATAATGCAACAATGATAGCGCTAGCTGGTTTTGTATCTATACAGTCAGGTCAAAAACCAAATATCAATATAGTAGCGAATGGAAATTTACATTTGTAACAAAGACACTATTTAGTCACATCTTCTTTACCCAAAAGAAATCTCAACACAATAGAAAGTACTATTCCAACCACAATTAGTGGTGCAATTAGAGTGGTTTTGTGAAAGAAAGAAACAACAATAGCAGCCACGATGACACCACTAATGAAATAAACTAATTTTTGTATACGACGTTCAGCCAAGTCTTGTACACCATTTTGTAATTCTGCAATAATACTCCCAATAATATACACAAGAGCCAGGATTAGAACAAAAAGTAAGGATATCTGTATCATCTCATTTACATCATGAGGTAAGTAGAAATCTTTTGATATAACTTTTGTATCATCAGACCCATCATCAACATCCACAGAACCCATAACGGCAGTTTCCGTCAGATCTTCTTTTATTTCCGCAGAAGTTACTTCTATCACTTCCTCATATTGAACACCTTTTACCTCAGGTGTATAAGTTTTTGTATTCATTTCTGCCAACTGATACGGAGCTAGAGCAAAACCACGCTCACAATATATCTCATTTATAGCCTTACGAGTTGTAAAATAAACATATCCTGTAGCATCAGATTCCTCAAGCCCCCAAGGTGAGAGCACTTCATCCTTATGTGTTATTTGAAATTCTTTTACCCCCTCAACTGTCTGGGTATCAAATGAACCAGTCAACTCAATATCTTGCCCTTCAACTCCTTTCAAAAAAGCTTGCAGCAAAAGTACCCGAGAAGGATCATTTTCTTTGCCTGCTTGTAAGTAGTCAGTTACCAACGGCGCGCACACTGCATTATTAGGTACAAGAGATGAAGCAAATATTGTTGTTGCTGAAGTCATGACTCCAACTCCTACAAATAAAATCATTATCAAAAGTGAAGATGCGAGTGAAAGATAATTTTTCATAATTTAGTGACCTGTGGATAACTTAATAACATGTATATCTATATACGTTATGCGCCAGAGATTGAAAGTCAATATAAAAAACCCCGTACAGAGCCACCTTAATAAAATTGTCCTTTATATAAAAAATAAAGGACATAATATGTATTGCAAGATAAGGACATTTTTATGTATTTAAAAGACATTTATAAACAACACTTCTAGGACAAATTTTATAATATAAATGTACACACAGTCATTTATAAAAAATTTTTTTATAAAAAACTACCTTCAAAATGCTATACTAAAAAAGTAATGCTTGGACAATATTCTCTTATTATCCCATTAACTTTCGGAATATTACCGGCTATTGTCTGGCTATTTTTTTGGCTACGAGAAGACAAAAAACATCCTGAACCACGAGGACTTATCATGGCTACTTTTATTGTCGGCATGCTCATTGTGCCAATAGTTATACCTTTCCAAAAAATAGGTTTTACCTATTTCGGACAGGGTCTTATAGCTTTTTTAATTGTTTCAATGTCTGAAGAAATATGTAAATTTCTAGCAGCTTTTGTCACAGCCCTTCGAAACAAGGCAAACGATGAACCACTAGATCCTACTATATACATGATTACCGCAGCACTAGGATTCTCCGCAGTGGAAAATACCTTATTCCTAATAAAAGAAATCAGCACCACTGATGCACTTATCTCCTCACTTTTGATCACCGGAAACTTACGATTCATCGGTGCCACGCTTCTTCATGTAATATCTTCAGCAACTATTGGAGTTTTTATGTCTTTTGCTTTCTATAAATCACCTCGTATAAAAAATATTTATCTCTTCCTTGGAATAATATTATCTATCACATTGCATACTGCATTTAATTTACTTATAATTCATAGTATACAGACGAGTATTTTTGTAACTTTTTCTTTTGTCTGGATTGGTGTTATCACCCTCTTACTCTCATTTGAAAAAATAAAGACTATTCGACCCTTTAAAATAAAACAATAATTATGTCAAAACGAAAACCATCTTTTTTTGAACGTCTTACCGGAGCAATTAAAATAAATGAATTTGAAGATGAGGATATCGTAGAAGAAAATAACCCCCTACAAGGAGGCTCCCTAGAAGAACGTGAGTATTCAGTAGAAACTCAAGAGGAATTTATTGAAGAAGACGGAGAATTAAGTATCGACATGTATGAAAACGACAAAGAGATTATTATCAAGTCAATTGTGGCCGGAGTTCGACCCGATGATCTAGATATATCTATTACTCGAGAAATGGTCACTTTGAAAGGAAAACGTGAAAAAGACAGCACGATACAAACAGAAGATTACTTTCATCAGGAACTTTATTGGGGATCTTTTTCTAGAACTATTCTCCTTCCTGCAGAGATTGAAGTTGAGGAAGCACAAGCTATTGAAAAACACGGACTTCTTATCATCCGACTACCGAAACTAAACAAAAATAGACAAACCAAACTGAAGGTTCGATCAAGCTAACTAAACTGATCTCATAATCTCTCAAAAACAAAAAACGACCCACAGGTCGTTTTTTTGGTGCTTGGGGGCAGGCTCGAACTGCCGACCCTTCGCTCTTCAGGCGAATGCTCTACCAACTGAGCTACCCAAGCATGTACTATGTTATAGCAAATTTTATCCCTTTAATAAAGCCCTTTATTATTTTAGAGAAAATTCTGCAGACTAATTCCTTGCAAGCCGTTAACTGTATCTGAAACACCACCATAGATAGAGATTAGATTCTCCAGATACGGCTGTAGGTAGTAAAATGCCCCCACAGCTGTTCCTAGTATCATTACCCAGTACAAGAACCGAAACATTGTTCCAAATGCCATATGGCGACGCATTTTTTTTAACAATGCATGGTTTTCATTTGTTTTTTCTAAAAGTTCATTAAGGATCTGTCTTTCTTCCGGTGTCATATTTATTTATTGTAACAAACATACACAAAAACACACACTAATACCCTTTACACAATGTCTCCCCGGCAGGAATCGAACCCACGATAATCCCTTAGGACGGGATTGTTATATCCACTTAACTACAGGGAGATATACGGCAAATATAACACATTCATTACTTATTCAGTAACAAATACTCTAAAGCTTATCAATCACACATTCAATAGCCTCTAAATACTCTTTTTTATTAATGTTATGTTTTGCATTCTTAACCACAAATAGCTCGCTGTTATCCACCCTCATTCTAGCCGAACGCGCCCTTGTAAGAGAGGCAAGATGCTCTTCTTTACCAACACAAAGATAAGTCTTTGTGTGAATCTTTTTTGCCACCTCAACAAAAGAATAATCACTATGGATAAAATCTTTTTTCCATGATTTTACCCAATCTTTTTCTAAGTTTTTTATGTCCTCTTTAAAGTATGGAGACAAGGAACATAAAATAAGAGCTTTTACTTTTACTTTAGATTCACTCAAAAAAGCAATTGTTGCACCATAAGAAAATCCAAATATAAAAATATCAGTACCTTTTGGTTTGTCTAATTGTTTTAAAAACTGGTCGACATAATCACTAAATTGTCTAGGTTTTTGATGATGCCAATTAATATCTACGTGCACAGCTTGAATACCAGCTATTTTAAATAAATTTGCTATTTTATTATAGCTCGGTTGTTTCTTATAAGATTCTCCGTATCCGGGAATTATATATGCTATTTTCTTATTTTTCATAAATTTACTAATTTTCATTAATATAAAAACCCTATAACCCACAAAATACTCCAAATAATAAAAAGGAGAGAGTACTGCTACCCTCTCCTTATGTTTCAATACTGTTAAGTATTTATTTCAAAAAATGTGGCTACACATCAAATTCTTTATTTCGCACACCAGCCAGAAACACCTTCCACTCTTCTTCATTGAAGGTAAGTGTTGGACTGTCTGGTTTTTTCGTATCACGAACATCCACAACACCATCACGTCTTCGCACAGCCACACAACAACATTTATGTGTTGTTGATGGGACAGTAAAACCTTCGTCCTCAAAAGGGTTGTGTCCTTTGGACACAGGGTTGGTTACCATAGCAAAATCCTTATAAAAAAATACTAACAAAACATATTAATAACGTTGCTGAAAACATTTCAACATTTAACTTACTAACATCTATTTAAAAAATAACACTTACAAAATAAAAAGTCAATAATCACCTAAAAAGATCCTTTATCCAACTTGTCGTAGACCTAAAAAAACTTTTTTCCTGCGGCACAATAACAACCTCCTCATCTTTCCCTGTAATAATCAACACTTTTTCACCCTCTTTCACCACACTAAACTTTTCCCTAATCTCTTTTTCCAAACCTTCTTCACTTTCTAAATCAGTTATTTTAGCTCGTAATTCTATTTCCCTCTGAAGAATAGCTTCCTGACGCTCTTCCAAACTTAACAAATTCATCCGACTGGCATGATACTTCAGATAAACATTCCACGTCGCACGTACAAATAAGATAGCTAAGAGAAGGAGCAAAATCATTGACCACCAAGAATACAAATTTTGTTTTATTTTCCTCTGTTGAAGACGACTCATATCTGTGTATAATATCATTATATATGATATTCAATAAACGAAACCAAAAAGTCATCCGATTTCTATTTGCTATAGTAGCAATATGTGTAGCGGTAAGTATGATATTTTTATACTCACCAATATTTAGTTAATCGTATTAAAAAATAACACAGCAAGAATTTAATCTATGCTGTGTTATTTTTTAAAACCTACCTACTGAATCATCTTCATAAACACCTCTTGAGGTATCTGCACCTTTCCTGTCTGCTGTAGACGCTTCTTCCCTTTCTTCTGCTTGTCCCATAGTTTTCTTTTTCGTGTAATATCTCCACCATAGAGATGTCCTGTAACATCTTTCCGAAGAGCCTTAAGCGTCCGAGAAGATATAATTCTTCCTAAAGCCTGAGCCTGTATCTTTGCAACAAATTGCTGTCTAGGAAGTACTTTATGCAAACGCTCTACTGAAGACTCAGCCTCCTCTTCAACAAGACGTTTTGCAATAATCTTAGAAAAAGCAGGAATAACTTCATCAGCAACAAGAATATCTAGACGAGTAACTTCTGCTTTTCTGTTTGGAAGAAGCTCATATGAAACAGATGCATACCCAGAACTTGCTGTTTTTATCTTTTCAAAAAATCGACGCATAAGTTCCCGAAGAGGCATCTCTACAGACAAAGCAACCCGATCATCACTAAAAGTTTCTGTATCAATAATCTGAGCTTCATGCTCATAAAGAATGGTCATAATTGGAGAGAGATACGATGACGGCATCAACAAGTTAACACTTACCCATGGTTCATATACCTCCGCAATATCACCATCTTGCGGAAAATTAACAGGAGAATAAACAGTTCTCTTCTCACCTCTTTTTGTTGTCACTTCATAGGTAATAGTTGGAATAGTGACAATAATACTCAGATTAAATTCCCTCTGAAGTCTCTCGCTAGCAATCTCAAGATGCAGCATTCCCAAGAAACCACAACGATACCCTCTTCCAAGAAGACCCGAACTCTCTTCTTCGAAAGCAAGTGATGAATCTGTCAGTTGTAATTTCAATAACGATCGCTTCAATTCTTCAAAATCATCCTGACTTTCTGGATAGATGGAAGCCCAAACAACAGGTGCTGGTTTTTCATACCCAGACAATGCCTCTTCAGTATCCGTTACGCTTGTAAGGGTGTCACCTACAGTCACCACACCAGCCTCTTTGATACCAGTCACAACATACCCAATTTCACCTGAACTCAAGGATTCTGTACTTTTTGGTCCTGGGGTAAAAATACCAACATCATTTGCGGTAAAAGTATTTCCTGCAACTTTAAACAAAACCTGATCTCTTTTTTTAATCTGACCACGAATAACACGAATATACACAATCAATCCTTGATGATTTGAATATTGAAAATCAAAAACAAGTGACCTAAAAGGCTGCACTCCTTCTTCTTTTTTTGGAGATGGTATTTTCTCAATAATAGCATCTAGAAGTTCCATAACCCCTAACCCTGTCTTTCCTGAAGTCTCATATATATCACTGGTGGGAATATCTAATAGCTTTGCCACCTCTTCTTTTATCTCCTCTACACGTGCATATGGAGAATCAACCTTATTCACCACAGGAATAATAGTATGTTTAAACTTCTTTGCCATCTCAAGAACAGACATGGTCTGCGCTTGAATACCTTGCGTTGCGTCAACAAGCAAAATAGAGCCCTCAACCGCCTTTAAGGCACGAGACACCTCGTATGAAAAGTCGATATGTCCCGGGGTATCAATGAGATTCAAAGAATGCCCTTTGTAGTCCATATGCACAGGCTGCATCTTGATAGTAATACCCCTTTCTCGCTCAAGATCCATAGAATCAAGCACCTGATCTTTCATCTTTCGCTTTTCAACAGTATGCGTAATTTCAATCATGCGATCAGCAAGTGTTGATTTTCCGTGATCAATATGAGCGATAATAGTAAAATTTCGAATATTATTCATATATATAGAGTTGCAGAAACTTTATACCATTTTCCATTTTATAGCTAGTATAAAGAAAATATTTTTAAATTTGCCCTGGGTATTATCCAACCATATCGACATCAGGACCAGCGATTTTTATCATTTTTCCATATCTCTTTTTCAATGCACCGAATATTTCCTTCAATTCTTTATTCTTAAACAAATACAGTACACCAATCCCAATAACAAGACCCGCAATACCAGAGGTAAATCCTTGCAAGAAAATTCCTAAAGTTGTTTGGATATCTAAAATGGTATCAAGCACATTCAAAGAAAAGTATGCAGCTGCACCCATACATAAAGCACCAATACCACTCTCAAACAGTCCTTTACTGATAAGTTTTGTATCTAGAGTAAAAATCCTTCTGAAGATCAAAATAAGCAATACTCCGTTGACTATCGAACCCACAGTGAAAGCCAAAGGAAGCATCAACACTTCCGTTCCTGACACACCCTCAACACGAAACAATGCTTCTATAACATTTTTAAATGAAGAAAAATGTAGATATATTTTGGACAAAACAATCGCTGAAGTAACTGCTGTAACACCAGAGACTATACTAATAACAAGTGGTATATATGTTCTTCCTGCTGCATAGAATCCACGAACATACAAAAGAATAACATTTTGAAATAATACTGAAATAACAAAAAATGAAAGCGCTGCTGCAGTCAACCTAGTATCCGCCCAATCAAATGAACCTGATCCAAGAATAACCCGAACAATCTGTGCTCGTAAGACAATAAACAAAGACATAACAGGGAGAGACCAAAAAATGATATGTCTTGTTGCGATAGTAATGTCTGATACATATTCTTTTATTTTTCCTTCAACGAAAAGACGACTCAAGGTAGGAAAAGCTGCCAAAGAATAACTGACACCCACAATACTCAGAGGAACTGACTGCAAATTGAAGGAAAGATTAAAAACAGCAATTGACCCGTCTCTCATTCCTGAGGCTATTGAAAGAAGAATTAAAATGATGAAGTGACTCATTCCTAAAGTAACAGTCCTAGGGAGAGAACTTTTTATCACTGACCACACCTCTAAAATATTGACACGCGTACTAAGTTTTGGAACAAGACGAGTATGTATCACAAAAGGAAGCTGCACAGCAAAATGCAAAAATGCCCCAAACACAACACCAAACACAACACCTGTAATACCATAAGATTTCTGAAGAACTAAAATCCCAAAGATGATACCAAGATTATACAGAATAGGACTTAAGGCATACACAAAAAACCTTTTAAAGGTTTGAGTAACCCCAGCAAGAATATTTGAAAGACCTAGAAAAATAGGAGAAAGTAATAAAATACGAGACAACTTAATTACTTCATCTAATTGTTCGGGTGTAAATCCTCTAAATATCAAGGGTTGTATATAAGGTAATAAGAAAAACATGACCGTCGATACAACAACAATAATCACTAAAAACATTGTGGTGACCGACCGAATGAAATCTTGAGCCTCAGTAAGAGTATTCTGGCTTATCTTCTTTGAGAGGATAGGAACTAAAACAGAAATTGACACAATAGAAGCTGCTGATACAAAAATAAGGTCTGGTATACGAAATGCAGCATAATAGACATCGAGTGTACTACCTGCACCAAACACATAAGCAAGTAATCTATCTCGAAAAAGAGCCAGTATTTGTGAAAGTAATGTAAACCCTGCTAATACATATGCAGCACGATGTACATTTCCTATTTCCTTATTAAGAGCACTAAATAATCTTTTTCCTACCATGCATATTACAGTTCTTCATCCTCCTCTACTGGCAAAGAATCTCTATCTTCTGGCGTATCTGTAATAGGTGCTTCAGCATTTGCAAATGGAGAATATCCATTTTTTAAATTACCAAGAATAAGTTTCACCTCTTCATTATCTGGATTACTTTGCTCAATAATTTCAAACTGAGCAATAGCATCTTTACGTCTTTCTATTTCATAATAACTAAGCCCTAAGAAATATCGTGCATTTGCATACTCTGGTGCAAGTATAACTGCTCTTTCAAAAGAAGCGGCTGCGGCTGTATAATTTTCTTTATTGTAATAGAGCAACCCAAGCTGAAATCGTAATGCTGTATTATTTGGCTCTAGAATAGTTGTCACCTCTACAGCAGAAATAGCATCGTCTATATTACCCAACGATACATCAAGTTGTGAAAGAAGATAGATAGCCTCAGTATAGTTATTCTTTAACTCAATAGCTTTGAGTATTCTCTCACGAGCCATATCCATATCACCATGTGCTATTTCAAGACGAGCAAAACTAAGTTGAATAGAAGGATTCTTTGGATCTTTGGCAAAAGCCATTTCATACGCTTGTGCAGCTTTCTCATAAGCACCTTCAGCATTCAGAGGCACAAGTGATGTATACACATCACCAAGTTTTATATCATTTTGATAATTAAGAGGATTAGCAACAATCGCATTCTGAGCATTCTGCAATGTAATACTGAAAGCTTGTTGAATTCTATTTGAAAGAGCATCACTTGCCTCTTCTGAAGAGTTAAGTACCTGATTTAATTCAATCAGATTAATATCAACTAAAGCTCTGTAGTACAGGTCATTATTAGACAAACGAACAGCTTTTGTGAGCATCGTACCAGCTTTTAAAATATCACCTTCTGCATTTCCAGCTACCAAACCTTTTTGATAATAGACAGAAGAAGTGACTCTTTGGAAGGTGTAGTATCCAAGACTGATACTTGCAATAAACACAAACACAAGTCCTAGAGTTACCACAAATCCAATTCGTGGAGAACTAATAAATGAAATCTCTTTTTCTTCTACTGATCCTGAAACCAATAAAGATGCAAAAAATAGTCCTGTAAATACGAAGGCAAGGGTCATAACAACAATACCAGGAACGTATAGCAACAACATTATCCACAAGAAAAGTGAAATAACGAATGAAGATAAGTGTATATGGTGAATAAGTGAATTTTGTACTGGTCGAACAAATATCGTAACAAATCCTTCATACAAAAAGAATCCTAGAAAAGATACCCAAGAAAGAACACCAAGAATTCCCAATGTTATAGCAGATGTTGCCAGAGTCGAGATACCGTAATCAAAAGCCGTAGACCATAGAGCAGTCTGATTCACACCTATTGGTTTATATTTTGCCCATTCAAACATAAATGTATTAGGACCTGTTCCAAGAAGAATATTTTGAACACTAGATAGTGAGTGTCTAGCTATCTCAACAGTAGAACTCCACAAAGGTCGAGCATCGATAATATTAATGTTAAGTACTGAAGTAATAATTCCCCCAAAAGAGTCACCTGCGATAATAAAAATAGCAGACAGAGCCAAAATCAGAAGTGCTGGAATTGAAATACCCGGATTTTCTTTTCTACCAAAAGAAAATGAGTAAACAAATGATATAAGTGCGAATGTTCCTAAGACATACCAGACTAATGAAAAATTAACCACAGCAAGCATAATCAGAGAAAGTACAAATGCTACATACAAAAGAACTTTTACATAAACAACTGACTTAACTGTATTCATCAAGATCGCAGATAGTATTGCTACCACCCCAGCAAGAATAGCTAAATCATTCCATTTACCCACAGTATTTGCTGTTATAGAGCCAAAATTACCTCCGATCGAAAGAAAATCTGCCCCGAAAATAAATCGCAATACATGAAAAGAAAAGACGATAACAAGAGAGAGGGTAAAAATTAAGTATGCATACAAAATTTTATTTGCTGAACGAAAAGCAGACATTATCAGAAATATCAATACAAAAAACAATGCTGTAAACATAAAGGTGTCTGTTTCGTATCCATATCCAATCAAAGAATGTGCTGGAAAAGAACCTAGAAGCGCCGATACCAGTGATACAAGAGGAACTGCAAGAAGTGAGAGAAACATCCACTTTTTAGGTACAACTATAGACCCTCTTTTGAGAACAATCAAAATAAAGAGTGCAAAAACAACAACTACTGAAAATACAATAAGCAAACTTTTTGAAAACTGAAATGAAATGTAATCATAAAATGAAAAGAAAAGAGGAAGGAGAAAAAGAAACACAAATAAAATCCCTACATATAGAGACTCTAATAAATCTTTTTTCTTTTTGAATAAATTAATCATAATAAGTTATTAACAATACCTAGTAAAAATCTCTCTTGTAATAAAGATACTTCTTATTATAAGCTATATTCAGCCAGAAAAAAACCTACCTTTCCAGGTAGGTTTTTTATATATCCTTGTATCTATAAGCCGAATTTTGTCTTCTAGGTTACCCCAGATGAATAGTTATTTATCTGTGTATCTTGTTACCAAGTACATCAAGCGGCACTTCTCGACATAACATCGAGACACGACCTTGCATTCAGGTAAGGATTTAGCCGTTTCACCTCTCTTGTCACCAAAAGAGCTCATCTTCCTAAGAAGATGCTTCTATTCTTTCGTTAGAAGCGTCTCTGCTCGCACCTCGTGTATTACTACAGACGGGCGTTACCCGCTACCCTGCTCCTGAAAAAAATCAGGAAATGTTCGGACTTTCCTCTCTTTAACATAATTAAAGAGCAACTATTCAATACAAGAACCTTTCTACTGTACCACTAATTTTATATAAATCAATAGTTTATACATTCAAAAAAACAGCGTCAACAAAATTGACACTGTTTTTTAATTACCAACTTACAATTCTTGAAATTACACCGCTTCACACGTCCCACCAGCACAAGCAAGCTCATTCTTTACATCAGTCTCATCTCTCTTTTCATATGACATAATCTTTGAGAAATCAACATTATTCATTCTCTTTACCAAATCATTATATTTACTTTCATCTATTGCCTCATACGGAGCAAGTTGATACACATGATTGTCTCTTGGCAAGAATGAAAGTCCTCCCAAAATGTCCCAGTTTGAATAAAGCCAATGAGCCACCTCTACCCATTCATCATCTCCAACAGAAATAGTTACCGACGGATTATGCTCTGTATAATTTTCTTTTACCATTTTCCAATGATCTAATTGCTGAAGGGCCGATAGGTCATTCTTGAAAATAGAATTTTCTGGCGCCTTCACCGGAAAATCAAGAACGAAGGTATTTGCATTTTCAATATTCTGTCCTACTTCTGGATGATATGGTACACCCTGATCACGAAGCATCTTGAAAAGTGAATCGGTAGCTGAAATACGTACTCGTCGAATATAATACTCAGAGTGTCTAGCATGCATACCTGATGCACAATCAACCATTTGCGAAACTGTTCCCGAAGGTTTTACCGCAGTAATACATGTAGACTGTCCGATTTTTATTTTCTTTGCATACACTTTATTCAAACGCACAGATTCATCTCTAAGTTTTTTAAGTGTCTTTTCATTTCTAACAGCTGGACTATCCCATTGTCCGGTAATTGAAACTCCAAGAAGCCTCTCCGCTTCACAATTTTCTTTCCACTTCTTTGAAAGTACTGGAAAATGTGTCAGTGAAGATTGGTACGTTCCAAGAATAACAGCATATTTCATTTTCTTTATCAGAGTTGCTTCAGTATCTTCTTTTCGGGCAATAATTTCTGAAAGATTACAAAACTGTTTTGGTTGCAAAATAATCTCTCCACAAGGGTTTGTTCCCCATTGAGGCGATTCGTCATCTTTAAACTGTACAAGGCGTCGTTTTGGCAACTGAGACGGAAGACTTCCTCTATTAAAAATACCTCTTTCTCCTGATCCACTTCTCATCAAAGCTAACCATTCTTCCATAAATTCAATATTGGTAGGTTTTTGCGTATAGACAGCTGAGTTATTGGCAAGAGAACGATGAGGGTCTGTCATATAGAATTGACCTTTCTTCGAATCTCGAATAGCTTCATCATCTAAATCTGAAAGTGAAATCATGGCACTACGTCTAACTCCACCAGAAACAACACAATCACCAATCATACAAAGAATATCGTGCACATTCAGGTTACTCAAACGTTTTCCTTGTCTAGAAAACATCATATCTCGAGTGAAATCTAGCAAACGAATAAGTGGCTCTGGACCAGATGCTTTTCCTCCCATAGTCTTGAGCCGCGCACCAGAAGGACGAATTCCTGAATAATCAAAAGTAATATCTTTTCCATCAGCCCAAGTATTCATTCCCAGAGTAAGAGCTTCACACCACCCTTCTTTTGAATCTGGAATCACAAATGTTTTTTCTTTTTTACCTGTTTGAGGTTTTATCTGAGGAAGTTTTTGTACATTCTGACTCTCAACAGACCATCCAGCACCAGTTCCACACATAGATACATACATCACTTCTGAAATATCTTCAAAACTTTCTGGCGCAGTATACGAACAGTTGTAAGCACATACATTTGTTTTTCTTGCCGCATCTCCTGCGAACTGCATCAATCTCATTGATGGCATCACTTCTTGTTTAAGAATAGCCTGTCGTACTTCTTTGTATTCAGTAGCAGAAAGTTTTGTGCCAAGATTTTCTTTCATAAAATCAACATAACGATCAACAGTCTCCACCCAAGTCTCTCGACGAGATTCTTCTGGAATCCACTTTGCATAAGTACGATAGTATACAAACTCCCCTAAAGCATTTCGAAATTGCTTCTTACTCTCAACAGCAAGTTTTTTCACATGCTCAGGCACAACAGCACCCTCTTCTCTCTTTTTTGCATGCTCCTGACGGTACAAAATATAGTGCTTTGCCGTTTGAATATAGTCAGATGACATCAATTCTTTCTCTACAGAGTCTTGTACTCCTTCAACATCTGGCACAAAGCTCTTATAACGTTTACTTGTTCGTACCAAATCAGCAAAAACCTTGTTAGCGACCATACTTGCCTCTAAGTCAGACCCTTCTTGTGTGGTAATCATTGCTTTATATATAGCATTTGCTATTTTTTCAAGATCAAAAGAAGCAAAAGTTCCATCTCGCTTTTTAATTTTCTTAATGAGATCTGTATTTTTTGTCTTCAATACACGCACAGTCTTTCTGCTTTTTGCCATTGTTATATGAGGGTTATTGTAATTAATATTTTTGTTCCTATATTGTACATCAAAATACTTGTGGATAACCAATTTTTTATCTCTCGAAAATAAAAAAGAGTGACTGTAAAGTCGCTCTTTTTTATAGACCTAAGAATAAAACTTTCTACTCCTATTTTTTTTGAATAGTGAGCCTTTCTCCAATCTTTATTTCGTGATCTTTTGCAAAACCAGCATATACCTCGAGTACATATTGTGCAGGTGATTGAGAAACAAAAGATGTCGGATACGTATCGGGAGAAAGATCTCTTTTTATGTTAATAACATTAAAATTTTCATCAAGCCAGATAATATCAATCGAAAATAGCATATCTTTCATCCAAAATGAATACATACCAGGCACTGTGTACACAAAAAGCATTCCTGTATTTTCTTCCAGATTTTCCCTAAATGACAAGCCTAAACTTTTCTCGTCTTGAGTCTCGGCAATCTCCAGAGAGATTACCTGCTCATCAGGAAGAATCATGGAATAAGTTCCTTCATAAACACTACTATTGACCAAATTTTTAAGGGCAAATATAAAAGACAAGGCAAAAATAGCCACAACTACAGCCACAAAAACATCTTTTCTTATACGAACCTTCTTTCCAAAAAACTCCATACTAGATCCAAAGAGTCAACGTCAATGACATCAAAAGTATTGCCAATAATGAATACGCAATATTAATAATATAAAGACCCCAAGACTTCTTTTGTGCTGACCAAAGAAAAGGAGAAAGTGCGGTCGGTGCTGAAAATCCAATCCATACAAGTGCCCCCAGAACAAGTGCTGGAACAAAAGAAGCAACCACAAAATAATTTACAAAAATAGACAGTACATATGCTGTAAAAAAATTCCCTATATACATCAAAATATATTTATTATTAACACCTGATTTCACTTCAGAATCTTCTTTATTAATATGCTCATATTTCATCCATAAATGACCAAAAAGAAAACGTGAGTACCATAATGCACCAAGGATCATAGGAATAAATGCCGTAACAATGACTGCTACAATATTTGAAGTAAGAAAAACCATAATAAATAAAAATTAACAACAAACGTAATAATGTACCAATATTATATCAGAACAAGACCTTACTTGGCGGAAACATCTCCAAGTTCCTCATCTTTAAAATCAAGAGCTACAGAGTTAATGCAATAACGTGTGCCAGTATCTGTGGGACCATCAGGAAAGATATGTCCTAAATGTGCACCACAATGCGAACAGGTCACTTCTGTTCGTATCATACCAGCACTTGTATCTTCTTTTGTATCAACATGTCCAGCACCAATAACTTGGTCAAAACTAGGCCATCCTGAGCCCGAATCGAACTTTGCATCAGATGAAAAAAGCTCCTCACCGCAATTTGAACACACATACAACCCTTTTCCTTTATGATCAAGCCATTTACCAGAAAAAGCAGGCTCTGTACCACACGTTCTGGTTACCCTATACGTTTCATCATCAAGCTCTTTTTTCCAATCTTCATTTGTTTTATTCATTTCTTGTTTATATTCCATATAAATCAAAGTACTATAATAATTCTTCTAAAAACTCAGGACTCTCATCTACATACTCCACAGTGAACACCTCTCTACCAATAATCTGTCCGCCCCCTGTTTCAATATCCACACGCCACACACCTTCTTGTAACTGATTCTTTTTTGTATACCCTCTATACCCACCATCCCGTCCACCTGAGGAACTAAAAGATATACGATCAGTTGTCAGCCATTTTTTTGTATTGTCATTAAAATATTGCCAATGGTGCACTACAGGTAAACGAAAATCTCCTGGAGAGTACACCGAACTATAAACAAAAACAGGTTGTCCTTTCACAAGTCTTACAATATGACCTGGAACAATAAACTCATACCATTTCTCAGGACTTTTTTCTGCAACATATACATCAACAGAAATACGACTGACAGACATATACACACCGGAATCTTTCAAAATAAGAGGAATAGGCGGAATAATATTTGTAAAATAAAGTATCTGTATTCCTAAAAAAATAGATGCAATAGAAATAAATAAAACTTTTTTACCCTTCTGAAATCTTTTAGTAACAATCTTTGAAATTCCCCACAGTAACAAAGATATACAAGCCAGACTCAATAGGCTACTCAAAATGAATACCCACGCACCAATAGCGTTTAAAACGAGAGGAACAACAAAAATCATATAAACAGTGTATGTTACAAACAAAAGACTCACCTGAAAGGTCAATCGATTATATCTTTCTTTTAGAATCTCATTTCCAATCAAAAGACCCACAAGAAGAAGCAAGAAAAGAAGATGCACTGAAAAATCAGTACTGCGAGAATAAAATACTGTAAACCCACTAAACAAACCACCAAAAGAAAACTGAATGATTGTAGGCAAGAATGCATGCAGCCAATTCTTTACCCCCCTGACATCCAAAAAATTAAACACAAGAATACTGCTTGTCACTACTATCAGATAGAACAAAACAACAAGATTATCGTAGAGTCGGTCAATGTTTGTTAAGGTAAAATAGTCAAAAATAAATCCACCAAAAAGTGCCACCGATGAGATGTGCTTACTATGCTTCTCAAAAAAATATCGTATGTTTTCTATCACCGCTTTAACTTGCAAAAGATATAATAAGAGTTAACAACAACAAACTTCCCCACCAACCAATGAAAGAGATAACAAAACTGAAGCTCAGAAAAAACTGTAATCTGGAAGGAAGTAATTCATGAGCCTTACCTGCTTTTTCTCGACTTAATAAAAAAGGACTAACAACAAAACTCAGAAAAAAACCATTCAAAATCAGAATAAAAATAATAAGTAAATGTAAAGCCATGATGCCATACAGATTATTAAGTGCGTAATAAAAAGACCCTCCTACACCAAAAAGAACCACACCAATCCAAATAAGTGGTTTTGTAATTTTATGAACTCGAATAGTTGTTTCTGTCCAATATGGAGATCGCCTACCGCAAAAACCATGAATATCAATAACAATGACAGACCCTAATCCAATGACAAGACCGGCAATAGACACTAGAAGTGACGTAAATATAAACATATATATATTGTACCGCAAAAAAATAAAAAATCTCACTCCATAGTGAGATTTTTACAAAACAAGAGGATTACAAATAACAGGCTGTCCATCAAGAGCAAAAACTCGCAGCTGTTCTCCAGCAATAATACGACGAATGTACACAGAATCAGATTCCCACATCATATGCCACGGTATTTGAGAATAAGGAAACCAATGCGGCGACATCTCTTCTGTTTCAATGGGATATTCCCCATCCCAATTATGCAAAAGATAGACATGACATCTGTACACAGAACCGTACAAAATAGCCGCATATTTCAAATCTTCTACTTTTGCAACAAGATGTGACTCCTCTTGCAACTCTCTGACCGCAGCTATATCAGGCGTTTCTCCAACCTCAAGTTTTCCACCATATCCATTATATTTACCCTTTCCAAAACCACGTTTTTTATACCCAAGAAGGATATAGAGAATATCATCAACGTACTTTAAACAAAAAACAATAGTAGCTTCTTTCAAGATACACCTCCTTTCTAAAGGTTTCTATTTTTAAGATACATCAAATAAACTCAAAAAACAAACAACTACACACCCTGATGCACCACCACCTGTGGGAACGGTATCTCTATACCCTCTTTGTCAAAAGCAATTTTTAACCTTTTCCGCAACTCACCTGTTATTGCCCACTGTTCTGAAGCTTTTGCCTCACCAACAATTTTTATCACCACAGCTGAATCAGCAAAATCATCAACCCTTAAGAAAGCAGGATCTTTCAAAATCTTCTCTCCCCACACCTGATCCTCTCCCATACCCTTTCCCACAGCATTTACAACCTTAATAACATTATCAAGATCATCTTTGTAAGACACTCCTATATTAAGATTAATTTTTGAAAACTCTTTAGACATATTTGATACCATTGAAATTTCCCCATGAGGCACATAGTGAACTATTCCATCCATATCTCTGAGAGTTGTCATACGAAGCGTAATATCCTCAACAACACCGCTCTTTCCCTCGACAGATACAACATCACCAATACGGTACTGATTTTCAAGAATAATAAAAAGTCCACTGATGACATCCCTAATCAAGTACTGTCCTCCAAATCCAAGTGCAATACCAACAATTCCTGCTGCTGCCAGAAGTGGTGCAATTTCAAAACCACCTTCTTGTAAAATCATAAGCCCTCCAATAACCCAAACAACAATACTTGCTGTAGCAGAAAAAATTCTCACCAGTGTCTTTTCTCTTTTCTCTTCAGCTTGAACATCTGAAGAATTATGCGACCGCACAGCATGTTCTATAACCTTTGAGATAAAAACTCTAGCACTTTTATGTACAATAAAAACCACAATAAAGATAACAAGTATTTTTAAACCATGATCAGTAATCCATGGCATTACATCAAATATATAATTCATACAAATAATTTAATCCTCTAATCTTTTAATAAAATCATGATAACCAGACTTCTTTACACAATCAATTGTCCCCTCAGACGTAACATAATGAATGTCTGGTAATTTCATACCATTAAATGTTGTTGTTTTTACCATCGTATATAGTGCCATATCAAGAAATGCAACCCTGTCACCTATAGACAAAGGATTATCAAAAGAATGTTCACCCATAACATCTCCTGACAAACAGGTCGCACTACCTAGTTGATATGTATACTTCTTTTCTCCACCTTTTCCCGCACGAATAATATCTGGGATATAAGGCATTTCTATTATATCCGGCATATGACATGTTGCTGAAGTATCTATAATTACGTTTTTCGTACTACCATTTTTTACAATATCAAGCACCGAAGAAACAACAATTCCCGCATTGAGAACATTTGCTTCCCCTGGCTCAATATACACTTCAACACCAGGATGTCTTTTTCTAAACTCTTTTATAATAAAAATAAGTTTTTCAATATCATATCCGTCCTGTGTAATCCAATGACCTCCACCAAAATTAACCCATGTCATTTGATCAATGTACTCACCAAATCTATCTTCAAAAGCATCCACAGCTTTTTCAAGCACGTCAGCTCCCATCTGACATAGGGCATGGAACTGCAAACCTTCAATACCGTCTAATTCATCTGGCTTAAATTCATCAATAGTAACGCCCATGCGTGATCCTGATCTACACGGATTATACATATCACATGCAGCTTTTTCTGTTATTTCTGGATTTATTCTAAGTCCAAATTTAATATTAGGATTTACTTGTTTAGCAATATCCTTAAAAAACTTATACTGATTAAAAGAATTAAAAACAAGATGGTCAGAATTTTCAGCACACTCTCTAATATCTCCCTCTGAAAAAGCCGGTGAATATGTCGAAACCATCCCTTCAAAATTTTCTCTTCCTAATCTAGCCTCAAAAGGTCCACTCGCACACACTCCTTTTAAAGTTTTACTCAAAACAGGAAAAGCCCGTACCATAGAGAAGCACTTTAGAGCGAGAAGTATATGACAACCACTTTCATCCATAACCCTCTGCATAATACGCATATTTTCTTTCAAGATATCTTCAAAAACTACATATGCTGGAGTTCTTTCAATCGAATATAGGTCAAACTGTTTAAGTGTCTTTTTTGTTTGTTCTGTCATTTTTTAATATTACTATATATAAAGTACCACTTTTATAGATAAAAACTAGTTCATAACATGCGGAGGAGACAGGATTTGAACCTGCGTAGGATTTTACACCTAACTCGCTTTCCAAGCGGGCGCCTTAAACCACTCAGCCACTCCTCCAATTATTTTTTATTTATTTTATGGTAATGAAGCCAACCAATAAAGGCAAATAGAATATTCAGAACAATCACAGGTATGAGCACATATAATGTGGTATTCCTATGAAGCATTATTGTATTATGATACGCAATGGCAAACATCCCCAAACCAAGCAGAACATCAATAATTCTATTTTCTACAGCTTCAAACATTCGCTTACCACCCGACATAACAAAAACCACGTACTCAACAATTTCCCAACCAAATATTAAACAGAAAGCAATGCAGTATGCCCATAATACGGAACTCTGAAAAAAAGAAATAAGAAGCCCTATAGTTGTTGCAGACAAAATATGCACAGTTGTCAACAAATCAACATATCTAGCTTCATCCCACGAAAAATTAAAATTGTGAATAAATCGCGTCATAGTATTTAACCATTCCTAAGTGCCTCAATTCTTTCTTCCACCGGAGGATGAGTCATAAACCATTTCTTCATATTTTTACGTTTTTTTGCCCCAAATGGACTCGCAATAAATAAATGTGCCGTTGCTCTGTTAGTTTTTTTCATTGATCCTGAATAGGAAGATATTTTCTCAAGAGCACTTGCAAGACCTTCTGGATATCTAGTAAGAAGAGCGCCAGATGCATCTGCAAGAAACTCTCTTTTTCGAGAAATGGCAAGCTGTATTATCATTACTGCAATAGGTGCTAAAATTGCCAGGACAATTCCAACTACCATCATTATTCCACCTCCTTTATTATCACTATCTCCTCCACGGAAAATAAGAGATCGTAAAAAGATATCAGATAGAAGAGCTATAAATCCCACAAGCACTACCACAACTGTCTGCAGTAGAATATCTCGGTTTCCAATATGTGCTAATTCATGCGCAATAACACCCTCCAACTCTGTCCTGTCAAGAATATCCAAAAGTCCTGAGGTTACAGCAACAGCAGCATGTTCTTTATTTCGTCCCGTAGCAAAAGCATTAGGTGCCGAATCTGTAACAATATAGAGTTTTGGCATAGGAAGTCCTGCAGTAATGGAAAGATTTTCTACAATATTCCACAGCTCTCTATTTTGATCTTGTTCAACTGGTTTTGCCCCTGAAGTTGCAAGAGCAATTTTGTCTGAATACCAATAGCTTGTAAAATTCATTATCAAACTAAAGGCAACAGCAATATACAGAATAATAGAATTTTGATATACCTGTGCGAATACCCAACCAACAACAATAACAACTACCAAAAACACAGACATAAGTATCCATGTTTTTCGCACATTACTATCCTGTTGTGTATACAAAGTTGCCATAGACAGACCTAATCTCTAAATTAGAAACTGACCTTTACTGGATCTTTTGCAGCTTCTTCTTCAAGTTCGAAAAACTCTTTCTTCATGAACTTAAACATTGAAGCAATAACATTTGAAGGAAAAGATTCTGTTTTGATATTAAGATCTCGAACGTTTCCATTATAAAACCTTCTTGAAGATTGAATCTTGTTTTCGGTATCACTAAGTTCTCGCTGCAATTCAAGAAAGTTTTCATTCGCCTTTAAATCCGGATAACTTTCCGTAACGGCAAAAAGAGATTTCAGAGCGCCCGAGAGCATATTTTCTGCCTGAGCTTTTTCAGCAGGACCACCAGCCTGCATTGCTTGAGAACGAGCAGCCGTTACTTTCTCAAAAGTACCACTTTCGTGTGTAGCATATCCCTTTACGGTATTAACCAAATTTGGGATAAGATCATAGCGTCTTTTAAGCTGAACATCGATATCTGACCAAGCCTCTTCTGTTCGGGTGTTTAATCGCACAAATCCGTTATAAGCAACAATTGCCCACAGAGCAACAATAACTACAACGGCAAGAATAATGTATACAAAAAGCATATAAATATAGTTAAACTAATATGTGTATAGTATAAACAAAAATAAACAGATAGCCACTTCTTTCTAAATAAAAAACTCCGCATACAAAAGCGGAGTTTAACTCAATGATTTTTATAAAATATTATATTACCCACCATTAATCATAATATATCGACAAATGGCTTCAACTGTGTGTGTTTTTTGAAGAATTTCTAAAGCATCATCACCATTACGAGAACGAAGAATATCTTCCTTATAAGAACCGATATCCAAATAAGGATGTGTTTCTATCAAATGATCAATAAAATCTACATTACCCCAACCTGTTTCTTTCTCACAAAATTCCTCGAGAACAGAATTACTTACAAATATACTAAATCGATCAATCTTCATATCAAACTGTTTTTCCAAACGAAAAACAATATCTAAAAAATCAATTGATTCTGCGCCCAAATCGTTAGTAATGTTTGCATCAAGCACGACCTCATCATCGTCAACAGCAAGAGCATCAATTAACACAGATTGAACACCGTTAAAAATATTCTCGGGAATTGGAACTAATTCTCTATTTTGTGACATATTATGTCTCCTGTAAAAGTTTTTCGTTCTATTTCTATATTCGATATTACATTATTCCCATTAACACGCAAGATAATGTATACAAAAAACACCCTACCAACAAAAATCAGTACGGTGTTTTTTGTATAACTAAATATTAATCTACATCATTCCTGGCATTCCCATACCAGACCCACCTCCCATTTCTGGCTTATGTTCCTCAGGTTCTTTCACCACAGCCACTTCAGTTGTCAACAGAATGGCCACAGCAGAAGCCGCATTTTGTAATGCCACTCGTTCAACTTTCATAGGATCAATAATTCCAGCCTTAAACATATCTAATACAATTTCATCAGAAAGAGCATTATACCCAGAAAGTTCTCCACCATTTTTAACTTGTTCAACAATCACAGACCCATCATCTTTCCCGGCATTCATTGCAATATTCCTCAAGGGAGCCTCGCAAGCCTTTACCACAATGTCATATCCAATCTGCTCTTCAGGTGTTGGCATTTTCTTTCCAGCAATTTTTTGTGCAATGTGGGCAAGAGCGCTTCCCCCTCCCGCAACAACACCTTCAGAAATTGCAGCTTTTGTTGCATTGATAGCGTCTTCTATTTTAAGTTTCAGGTACTTCATCTCTGTCTCTGTTGAAGCCCCTACCCGAAGAACAGCTACACCTCCAGTAAGTTTTGCAATCCGTTCATCCATTTTTTCAATATCATATTTTGATGATGCATTTGATCGCGATGACTTCAGTTCACTAATTCGCGCTTCAATTTCACCTTTCTTTCCTTTTCCACCCACAACAGTTGTGGTGTCTTTAGTTGCAATCACTCGCTCTGCTTTTCCTAACATCTTAAGTTCTGCTTTTTCGAGCGTCACTCCAAGCTCACTTGAAATAAGTGTTGCTCCTGTCATTACAGCAATATCCTGAAGCATTTCTTTCTTTCGATCTCCAAATCCAGGAGCTTTCACAGCAAGAACATTAAATGCTCCTCGAAGTTTATTTACCACAAAGGTAGTAAGAGCTTCTCCATCAACATCATCAGCGATAATTACCAATTCTTTTTTCCCTGCCTGAGCAAGAGCTTCAAGAAGCGGCAAAATATCTTTAATATTTGATATTTTTCCATCAGTGATAAGAATTGAAGCATCTTTAAACACAGCTTCCATTCTCTCAGTATCTGTCACCATATATGCCGACACATATCCCTTATCAAACTGCAAACCCTTAACTACCTCTGATTCCATACCAAGTGCCTGTGACTCTTCAACCGTCACAACTCCATCTTTTCCAACTTTATCAATAGTATCCGCAATAATTTTTCCTAATTCTTCTGATTCAGCAGAAATAGTAGCTACTTGCCTGATTTCCTCTTTTCCTTTAACAGGCTTTGCAATTTTTTGAAGTGCTTTCACAGCCTCTTCAGTTGCCTTTTCAATTCCAGCTCTAACACCCATGGCATTCACTCCCATAGTAGTATGCTTGAAACCTTCATTTACAATTGCCTGCGTCAATATCACAGAGGTTGTTGTTCCATCTCCTGCAATATCATTTGTCTTTGTTGCCACCTCCTTTACAATCTCTGCACCAAGATTTTCTAATCGATCTTTTAATTCAATCTCTTTTGCAATAGATACTCCGTCATTTGTAATAGTTGGCCCTCCGTACCCTTTATCAATAACCACATTTCTTCCCCGAGGACCAATAGTTACCTTTACAGCATCGGCAACTTGATCAACTCCACGCTTCAATGATTTTCGAGCCTCTTCTCCAAAAATAACTTGCTTACTCATATATATTGTTACAGTTATTTAATAATAGCTAAAATTTTGTCTTCTTCCAGAATATAATACTCTTTCCCTTCTACCTTAATCTCTTCATATCCGTATTTAGAAAAAAGAACAACATCTCCTTTTTTAATCGTCATTGGAATCTTTTTTCCATCAGCAATCTTTCCTTCTCCCACAGCAATAACTTTTCCTTGTTCGGGTTTTTCTTTACTAACGGTATCTGGAATAATAATCCCTGATGATGTTTTTGTATCCATCTCATTCATCGGCTCAACAAGAACACGATTTCCAAGTGGAATAATCTGCATTTGTTTCTTTGGCATATAAAAACCTTACAATATTATTACTAATAATAGACAGTATACTACAAAATATGACTCAACTGAGTCAACATCACTATATTGCTAAAAATCAATTTTCTGCTACCATTATTTTATATGACATATATTTCAGTATTTCAAATCATTCTTTCAGTAGGACTTATCATTACTATTCTTCTTCAACGATCTGAAGCTGGACTTGGCGGTGCTCTTGGAGGTGACCTTGGAAGCTCAACACATCACACTCGTCGAGGTATGGAAAAAGTACTATTCCAACTTAGTGTTGTATTTAGTATCCTTTTTGCAGTAACAGCAATTGTAGCATTAGTTCTTTAGGACATAGTCCTACACTATCGTGAATTTTTTTCGCATTTTTACACGCAATATTCATTTAAAACCCCTTACACGCATAAGTATAGTTGTGCGTAATTTTTCTATTACCGAAAAGGTTATTTTCTTTACAGCAATTTTTATATTCCTAATCTCAGGAGTAATCCTTCTTATACAAGTAAATAACAGCTATCTAACAGAGGTACCAACGCAAGGTGGAAAACTTCGAGAAGGAATCACAGGTATTCCTAGATTCATTAATCCTATCTTGGCAATTTCTGATGCAGACAAAGACCTGACGGTTCTTTTGTATTCAGGACTACTTTCAGTAAAGTCTGATGGTTCATATACTCCAAATCTTGCACAAGATTACAGTATTTCAGAAGATGGACGTACGTATGTATTTACCCTCAAAAACGACCTAACATTTCATGACGGTACCCCGCTTACCACAGAAGATGTAGCATTTACTATCGCCATGGCACAAGACCCGCTACTTAAAAGTCCTCGACAAGCAAGCTGGGGCGGTGTGCAAACAAACATTATCTCTCCCACAGATATATCATTCACCCTTGACCAAGCTTACGAGCCTTTTATTGAAAATTTCACTTTAGGAATTCTTCCAAAACATATATGGAAAAATGTTACTGCTGAGCAATTTCAGTTTAGTCAATTCAATATTACCCCAACCGGATCTGGTCCCTATAAAATTGACTCTGTGCAATACAACTCAAGCGGCCTCCCAACACAATACAGTCTCATACCATTCAAACAGTACGCACTTGGAACACCCTACATTTCTCACCTAATGATTAATCTTTATCAATCAGAAGAAACTCTTATGAAAGATTTTTCTGACAAAAAAATAGATTCTATAAACAGCATCTCAACAGAAAACCTCAATACTTTAGATCTTGATGAAAGCACCCTTTATACGACTTCTCTACCTAGAGTATTTGGACTTTTCTTTAATCAAGACGAATCTACTATTTTTCTTGAAAAAGAAGTACGAAAAGCACTAAACCTAGCTATTGATAAAAAAACTATTGTTGAAAGCATTTTCAACAACAATGCCCAGGTAACACATGGACCCATTCCCTTTAATAATCAGAGTTTGATAAATTCATCAACAGAAGAAGCCCGCGAACTTCTAACTGAAGCAGGCTGGAAGAAAAACGAAGAAACTAATATATATGAAAAAGAAACTAAAAAAGAAGGAACTTACCGTCTTGTTTTCTCTATATCAACATCAAATACACCAGAGCTAGTACAAGTAGCAGAAGCAATGAAACAACAATGGGCAGATTTTGGCGCCGATGTTTCAATAAAAATATTTGAAACAAATGATCTCAACCAAAATATTATAAGACCTCGTAATTATGAGACACTACTATTTGGAGAAGTAGTTGGCAGAAATACTGATTTGTACCCATTCTGGCATTCATCAGGGAGAGTTGACCCGGGATTAAACATAGCACTCTATACAAATATCACGGTAGACAAGTTACTAGAAGATGCTAGAATAGCTTTTAATACAACAAAGAAGCAGGAACTTCTTGTGTCTATAAATGAAGAGATTCAAAAAGATATCCCTGCCGTGTTTATTTATTCCCCTTATTTTACCTACGTACTCCCAAACAAAATTCAGGATGCACAGATAAATAACGTAGTGCTACCTTCTGATCGTTTTAGTGAGATACACACATGGTATATAGAGACGGAACGTATTTGGAATATTTTTATCAAATAAATTAATAATGACATCTTTAGATAAATTTAATATATAAAGATTCATACAAACTTAATGACAGAGAACAAACCAACTAGCACATCACGTATGCGTACATGGAGTGCCGAGGGTACACAAGCCCCCAAAGTGAGAACTAATACTATCACCACAACTAAAAAAACTTCAACAGATACTACGCCACGTCGTCGTCCTGCAAATGGAGGACACGGACCACACAGACGAAAACATAGTGGACCAAAACAACACTCACACGGACGTCCTCAAACACGACCTCATGGACCTAAAAAACCTGTAATAATTCCACCCGCAGGAGAGAATATTCGAGTTATTCCCCTAGGAGGAGTTCAGGAAATTGGACGAAATATGACGGTTATTGAGTACAAAGACGAAATTGTTGTTGTTGACTGTGGTATCCAATTTACAGATGCTGACACACCAGGAGTAGACTACATCCTACCTAATGTTACCTATCTCGAAGAACGCAAAGACAAAATTAAAGCAATGGTTATTACTCATGGTCACCTCGACCATATTGGAGCAATTCCTTTTCTTATTGAAAAGCTTGGTAATCCACCAATTTATACTCGAGAATTTGGAGCAATCCTTATACAAAAGAGACAAGAAGAGCATCCACACCTTCCCAAACTCAACATGAACATCATAGGACCAGCCGACGTAGCTACGCCTCTCACTAAACATCTCAAAGCTAGATTTTTTGGACTTACCCACTCTATTCCAGATGCAACAGGAATCATAATCGAAACACCCGCCGGTGACATAATTACCACAGGAGATGTGCGTGTAGAAAACAAAGATGGTATCCCAGTAGAAGATGAAATAAAACAATGGTCAGTTTTCAAAAACAGAAAAGTTCTCTTGTTCACCATGGACTCAACCGGAATTGAAAAACCAGGATGGTCACTTTCAGAACAAATTGTTATCGATAATGTAGACAAGATTATTAGCGAGACAAAAGGACGCCTTATCATTGCAACATTCGCCTCACAGGTAGAACGTATTATTGCTTTTGTTGAATCTGCAAAAAAATACGGACGAAAGATAGTTGTCGAAGGCCGAAGTATGAAAACTAACCTTGAAATCGTTAGACATCTTGAACTTACAGACCTATCTCTAATTATTCCTATCAGCGACATAGACAAATATCCACCACACAAGATAATGGTACTTGCAACAGGTGCTCAAGGAGAGGAGTTTGCAGCACTTATGCGTATGTCTAACAAGACTCACAAGAACATTAGACTTAATGCAACAGACACAGTGATTCTATCTTCTTCTGTTATTCCTGGAAACGATAAATCAGTACAGAAACTCAAAGATAATCTTTTCCGACATGATGCCAAAATCATTACCTATCTTGATTCAGATGTTCACACCTCAGGACACGGAAAACGAGCAGAACTTGAATGGATTCACTCACAAGTTCCCTACAAATTCTTTATGCCAGTTCATGGATACCATTACATGTTAAAACTCCATGCAGAAATGGCAATGAATCTTGGTGTAAAAAAAGAAAATATTGTTGTTCCTGAAAATGGAAGTATCATCGAATTCACACCAGACGGAGAAACAATGACAGTGCTCAAGGTAAAAGCTCCTGCAGAAGAAATGATGGTAGAAGGAACAAATATCGGAAACCTCCAAGATGTTGTTATCCGAGATAGAAAAATGCTTTCAGAAGATGGAATGTTTGTAATTATTGCGAGCATCAATACTAAAACAGGAAAACTAAAGAAAAGTCCTGATATTATTTCACGTGGATTTATTTATCTTCGAGAATCACAAGACTTGCTTCAACAAGCACGCATGATTATCAAGAAAAGTGTCGAACGATCAACACATAACATGAACCCAATAAACTTTGACTATGTGAAGGATCAGGTAACACGTGATATCACAAAGTTCTTGTATCAAAAAACTGAAAAGAAGCCTATCATTATTCCTGTTGTTTTGGGAATTTAAATAATTAAACCTCTATACAAAAAATAACCTCATCAGAATTCTGATGAGGTTATTTTTCAAACCATAACCAGAACAAGCTATGTTATGATATTGTTTATGCAACAACAATTACGTCCTCGTGCCAGCACTCTTCCTGCTATATTTTCTTCATTTGTTCTTTTTTCCTCAAGTGCTGCCCTTATTACATACATCAACTCTTCTTTCATAGAACAATTTGTATCAGCAAGAAATGTAGGATTACTTTTCAGTGCCGGAGCATGTGTTTCTCTTGGTATTCTTTTTTCTGCTCCGTGGATTCTTAAAAAAATAAGTGCTTATGCACTTAGCATAATATTGCTTGCACTAGAACTACTCTCTCTACTTGTTCTCACCTTCGGTGCAAGTCCCGCCATCATCCTTATTTTCTTTGTTGTTTATAGAGGAGTTGTATCTTCTCTTATGTACGTATTTGACCTCTTCCTAGAAGAGGGATCTAAAACAGAGAGTCAAACAGGACGTATTCGAGGACTCTATCTGGGACTATCAAACATAACCTTCATCATTGCACCAACAATCACAGGGTTCCTGCTCGGAGCTGATAACTTTAGTCGTGTGTATCTAATATCCTCACTATTTATTATTCCTATACTTTTATTAGTAACATACAAACTACGCCCTGTATCAAAAAACATAACTGCTCCAAAAAATTTCTGGGGGGCATTCTCTTACATCAAAAATCATAAAGATTTAAGGCACATAATCACAGCACGCTTTCTTTTGCAATTCTTCTACGCATGGATGGTTATCTACACACCTGTATACTTAATCCAACACCTTGGATTTTCTTGGCAAGAAATTGGTATCATTTTCACAATCATGCTCCTACCTTTTGCCATATTCCAAATACCCGCAGGATATCTTGCTGATAAAAAATACGGAGAAAAAGAGATACTCGTAATTGGTTTTACAATTATGGGCATGTCCACATTTGCCATCTCTCAAATTGCCACACAAAGCTTCATACTGCTTGCAGGTATTCTTTTTATGACACGTGTAGGAGCAAGTCTGGTAGAGATCATGACAGAAAGCTACTTCTTTAAACATGTTAATGAAGACGACAGTGACTTAATATCTGTATTCAGAGCCACCAGCCCTCTCTCTTATCTAATAGGACCACTTCTCGGATCATTAGCACTTTTCTTTGTTCCCTTCCCTGCTATTTTTGCCATTCTGGGAATATGTATGTTCTGGGGTATCCATTGCGCTCTATCAATACAAGATACTCTATAATAGATATTCTGCCTTACAAAAAAATAAAACGTTATCTAATAAAAATACCGACACAAACAAAGTTTGTATCGGTATTTTTATTTATCTCACCTTCCTCCACTATTTTTTCTTTGCTTTTTTAATAGCTGGTTTTTTCTTAATCACTTTCTTCTTCGGTGCACATTGTTTCTCAATATTTTTCCAATGCTTCTTCAGATCCTTTTCAAGTTGTACCACTTTCGGAGTACTGACAGATTTTAGTTTTTTATATTTTAAAAGAACCTTATCAATTACTTCTTTATACTCATCTTCTGTCACATCTTTCATCTTCTCAATTTTTTCCATTACCTCACCCTTGGCTTTCAGCATCCATGCCTCAAGTTTCTTTCTCTGCTTTGCGCCATCTTTTGTTCCGTAAAGCCAAGCTGCTCCAGCCGCGGCTGCCACAGCAAGTCCTGCTCCAATACCAACAGCTACTTTTCCGGTATTAACTACTTTCTTTTTCTTCTTCATATTATTTATTTTTTTTGTTTTTAAATTTATTAGTAAACAGTTTAAACAATCCCCCCAATATAATACCTTTCTTCTTAACATTACTTCGTAATACCTCAACATCTTCAATAATCCTATCACTCTCCTCAACTACTCGTTCTGTCACGTGCGTCACGTTACGCAAGATACGAATCACATACACAAAAATAACAGCAATTAAAATAGACCCGATGATCACCGCTATTGTGGTAACGAAGAAAAATAAATCAGCTTTTACAAGAGTTTCCATATATATTATTCAATAGCTTCTGCTTTTTTAATAGCATCTTTTACACCCTTGTCTTCAGTTTCAATAACCTTATGCACCAATGTTTTTTTATTATGAAAATTAAACAGTACAAAAACGAATAGACTTGTCAAAACAATACCGACAATACTCACAATGAGTGTAACGATGGTTTCTTGCAGGAGAGTCCAGTTAAATCGCACGATAGCAATACCAAGTGTTGCAAGTGGTGGCACGAGAGCTGCAGCAATAGCAACTCCGGAAAAAGATTCGTTCAAACTCTTCTTGGTAAGAGCAAAAGAAGCCGCGAAACCAGATAGAATAGCAATACCCAAATCAACAAGTGTTGCGGTACGTGGCAGATCAACACCAGCAAGATCATTTCTTTTTACAAAAAACAAAGACACTATAATGGCTGATATAATAGCCACAGCTAGACCCTGAGCAAGTGTTGTTGCAGAACGTCCAATCAAGCGCTTATCAGAAATAGAAAGTCCCATACCAATGGCTAAAATAGGGTACAAAAGTGGTGCAAGCAACATACTACCGATAATTACCGGAACACTTTCAATAATAATACCGAGTGTTGCAAGGGCTGTTGAAAGAACCACCAATAGGAAAAAATCTGGACGAGGGGTACTCTGTTCGATCAATTTCTCTATTGCGTTACTCTTTTCATTGTTATCTGCGTGAAAAAATGTGAAAAACATCATATAAGAGACATTATATACTACAAACGCATAGTATCAAATACAAAAAACACCCCACTCATTGCTGAGTAGGGTGTTTTTTAAGATTGAGTTAGTTCCACTCTTTCTTTGGTCGAGCTTCGTTTACCTTGACTGTTCGTCCATCAATTTCTTGATCGTTGAACATCTCGATAGCTTTGTCAGCTTCCTCATCTGAAGACATTTCAACAAAACCGAATCCTTTTGATCGTCCTGTCATCTTGTCCATGATAATAGTTGCAGACTCCACAGTACCAGCTTGTTCAAAAGCTGATCGAAGACCATCGTCAGTAGTATCATAGTTCACACCACCAACATACAATTTCTTTGCCATTTTAGATATTTGATTACTTGTAAATGACTAGGTTCTCGTTAGAAAACACTAGCAAAACGTTCGAACCCTCTCATTTACAAATACAAATACTTGATTGCACATGAGTCACGTTTACGAAAATAAGTGTAGCACCTTACATCAGAAAAGTCAAGTTATCCACAAGGTATCCTTTTACACCTCAGTAACATCTCTCGCAGAAAACATATCATACGTCCACTCAAACATAATTCGGACACGCTTTCTCCACGAAATAAACTTAAACAAATATATAGTTCGCCACATCCACCAAGCAAAGGGTCCTTGTATATTAAATTTTCCAATATCTCCGGCCGCTCTCCATCTCCCCAGGGATATAAACATTCCCCGGCTCTTAAAGGTAAATATACTCAGTTTTTTTCCTTGAGTCTTTAAGTATAAATTATTTGCAACAACCTTTGCCTGCGCTACAGCGACCTGTGCCAACATTGGCGCAGACACTTCTTGTCCTGCAGTATCACCTAAAACAAACACATTCTCATCACCCATAAGCTGCAAAGTATCTTCAACTAGCACACGACCCTCTTTACTAATCGCTACTTCTGGCAAGAACCCTGGTGGAACCGCACGAACACCAGCTGTCCAAACAACAGTATGTGCTGGCATTTTTTCACCACCTAGAAAAACAACGCCTTCCTTCCCCATCTCTACCACCTTTGTATTTAAACGAAGTTCAATATTTTTTTTCTTCAAAATACATGAAGCATACCCTTGAGTATACTTAGAGAACTGTTTCAAAATACTCCCTCCTGAATGCACTAAAATAACTCGCACATTCTCTGCTTTTTTCTTGCACATAGAATATCTCCCAGAAATAGCATCTCGAACAAACTCGGTAAGCTCTGTAGCAAATTCAATTCCCGTTGGACCCGCACCAACCACCACAAAAGTCATTAGTTTTTCTATTTCTTTTTTATCTTCTTCATGAGCAACTTTCTCAAGGGAATCAACGACATGATCTCGAATACCCTTAGCATCTGCCAAAGTTTTGAGCTTTAATACTCCATTATTCTCTAGTCCAAAGAAATTAGTCTCAGCACCCGTAGCTACTACAAGATAATCATATTCTCGTATACCAACACTTGTGTATACTTTTTTGGCCTCCCTATCAACCTGAGTTACCTCAGCTTGCAAGAAATTCACATCAGTATTACGAAATACCTGGTGAAGTCCCTCAGACACGGACCGAGCTGACAGTGAACCTGTTGCAACCTCATGAAGCAGAGGTGTGAAAAGAAAGTAATTTGTTTTATTAATAAGAGTAATTTCAACAGAGGGATCTACTCGAAAAAGTTTTTCCAAGTGCCGTGCAGTATACACTCCACCAAATCCTCCCCCAATAATGACAATTTTTTTCATATTTCAATACTAGCATATACGCCAATTCCCGCATGAAGCCTATTCTTGAATTTACACCATTTTTGACGTATTGTATGAGAACTATCCTATATACCACGAAGGATAAATATTGCCGGATCGTCTAATGGTAGGACAACGGGTTCTGGATCCGTTTATCTAGGTTCGAGTCCTAGTCCGGCAGCAAATGCTAAGTATAGTATTCAGACAATAAAGGATGTATCTGGTATACTCATACTGATGGAAAAAGAAAATATTACTATTGTAGATTCTGATGACAATGTAATTGGTTCAAAACCTCGAGACCAGATTGACTACTCAAAAGATATATATCGATCAGCAGCTTTATGGCTAACAAATTCAAAGAATCAGGTTCTTATTGCTCAAAGAAAATTAACTAAAAAGAAAGATCCGGGAATGTGGGGGCCGGCAGTTGCGGGAACAGTTGAACACAACGAGACATACGAATCAAATATCTATAAAGAAGCAGAAGAAGAAATTGGCCTAGCGGGTGAGACTTTTGATCTTGGGCCCAAGCAGTTTGAAGATAAGGAAAGAAAGCATTTTATACAATGGTTTACTTGTAATTTAGACAAAGAGATTGACACGTTTCAAATACAAGAAGATGAGGTTGAAAAAATTGTGTGGATAGATAAGGAAGCTCTGATTATCGACGTTAGACAGAACCCTCAGAAATATGTCCCCGCTATGCCCGAGGCTTTAATATTGCTAGAAAAATAAGTTCCAACTTCGCCTACGACGGCCAGCAAGTTTGAGATGGGCTCGGAGTTCCAAGAGTATATGAAAAATTTAATTAAACGAAATCCAGAAAATCTTTTGCCACTTTCTATTAGGTTTGCTAAAGAGTATTTAGAATAGCTTTATAAAATGCAAAGTGATATTGAGAATGTGGAAGATTCAAAGGAACTCACAACAATTCATCGGGCATTATGGAAAGCGCTAATCATCGAAGTTGCACGTCTTTTCGATACACATAACAATGTTATTTCCTTCAAAAAAATCCCCAGTATTAAAACTAAGATAGATAAGTATCATTCAGAAGCTATTATTGGAAAAATTATAAAAACAAGGAATACATTTACAGCACATTTTGCAGATAATGCAGAAGAAATAACTTCTGCATCGGAAATATGTAAATCTAGGCTCAGAAATATTTTAGACGATTTGAGCAACTTAGCGGTGACAAAATAACTTTCCGAAGAGGGTTAAAATGATAAAATAAATATTAGTAAAAAGC
Source organism: Minisyncoccota bacterium (assembly GCA_905478465.1). Lineage (GTDB taxonomy): Bacteria > Patescibacteriota > Minisyncoccia > Phycocordibacterales > CAJQIN01 > CAJQIN01. The sequence goes on along the minus strand of CAJQIN010000026.1, from coordinate 18,077 downwards.
CTTCTGGGGCATGGTGGACAAATGTACGAGACCGAGGAGGTCAGCCAGTATGATACAGGTTCGAAGCATGAAGATGTTATAAAAAACCTACTATAATTATGTCTAAAAAACTTCCTGTTAAAAAATTAACAGGCAAAGAAGAATTTAAAAATGTAGGTCAAAAGAAATTTTCAGTATTAGATTTCTGGCAATACGCATACTCAAGTCTTAACGACAATATACTTCGTGGAGTATTGGCAGAGTTTATTGTAGAGAGTGCATTAAAGGATAAAGAAGATGTAGAAGTGCGTGGAGCTTGGGGAGATTATGATGTGGATTTTAAAGGAAAGAAGATTGAAGTTAAGTGTAGTTCATATATTCAAGGATGGGAGCAAGATAAACATTCAGTAATTCGATGGTCAGGACTTAGAGCAAAAAAGATATATTGGTCAGAAGCAATACAGAAGTTTTCAGAACTGAGTGTAGAAAAAATATATAAAGCTGACATATATGTTCTTTGTCTTTTTAAACATAAAGATTATGAGACTTTAGATATTACAGATATGAGTCAGTGGGACTTTTATGTTCTAACAAGAGATGAGATTCAAAAGTTAACAAATAACGGTTTTAGTATTTCATTAAGTAGATTAGAGAAGGATAATATTCCATCTCATAGTTTTAATCAGTTGGCGGATGTAATTAAAAAATACAATACTTTTAAATAACCATTACTTTGAAAGAAAGTAATGGTTATTGCGTATTAATATAAAGAGTCGCTACATACAGCACAGCGGTGTCTAATTCTAGATTTATATCATTAATAACAAGTTATAAAATGTTAAATAAAAAAACTTTCTCAATAGCCTTCATAATTATAGTTTTTTTAATTAGTTGGTTCGTTTTAAAATCAGATTCTGTGGATGAAGTTCAGGCATTTTCCGTAGTTCAAGAAGTTAACAAAGGCTCAGTGTCTTCTGGCATAGAAACAACCGGAAAAATTGAAGCTGTTCAGAAGCTTGATCTAGATGTATACAAACAATTTTCTAGAATAGATATTGTAAATATCCAAAATGGAAATCATGTAGACGAAGGTGACACGTTAATTTCTTTTGATAAAAGTGATGCCAATGTCGACACAAAGTCTTCAGCTGTTTCAGTCAAGCAAGCCGAGCTTGATCTAGAAAATGCCCTAGATAATTCCAAGGATCCAAACACTCAAATATCTACCCTGAAAAATCAGATAAAAGCCTACGAAAAATCATTTAATGAAGCATATTTAGATTTTCTTAATACTAATGTTGAAATTAAATCCAAGAATAATTCAACAGAAAATAAAATGAGGCCAGTTATCTCTGGTCGATATGTAAAAGGAGCGAATGAATACAAAATCCTTATAGATATACCTGATTACAATGACCGCAACAGGACCGAATCTCTCCTTGTCTATAAAGTATTTGATAATTCTGGGAAGATATCAGAACATGAACTTATTTATGATATTACTACTCCTATAGCAGATACCGGACTTGATATCACTTTTACAAGCTCAATGAATCCAGAAGAAGGCGACAGTTGGAAAATTTTAATTCCTAACACCGAGAACTATTCTTATTCTGAAGCAGAATCTGATTACGAAGAAATAGTTAGAGAACTGAATGTTAATCTTGAAAATTCCAAACAAGATCTCGAGAATTTACAACAAACTGACTCGACTGAATACAGGGACTTAACCGTTGAACAGGCTGAACTCGCATTATTAGAAGCAAAGCAGCGTCTTTCTGAAAATTATGACTCTGTTGAAGAACGTGACATTTTAGCACCCTTTGCAGGAACGGTTCAAGATATGGAAAATGTAGTTGTTGGTGCCACACCTACTGGAGGAACAGAAGATAGTATTAATTTAGGAACACTTGTTTCCGATGAATACCTTGTCACTTTCACACTTGACGCTACTGACGTTGCCAAAATATATGTAGGTCAAAAAGTTGAAGTTGCAGTAACTTCATATTCAAACCAGCCAGAATTTGATGCAGAAATAACAGAGATAAGCTCATTACCAGCCTCAAGTGGAGTAGCCCAATATGATGTGAGTGCTAAATTAAATTATGACGCCAAAACAGCAGAAACAATTCTCCGTGAAGGTATGTTGGCTAATATTGTGATAATACAAGAAGAAAAAGAAAATGTTTTGCGCATACCATCCTCCTCTATCGTTTATGAAGACGGAAATCCAACAGTTCAGGTGGTTGACTCTTTGTCTGAAGAACAACAAAAAGAATTCGATAAACTAGGTATCGTCAGAACTAATGGTGTTGAGCTAGCAACTTATCCTGTTATTCTGGAATTAGGCATTGAAGGCAGATTTTATATTGAAGTTTTGAATGGCATCAATGAGGGTGCTCTGATTTTAACCACCTCAACCACAGTTGCTATTGAGGATGAATCATCAGTAGCACAAGGTTTTGGAGGTGGTGCTCCAAGAGCTGAGGGATCAGGAGCTAGAAACAATAATTAATTACCATGTCTAAAAATGAGCAGAATAAAATTGTTGATCTTAAAAATATATCAAAAAGCTTTTTCTTAAAAGGTGGCCTTGAAATACCAGTTCTTCATAATGTGGACTTAGTTGTTTATGACGGTGACATGTTAGCCATATTAGGTCCTTCAGGTTCAGGTAAGTCAACCCTAATGAATATAATCGGAGGATTAGATGTCTCAAGTGGTGGAGAATATTTTTTCGAAGGTAAAAGCGTTAATGATATGACCTCTGATGAGCTTGCTGAACTCAGGTCAAGTGATATTAGTTTTATCTTCCAATCTTTTCATTTGCTGTCGGGCAAAACTGTTTATCAAAATGTAATGTTACCCCTACTCTATCAAAGAACTTTTAAAGGCGATCATAATGAATATGTTAAAAATGCACTAAAACAATCCTCTCTAGAAGAAGAACAGTGGCATAAATATCCAAACCAACTCTCTGGTGGACAAAGACAAAGAGTAGCTATCGCAAGAGCGCTAGTTGCAAAACCAAGGCTATTGTTAGCTGATGAGCCCACCGGAAACCTGGATTCGAAGACCGGAGATAATATTATAGACGCACTTACTCATCTTAATAAAGAATACGGAACTACAATTGTAATTGTTACGCATGATGAATCTCTTACCGAAATCGTTCGTAGAGTTATTACCATTGCAGATGGGCATATTAAAGAAACCAAAAATAGTCATATATGAAATACCTTTTTCTAATAAAAGAATCTCTACAATCCTTAAGACATAACATACTCAGATCCCTACTCACTGTTATCGGTATTGTTGTTGGAATTATTTCTGTAACCACAATGCTTGGCTTAGGTGCCGGGTTGTCAGATAATATCACCGACAGGTTTAGTGCTTTTGCTACTGGTGATTTATCAATTTCTGGAGATCTAAAATATACAGATCTAGAATGGATCAATGATAGACCCTATGTTTCAGCTACTTTGGCTGAAAAGTCTGTCGCTGGCACCACTGTAATAGTTTATAGTTCAGAATTTTCTCCTTCTATCACTTCTGTTGTAGGAGATTATGCGGAAATTCAAAAATATGAATTACTAGATGGTGAAGTTTTTGACACCCAAAGTCCAAATTTTTCTGATAAGGTTTTGGTAATATCACAGGATTTTCAAGAAGCGGTCAGTGAAGAAACTGGTCAAAAACCAACCCTTGGTCACAAAATACTAGTCGACGGTCAACAATATGAAATAGTCGGTATTATCGATATCGAGACCGCTGGTTTTAATAGTGGAGATGGTTCTATTCTGATCCCCTATCAAACGACCATCGGTACCCTGTCAGGAACCGACACATTCTCATCAATATCTATTCTTCTAGAAGATTCATCATATTTTGAAGTAGCCGGGGTAGACATTTTATCAGGTCTTAACGCTTCAAGAAATCTATCCTCTGATAGTACAGATTCATTTAGTGCCCAAACGGCTCAATCAATAATTGAAACAATACAGGAAACCGCAAATATAATCAGTATCTTTCTTGGCGTCATAGGAGGTATTGCACTATTTGTTGGCGGAATAGGAACAATGAATATGATGCTTACAAGTGTCACAGAAAGAACAAAAGAGATAGGCCTCAGGAAGGCTGTTGGTGCCAGAGACAGAGACATTTTATTACAAATATTAATTGAGTCAGTTTTTATAACCACATTTGGTGGTGTGGTAGGTATAATAATTACCGTCATTGGTTCATATTTTGCAAATCAATTTTTACTTAGTTCAAGTTCTTCAATTAGTATTATTATTTCTTGGAATGTGATACTAACCGCTTTTTGCGTATCAATGTTTATTGGTGTAATTTTTGGAATTTATCCATCTAGAAATGCATCAAAGTTACAACCAGTTGATGCTTTGCGCTCAGACTAGATAATATTACCAATGCAGAAAATTTAAAATTTTATATAAAACACAAACAAAACACTCCATTGATACTATCCTCCTCATAAGGTAAGCTAACCCCTTATGTCACGAAATGCAGGAATCATCACTTTCAACAAAGTCTCATACGCATACGATCAAAATAAACCAGTACTCACTGAAGCTAGTTTTTCTATTCGCCACGGTGCAAAACTAACACTCATGGGTCAAAATGGTGCTGGAAAAAGTACCATTTTTAGTCTCATCATGGGAAAAAATAAACCTGACGAAGGAGCCGTGAATGTTTTTCCACGTACAAGCATTGCACTCTCACAACAAGTTATGACGAGATCCTACCTTGCACTTACCATTCGAGAGTTTTTTGAAAAATGTTTTGCCGAAAAAATATACACCATTGACCCCATGATTGATGACGTATTAAAAGTTGTTGACCTTTTACCAAAAGACAAAGAGACCGCAACAGCACTCAAAGATAGAATTATTGGTAGTTTTTCCGGAGGACAGCAAGCGCGCCTCCTACTCGCATCAGCATTAATTCAAAACACCGATGTATTACTCTTAGACGAACCAACAAACAACCTTGATAAAAAAGGAATTGAACACCTTACAGATTTCTTAAAAGAATACAAAAAAACAGTAGTGGTTATTTCTCATGATGCCGATTTCCTTAATGCCTTTACCCAAGGAGTGCTGTACCTAAACACACAGACAAAAGCTATTGAAAAATATGACGGAAACTACTTCGATGTTGTTGAAGATATTAAACTTCAGGTTGAAAAAGAAAGACGAAAAAATGCACAACTCTCAAAAGAAATTCAAGAAAAAAAAGACAAAGCAAACTTTTTTGCAATGAAAGGAGGAGGTATGCGTATGGTTGCGAAACGTATGCGAGCAAAAGCAGAAGAAGCTGAGGAAAATAAAGTAGACATACGAAAAGAAGACAGATCAATACGCCCTTTCACCATCCCTGCCCAACAAGATTTAGGTGCAACTATTCTAAAACTATCTTCATATAAAGTTATTCGAGACCACAAACCAAAAGATATTAAATGTGATATCACATTTACACGAGGACAGCATATACAGATTCTTGGCCCAAACGGCGTTGGAAAAACAACCCTACTAGAATCTCTTGCCTCAGGACATGCAGACGGAGAAACTGTAACTAAAGGTGTCAAAATTGGATACTACAGACAAGATTTTTCAAACCTAGATTTTGAACAAACAGTTTTAGAATGTCTCTCATCTCTTGTGAAAGACACGTCAGAAGAAAGAGTCCGATCACTTGCCGCAGGATTTTTATTAACAAGCGAAATGATGAAATCAAAAATAGGATTACTCTCTGAGGGACAAAAAGGATTGGTAGCATTTGCACGCTTAGTTCTTCTACAACCAGGATTACTCATTCTAGACGAGCCAACAAACCACATAAACTTTCGACATATTCCTGTTATTGCTGAAGCATTGACTAAATACAAAGGAACAATGATTCTCGTTTCTCATGTACCTGAATTTGTATCACAAATAAAAATTGATGATGTGTTAGATTTGAGTAAAAAGAAATAATAGAACTCAATTACCCTTTCATCAGTTTGATATACTATTTGTATGGAAAAAATTATATTCTTCGGAATAATTCTCGCTGTTATTGGCACAGCTATGCGTCTTTTAGATACAAAACTTTCACCTCATAAACAACAAAGATATGTATCCCCAACATACCCTCTCTCCTATAATCATAAAAAATATTTCTTCTCTCCTTCTGAAAGAAAATTCTATGAGGCTCTTAAGGATATATCTAAAGAATTAGATTACGAAGTGTTTGCAAAAGTACGGTGGGCAGATATTGTTCATCCTGTAGGCACCAAAAAAATGTGGTGGTCAAACTGGGGGAAAATTAAATCAAAACATGTTGATTTTTTATTATGTGAAAAAATAAACTACACACCTACTATTGCTATAGAAATTGACGGACCCAGTCACATGTCTCCCAAAATAAAATATCGAGACTCTCTCGAATCAAAAATATTCAACATGTCCAACATTAAACTGCTTCGATTTAAAAACAAAGAAACCTACTCATCCAAAGAAATTAAGGCTGTGATAGAAAACATATCCACAAAAATACACACTTAACAAAGCTAAAGCCTGAATAACATTAGAGCTTTTATCGCCTCAACAGAGCCACAATTGACACTGTTGTGGATATGGTAGAATAGATATATGAAAAAAATAATTATTGCATTTATTATCATCGTTCTTATCGGCCTTGGAGTGTACTTTATAACAAAAAGTTCATCACCTGAGACTGAAACGATTATTACCCAAGATACCCTTCTGGACACAAAAGAAGATACAACCCTACCAGAAACAACAGAGGACAAAACAAAAACTGTCATCGGATCATCAGTTGATAACAGAGATATCACTGCTTACCACTACGGAACAGGAGATACTGAACTTCTTTTCGTAGGAGGTATTCATGGTGGTTACGAATGGAACACGGCCCTTGTCGCATACGAATTAATGGATTATCTTCAAACAAATCCAACTATCATTCCTGAAAATGTAAAAGTAACAGTTATTCCTGTTCTTAACCCAGACGGACTCAATAAAACAACTGGCACAGAAGGACGATTTACTAAAGCCGATATACCCACAACAGAAGGTGCAACTATTTCAGGAAGATTCAATGCTAACAACATCGATCTTAACCGAAACTTTGACTGTGACTGGCAAGAAGAAGGAACATGGCAGAACAAGAAAGTAGATGGAGGAAGTGCCGCATTTTCTGAACCAGAAAGTCAGGCTATCCAGAACTACGTAACATCACACGACCTTTCTGCAGTTGTCGTATGGTACAGTTCCGCAAATGGAGTATTCGCCTCAAGTTGTCATGATGGAGTTCTCGCTGAAACAAATACCCTTACCAACCTTTATGCACAAGCATCGTCATATCCAGCCTATCAAAACTTTGATTTCTACGCAGTCACAGGAGACATGGTGAATTGGCTAGCAAAAGAAAAGGTCCCAGCAATTAGTGTCCTTCTTTCAAATCACACAGACACAGAATGGAGCAAGAATGAGAAAGGTGTCAAAGCACTACTCGAATATTACGCAAAATAATAATGAGGAATAAGCTTCTTATCGTATTTCTAGTACTAATAGTACTTGGAGTTGTTATTTTTGGTTTTATTCAATTCAATAATAAAACGCAGGAATCGCCTGAACCTCAAGCCGAAGAGACTCTCATCTACACTAAACACAATATTATAGGAACATCTGTAGAAGGGCGTGATATTGAAAGTTACACCTATGGAAATGGCGAAAATCACCTACTTTTCGTAGGGGGTATTCATGGTGGATATGAGTGGAACAGTGTCCTGCTTGCATATGAAGCAATAGATTACCTTAAAGAAAATATAACAACTATTCCAAAAAATATCACAGTTACTATTATTCCTTCAGCCAATCCTGATGGCCTATATAAAGTAATCAACAAAGAAGGACGTTTTACAATAGAAGACGTTCCACAAGATGAAGGACCAAAAGGCACCGGACGCTTCAATGCACATAATGTCGACCTAAACAGAAACTTTGACTGTAAATGGCAAGCAGAGAGCACCTGGAGAGGAAATATCGTTAATGCTGGAACTAAGGCATTCTCTGAACCAGAATCAATTGCAATTCGTGATTTTGTACAGAAAGAAAAACCAAAAGCAGTTATCTTTTGGCATAGCCAATCTAATGCAGTATACGCATCAGAATGTCATAATGGCATTCTTCCCGAAACACTTACCCTCATGAACACCTACTCCCACGCCTCTGGATACAAAGCAGTCTCATCTTTTGATAGCTATGAAATCACAGGTGATGCAGAAGGATGGCTCGCATCCATCGGAATTCCCGCTATTACAGTCGAACTCTCAACACATGAGACAGTAGAATGGCAACAAAACCTCAGAGGTATACAGTCAATTATTACGCACCATTCTCAAGAATAAAAAATATGCAGCATTATGTATACATACTAATCTGCAATGATAACTCTCTGTATACAGGCTACACAACAGATATACAAAGAAGAACTATTGAACATAACAATAGTAATAAAGGAGCTCGCTATACCCAAGGGAGAAGACCCGTATCTCTCGCCTATTCGGAGATACTTCCAACACATAGTGACGCATTAAAAAGAGAGATCCAGATAAAAAAGATGTCTCGTTCACAAAAGATACTCCTAATATCAGGTTATGAAAAAACGCGATAACATATCGCGTTTTTTAAAACCTATAATAAATCAAAAGATATTTATTCTCTTTCGCAAAGAGCGTTTTTTCCTGGCCCTCCAAGAAGAAGTGCTACAAGTGCACCCAGAAGAACTAAATCAAATTCATACCCTCCAGCAAAACCCATTTTAAATTTAACGGTAAAAATAGCAACTACCATAATGATACCCAATAATAGCGCTGCAAGACGTGTACCTGCCCCAAGGATGAGTGCTAGACCTCCAAAAAATTCGATAAGTATAACTATCCAAGCCATTAGCATGGCAGCTGGAATACCTATAGTAGCAAACATACCCGCAACAGTATCAGATCCTGCGGAAAATTTACTATACCCATGAACTAGAAAAACTAAACCAACCACAATTCTTAATACGAACATACCAAACTCTGGATTATGTCCAATATATTTTTTAATCATATAATAATTATTTAACCAATAAGCCTCTTAAGTATAACATCTGACATGACACAATAACAAAAAAACACGAAAAAATTTTCGTGTTTTTTGTATAATAATTACCTAATTTTTTATTTTAGAGAACGTCCTCCTCCACGAAACTCATGTATACCAAGCTCTTCCATTATATCTCTAGCAGATTCATGGTCACCAGATTGCATGTATTCATGTGCCTCAACTACCTTTTCAAAGAAACTAGAATCAACCTGATCTGCAAAAGGTGCTTCTGCTGTTAACTCTTTATAAGCATCATAATCATTAGATTCAATGGCATCTCGTATTTCCTGATTACCTTCTTTTCCTCTAAAATTAGCATCTAATTCAAATTCTTCAGAAAGCGCTCTTGCCTCTTCAAAATTACCTTCCTCTCGTAACGTTCTAATTTGTTCAAGGACACTCTTTTGCTCATCAGTCATACTTTTATGCTGCATTCCAAAATGATGCTTCTCTGGTAGTCCAGCATCCTGTGCAAGTTTTTGTGCCTCATCAAAATCACCTTCTTGACGCAATTCTCTTACCTGCTCAAATACCTCTTGCTGTTCGGTTGTAAGATTACTATATCTGAAACCATCTTCGTTATGAGCATATGCGGTAGCGAGAATAGCACCTCCAGCAACAAAACCAATAAGTGTCGGAATAGTGATGGCGGATACTTTTGTAAATAATTCTGTTTTCATTATATTAATTTATTGAAGTGTTTGTAATATTTTGTAAGGTCGTACGTCCTTACAATCATTACTACGCTCTTCAAATATATTTCTTTCACCTCCTTTAATAAAATCAAGAGCAGGCTTTATTTGTCCAGGCTTAGAATCATATCCCCTTCCAAAAATCTTCCACGGAAAAATAAAACATGCATGAAATTCTTCTGCCTCTGAAGGAAGACCGACAATACGAATTTCTGAAAAAGATTCAAGCACTCTTAAATCTGATTCACGTAAATCACCCATATCAACACGCCACAAATCTCCTTTAAAAGTTTCAAGTATCATATTATTATTTTCAATATTGATCTCGAGAACATTTCCAACAAGAAAACCATCTTCTGGATTTGTCCACGCTTCCTTCTGATGCATTAATATAGGAGTATGGAATGGAATATGTTTACCAAAATCCTGATCTATAACATTTCCCAATCCAAACTGATATAAAATAACTCCACCTAAAAGACTTGCTCCAATACTAGCTAAAACAATACTAGCAAATGAATATCTATAGCCTTTTTTTGTATACTTAAAGTTTTCATATCCCAAAAAAATAAAAAATATTAAAGATACTATCCACAATACTGGAAACGTTTGAAAGAAAAAACCTAAAAAGGAATCATGCATTATTATTCTATATTTCCATCCAGAATTTAAAACAACAAAAATAATTGCAGCAACAGACACGGCGCCAATAAGTACCGATAGCACCCAAAGAATCCAAAAAGTTTGATTCTTTAAAACAAATCTCCACCGCGGAAGAGGCTCTTTTTTCTCATCATTAATACGAGACAGGACACTTGATGCAAGATTACTTTGTGATTCTTTATTTTTTTGTTTTATATTTTTATTCATATTAATTATTTTTTTCTAATTCTTTTTTCAAAGACTTTTTCGCCCTATGAACATTTATTGCAACTGAACCCATAGGTATTTGTAAAATATCTGATATATCCTTATAACTCTTATTTTCAAAATACCTAAGGACAAGAATCTCTTGATATTTTTGTCCAATATTACCAAGAGCTTTTTTCATATGTTTTTTTAAAAAAACCTTATCCAAAGTATCAAATACACCCTCTTCATCATCTTTAACAAGAAGAAGAATTTCTTCTCCATCCGCCACAGCATTTCCCTCAGGTCGTACATTCTTTTTTCTAAAGAAACTGATTGTTTCGTTATGGGTAATACGATATATCCACGAAGAAAAAGAGAGGTCTTGGTCAAAATCATTTAAATTCTGATATGTCTTAATAAAAACGTTCTGCAAAAGATCCTGAACGTCTTCATTATCACCTACACCAAGTCGTCGCACATATCTAGAAAGCGGTGATTCATATCTTTCAATGAGTATCGCAAAAAAATCTTTATTATTTAAAGAAAGTTGAACAATCTCTGTATCTGTTTTTATTTTATACTCCACACATCTATTTTACCATTACTACGCAAGAACAAAGGGTTTTCTTTCAAAAAAAATACCCTTTACTTACCCAGAAAAACTAGTTTTTATTACTATCCAAATGTAAATGCATAACCCTCAAAACCAGCGCCATTTATACGAATCTCAAGAAGATGTTCTCCATACTCAACACCCAAGTCAGCCAAATTATACAAACAAAGCCAAATGTACAGAAGGTGTATAATTTCCCTTCTCCATAGAAATAATAGTTTGTCTTGTTACACCCGCGCCTTTAGCAAGCTCTTCTTGGGCAATACTAATCTCTATACGTAATTCATGTATACAATTTTGTATTTTTTCAGACATACACAAACTATTTCTTTCTTGAAATTGCAGCTTTTATAAACTCAGTAAAAATAGGATGCGGAGAAAGTGGTCGAGCTTGAAATTCAGGATGAAATTGTACACCAACAAAAAATGGGTGCTCTCCCTTCGGCAACTCTGCAATCTCCATTAATCTATGGTCTGGAGATGTTCCAGAAAAAACTAGTCCAGCATCTTGCAGCTTTGCAATATATTCTGGATTTACTTCATACCGGTGACGATGTCTTTCTTCTATTTCCATAACTCCGTAAGCTTTACGTGCAATTGTTCCTTTTTTCAAAATAGCAGGATAAGTTCCAAGACGCATAGTTCCTCCATAATTTTTATTCTTCATTAGCTCCTTTTGTTCTGGCATGATATCAATCACAAGATGTTTTGAATCTTGACTAATTTCAGCAGTTTGTGCCCCTGCCAACTTCGCCACATTTCGGGCAAACTCAATAACCAAAAGCTGCATACCATAACAAATACCAAAATATGGAATTTTATTCTCTCTAGCATACTTAATAGTCTTTACGATTCCTTCAATACCAGTTGAACCAAAACCTCCTGGAACAAGAATACCGTCATATTTTTTCAGATCTGAAAGATTCACCAAACCATCTTCAACATGTTTTGAATTAATATAATGAATTTTAGGCTTAACACCATTTTTATAAGAAGAATATTTGATAGCCTCAAGAACAGATATATACACATCAGACAAAACAAATTCTCCTGAATCAAAGTACTTCCCCACCACTGCAATATTAACTTCTGCATTTCCATTTTTTGATTTGCGTACAAATCTCTTCCAAGAAGACAGGTCCGCTACTTTGTTTTTCGGCTTCAAACAAAGAACGCTACAAATAATGTCACTCAATTTATCTTTCTCGAAATTTACAGGAACATCATAAATACTTTCAACATCAGGAGCTGACACAACATGATCTCTTTTTATATTACAAAATGTCGCAATTTTATCCTTGCGTTTATTATCAAGAGCCACATCACTTCGGGCAATAATAATATCAGCTTGTACACCAATACTATTTAACATACGGGCAGCAGTTTGTGTTGGTTTTGTTTTCATCTCACCTACCTTTGAAGGAATGGGAATATAACTCACCATCACAAAACCAACATCATCTGGAGAATCCAGATGCATCATACGAGCAGCTTCAACAAAAATAACATTTTGATATTCACCAATAGTCCCACCTATCTCTACAATGGTAACATCCGCATCAGCATCCTCAGATGCTTTTTTAATACGGTGAATAACTTCTTTAGGAATATCAGGAACAACTTCAACATTTTTCCCTTTATACTCAAGATTTCTCTCACGTCGAATCACCTCCTGATATACACGACCCGTGGTCATATAATTAATACGTGTTAAGTCTGTATTTAGAAATCGCTCATAATTTCCCATGTCTTGGTCACACTCATCTCCATCTTTGAGGACGAACACCTCTCCATGTTCGGTAGGATTCATTGTGCCCGCGTCAACATTAATATAAGGATCAATTTTTAAAGCAGTTACCTTTAATCCACGCGCCTCTAAAATCGTTCCAATAGATGAAGCCGCTATACCCTTTCCCACACCAGACATAACACCCCCTGTTACAAATAAATATTTTCTTTTTTTATTTTTTTTTACCATATCTACCAAAACAACAGGGAGCCAAAGCTCCCTTGATTACTGTTAATTATGATTTCAAATATCTTTTGACTGCCAAATAACTTGATACTGCTCCAATAATAATACCAGAACCAAGAACAACAAAAAAGAGTTGTCCAAAATTAGAAACATAGTATTCAAATATATTTATACCAATAAAGAATCGCTCTGTGAGATCTCCTAGATACAAGGTTACCGGAAAAAAGATCAATATGGCAAGAAAACCAGCCAATATACCATATATAATACCCGTAAAAACAAATGGCCATCGAATATATGATGTACTTGCTCCAACAAGCCTCATAACACTAATCTCTTCTCGTGAGACATAGATACCAAGGCGTATAGTATTAAAGGTAATAAGAACAGAAATAACAACCAAAAGAATCGTCAATAGAAGCGCCACGCTTTCAACAGAATCAATAATTCGCGACAGTCTATCAATAGCTTCTTTATTCTTAAAAAAGTTCACATAATCAATAACAGGTTCTCCGTCAAGAGTGTCAGTACGCTCAGTTAGAAAATCTGCCACGCTTTGATACTGTGATGGGTCTTTAGCCCGTATATTAAGCTTAGCTCCAAGAGGATTATCATCAATCTCATCTAAGGCTTGCAAGGTTGTCTGATCATCCTTGTGTATCTCTAAAAAGTTCTCTAACACCTGCTCCTTAGTCACATACACAACACTCTGAACCTCAGGCAATGCTTCAATAGAAGCTTTTGTACTGAGAATATTTTCTTCTTCTGCATCTGGAACAAAGTACACATTTACATCTACTTTTTCCTCAATCGTCACTAAGGTAGCATCAAAGACAGCATTCAAAAAGATAGTTGAGCCGACGACAAGTAAAGTAATGGTCATCACCAGAACTGAGGCAAGAGAAACAAAGCCGTTTCTCCAGAAACCATGAAAACTAGACTGTGCAATTCTTCGAAGATTTGTAAAAAACATAATTGGTATTTTTTATAACTATAGTACGTACTTTCCGTCCTCATCATCTCTAATAATTTTTCCACCTTCCATTGTAATCACTCGTTTCTGCAAAGTATCTATAACCCCCTTATTATGTGTTGTCAGAAGAACAGTTGTACCAAGATCATTTATTTTCTTTAAAATCTGAACAATGTCATATGTATGAAGTGGATCAAGATTTCCTGTAGGTTCATCTGCAATCAATATATCAGGCTGATTCACAATAGCTCTGGCAATAGCTACACGCTGCTTCTCTCCTCCTGACAACTGTTCTGGGAAACGCCACGCCTTTTGGTCTAGTCCTACAAGCTCAAGAACATAAGGAACATCTGAAGCTATCTCCTCATCGGTTTTACCAGCCGCCTCCATAGCGAATGCTATATTTTCAAAAACAGTTTTATTTGGAAGTAATTTAAAATCTTGAAAAATAGTCCCCATTCTTCGTCGCAAACTATTTAATTCATATTTTTTAAGAGAATTAATATCTGCGGATTCTAAAAAAACAGAACCTGAAGTAGGACTTTCTTGTGCAAGTAACATTTTTAAGAGTGTTGTTTTTCCAGCACCAGAATGTCCCACGATAGACAAAAACTCACTCGGCTTTACAGAAAAAGTAACACCTTCAAGAGCGGCTGAATCTTCATTATATATTTTTGAAACTCCATCAAAATGAATCATTTGATTTATTGTACCATAGGCCTTTACACCTACAAATCTTTCTCCGCCTCAATAAACGTGTCCAAATTTCCGTCAAGCACAGACTCAATATCTCGTACTTCTGTATTAGTACGATGGTCTTTTATCATTTTATACGGATGAAAAACATATGAACGAATCTGATTACCCCACTCAATCTCTGTTGTTTTTGAAATATACATTTCACCCTCCTTTTTTACGCGCTCCTCTTCCAACGCTTTAAATATTTTTCCACGAAGAATCTGCATAGCCTTTTCCCTATTCTGTTCTTGAGAACGCTCAGCATCTGAGTGTCCAGCAAGACCCGTAGGTTCATGAACAATACGTACAGCTGTTTCTCTCTTATTAACATTCTGCCCGCCAGGCCCACTTGAACGTGAAAATTCAAAACGAAGATCTTGTTCTGATATTTCAATATCACTTGTCACCTCAAATTTTGGAATAACTTCTACCATCGAAAAAGATGTGTGTCTTTGTTGTTTTGAATTAAAAGGAGAAAGCCTTACAAGACGATGTACTCCAGATTCATTCTTTAATGTTCCATACGCTTTTTTTCCTTGTACTTCAAATGTAATATTCCGATAACCACCTTGTTCATTTTTATTTTCATGCAATACAAAAGAATCCCAATTATTTTTTGAGACAAATTTTGTATACATTTCAAATAAAATTCTAGAAAAATCTTCAGCATCATCACCTCCAGCACCAGAAAAAATAGTAACTATTGCATCACCCTTATCATACTTGCCCACCCCTTCAAGTTCATCTTTTAGATCCTGTAAAGTCTTTACATCAACCTGTGCTTTATGTTTGTCCTTCCAAAAATCCACACCCATCATACGTGATTCAATCTCTGCGATTTCTTTTTGTATGTCATTAGTGTCTCTCATATAAAGAAAGCATACGTTAAAAATATAAAAAATGAAAACAATAACCCCTCTTATATACAAAAAAACTGCGGCCCTCTCCCTTCCCAGAGATTGGAACCGCAGTTGAAAAAGATGTGGAAACTTAACGTAAGCAGTGGACGAAGTTGCTTAACTTCTACAGCAGGGGTACGGACTGCAGACTTTCTAAAAAAAGTATCCACATCTCATCTAATTTCTAAAGACATAAAAGATCAATATCTGTATTAATATATACTATATTATATTTTTGTCAATCATATCTGACAAAATTGTTGTTTGTATGAATAAAAAATGTAGAATATACAGATAGTTTCTCAGCCATTGTAGCTCAGTTGGTAGAGCACGTCATTGGTAATGACGAGGTCTCCGGTTCAATCCCGGACAATGGCTCACGCAACGAGTCGAGATTATATGCAATGACACTCGTTTGCCAGGCTTGTGAGAATTGGAGAGGATTAGATACCCGCTCATTTTTTCTCTCACAAGCCGTTTTTAGCCACCTTAGCTCAGTTGGCAGAGCGATGGTATCGTAAACCGTAGGTCCGCAGTTCGATCCTGCGAGGTGGCTCAGAACTACTCCCTCGCCCCCAACTTATACAACCTCGTTATTTCATCAGAAGAAAGAGCGCGGTTGTATATACGAACATCATCAATCTTGCCGGTAAAATGGTAATCATTGTTTCCTGTTTGTCCTGTTCCTATGTAATCAACGGGAGTGATATTGGTCATTGTTTCTGAACCCTGACTAATACCATCTATATACAAAGTCTGCGATGAACCATTTTTCACAAGAGTTAGCATTTTCCATTTATTTGCAAAATCACTAACCGTATATACCCAACTTATCTGAGTTCCAGCAGTGTTATCGCCTACAAATATAGAAGTTTCGTTATAGAACAAAAAAACATAGGAAGTATTTGAACCATTTGAACCTAGAACAGCCACATTTCCAGTACCACTAAAATTGACCCATGCTGAATAAGTTGCATTAGTACTATTTCCTATCTGTGTTGCAAGATCCACATAATCATCCACCCCATCAAAACTCATTGCTTGACCAATAATTCCTCTGTCTGGTGTGGGACCACCCGTGAGAGTTCCGTCATTGGAGTTTCCTGATCGGTCGTAGGCGGTGGCGGTGGATCCACCTCCACCACCCGCGGTGACGGTTGGGGCTGGGTCCACAGAGCAATATGTGAACCAAGTACCCTCAATAGAATTTGTCCCATATGCAGGACAACTAATACTGTCTCCACTCTCATTGAGTAGCCACTCATTTCCAAAGTCATTGATAATCCAATGACTACTGTCGAGGGTATACCGAGGATATCCACCATATGTTCCACTCTCTACGTAATCCCCATTATATCCAGTCTCTCCTGCACCAGAGACAGTATAGTCTGCTCCCCCGCCTCCAGAAGAAATTGCAACATCTTGCCCATCAAAACTCCATAGACCAACGAGTCCGTCGGTGAGTTTGTTGTTTTGGGAGGAGTTGATTGTTACCTGGTTTTCATTGTAGAGGGCTTTGATTTGTTCTGCGGATAGAGCGGTGTTATAAACACGAAGGTCATCAATATCTCCATCAAAGAAACCAAATGAACCATCATAACTTCCGACACGGTTGATAACATTTGGAGCTGTTGTACTGAAAGTAGTCGATATATCTTCCACACCATTTACATACGCCTTAACAGCATTAGATGATCGGGTAACAGTGACGTAATACCATTTATTTTCTTGGAAAGGAGTCGTCCCCACTGTATGTCCAGAAGCCCCTCCCTCAAACACATCAAGATAGTGATTTCCTCCACTATAAAGAATGTTAAATATAAATCTTCCAGTGTCTCCAGAATACTGTGAGAAAATAGTATGATCGATGTCTACACTTGTACGCAAGGTATGTGGATTAACCCAAGCAGAGATAGTGTAATCTGCCGAGAGAAGATTGGTTCCAGTAGTTGCATAGTCATCTATTCCATCAAAATTCACTGCTTTACCTTTCTTTCCCGAAGTCCACAGAGGACCATTGGTGAGTGTTCCAGTGTTTCCTTGTCCTGAGTGGTCTGTGGCTGTGGTACCAGATGCATCATCAAACTTCCAATGACCAATGAGGTTTGTTTCTGATACTTGTGAGTGTTTTGTTGTGCCAGAGTTATAGAGTGCGGATATGTCTGTGGCGGAGAGGGCGCGGT
>CAJQIN010000025.1 GCA_905478465.1 Minisyncoccota bacterium | reverse complement strand
TGCACCTGTGCCTGATGAACTTGCTGAACCTGCGCCCTCACGTCGAACATCACCTCCGGTGACGCCACCACCACCACCACCAGCAGTCAATTTATTAGAAGATATGAATACTATAATTAAATCCGATACATTGGAGCCAATCGAATTAGACTTTGATTCATTACCACACTCAGATGATACAGGTTCGATTAAAATAAATGGGGAGGAGGATAGTCTTTTATCTCTTGATGATATTACGGAACTTTAATTTGCGTTAAACTTTTTCGAAATCTATATTTATAATTATAAATGCAAGATAAACTATTGGTATCTGTTGTAATATCTGTTTTTTTCGTTTTATGTAAGTTTATTGATGTCCGATTTATACAAAAACAGCCGTCGGCTCCGCCCAAACATTTAGCAAAAGATGCAGTTTATACTTTTATGAGCAGTTTATGTGGATTATATATAGTAGAATATATTGGAGGTATGAGTGCGATAGGTACAAAACAAACAGGTGCATTTTTAGATGAGCCAAATTTTTAATCATATAATTTATTCAATGTGTCAATATTGAATATATTAGGCTGAGCCTTTCGATTGATTGCTTTTTTTCCGGTAAGTTTATATAAATCAAATATAGGATTGGTCATCTGATTTTGAGGCGTATGTTTATGAACAGTTCGTGCAATCATTTTATATAATTTAAATTCGGGGTATCTTTCATTTCCATTAGATTTATAAAGTATATTTTTACCATTGTCATCATAGCACCATTGACAAATTAATTTTGCGACGTCCGAAAGATTTTCATAAATATCCGGTTTGGTATAATCAACTTCATCATCAATAAAAAAATCGAAGAGGGAGCAGCCAAATCGACACAAATCGAAACTCGGATTTGGTTCAATTCGTGGTTTCTTCATATTCATATATGGTTCAAAGTTATACTGTGTAGCTGCATCACCCTTATTTGAAAAGCTATTACTGCATATTCTCTCTTTCTTGTATCGATAGATGCTTCTTCCAAAATCAATAATTTTGTAAATTTTCCCAAAGGTTGGTACTTTGTAATAATTACCATTATAGCAATAATATAAGTATTCTTTTTTGGTTTCTACGTACATAATATTATTTGTATGCAAATCATTATGTGTGAAATCAAATAGTTTTTGATACGTTAATAAGATCATAATTACTTGTAACAATATACTTATCCATTCATTGGTTTCTATACTATTATTTACCATATAATTATCTAACGTATTTGCACATTTTTCACTACATATTGCAAGTACTGGGAATTGTTTAATTGAAACAGTTATTACTTCATCAGAAGACAATTCATCTTCATCTTCGTCTTCGTCTTCATCTTCATCTTCATCAGTACTAGATTCATCATCATTTGTATATGAAGATCTGGAAGAACATGATGATGATGACGATGAAGATGGAGATATCTTTACATCAATATTATATATTTCTTCGCAATCAGAAGTGCTTTTAATTTCATTGTTATTATCTGAAAGGTCAATAATATCATCTAAAACAACAGTGTCATTTTTGATAGAAAGTTTTGACATATTTTTTCGGGAATGAAACAATGATAAATCATTATATGTTTCATCATCAATCTTAAATAAACCATTAATATTATTTTTAAAAAAATCGGATTCTACAAGATATTCAATATCATCAAATGCATTTACTTTTAGATTATTTTTAAGTCCAGTAAATCCGCCATAATATCTAATCCCGCCCATAAACTGAGTTTCTTCTGATAATTTACTTGACAAATACGAAAAGAAACTGTCGACATAAGATAAATTATTTGGGTCATTAATCATTTGTTGTATTTCATTCATAGACTCTGGGTTAAATTCTGGCAAAATACTAATAGTTTCATATTTTCCGATCATATATTTTAAAGGGTCAATCAGAGGCGAATATTTAATAAATACATTAGTAAGTAATTCAGGGTCATGAGAATCTTTTTTTACATTGCATTCATACGTATTTTCGCTTATTTTTTTGGTAATAGTGTCAATAAAGAATTCATGATTTAAAGAAATCGAATTATAATTATTTTCATTTAAACTAAAAAATTTTGTATAAAGTGGCATGAATAATTGTGGTTGTTCTAATTCACAGATATCTGTGAATTTAGCCAAAACATTTTCGCGGTTTCGTTTTACATATTGCAAATCCATTTAGCTAATATTGATATTATTTGTTGTATTTTTAAACTTATTATTATATGCGTTTTAAAGATTATCAATAACTATATATATATAATACAATGTCACTTGAATTGAAAAAATTTAATATGAGGGATATTAGTTTCAAACCAAATGAAAATAAAGGGCCAGTTGTGGTATTAATTGGGCGACGTGATACTGGTAAGAGTTTCCTTGTGCGCGATTTATTATTTTATCATCAAGATATTCCTATTGGAACTGTAATCTCTGGGACAGAAGCGGGAAATGGATTTTATAGTTCTCACGTTCCTAAATTATTCATTCATGATGAATATAATACGGCAATCATAGAGAATGTTTTGAAACGGCAAAAAGCTGTTTTAAAACAAATTAAAAAGGAACAAGAAACACGTACTAGGTCCAATATTGATCCTCGCACGTTTTGTATATTAGATGATTGTTTATATGATGCGGGTTGGACCAAAGATAAAATGATGCGTTTACTTTTTATGAATGGTCGTCATTGGAAAGTTATGTTAATCATTACAATGCAATATCCATTGGGTATTCCGCCTAATTTAAGAACAAATATCGATTATGTATTTATTTTGAGAGAACCTTATATCGCCAATAGGAAAAGGATTTGGGAAAATTATGCAGGAATGTTTCCTACATTTGAGTCTTTTTGCCAAGTGATGGACCAATGTACCGAAAATTTTGAATGTTTGGTTATTAATAATAATTCAAAATCTAATAAATTAACCGATCAGATTTTTTGGTACAAGGCAGAAAACCATCCTGCATTTAAATTAGGTTCCAAAGAATTCTGGGAAATTAGCAAGGGAATGCAAAGTGATGATGAAGACGAAGCATATGATCCAGTATCGTCTCGCAAAAAAGGAGCTGGTCCTAAGATAAATGTCCGGAAGTCAAGATGGTAATTTTAAAAAATTGATTTTACAGCCTCGCACATTTAATCCGGCACAAAATACCCAATTAAAAAAGACTATTAATTTACAACTAAAGTATTTATTGTAATTATATTACCGCTTATTTTTTCAAGGTTCCTCCGAGAGCTTTGGCG
The DNA here is from genome assembly GCA_905478465.1 of Minisyncoccota bacterium. Lineage (GTDB taxonomy): Bacteria > Patescibacteriota > Minisyncoccia > Phycocordibacterales > CAJQIN01 > CAJQIN01. Next base: position 715 of record CAJQIN010000025.1, on the reverse strand, counting down.
ATGCGTTGTGCGAGTTTCATATCCCGTGGATATCTATTGGATTCAATATCTTGAATAATTTTGGGGGTAATATTTAGCAAAATTGCTACTTCTTTTTGTGTTTTATTCCGAGATGCGCGAAGCGCAGTCAGTTGTTTAACAATGTCACGGGGCATCATATCCGATTTTTGAGCATCGGTATTATTAGTTAGTTCAATTGTTTTTTTTTGTTCGGATGTAAGATTTTTTTGGGGGACCTTTTCAGGAGCATCCGATTTTTTTGAATTCAAAACCATAGGGTTCCAGTCTTGCATATTAGTATCTTGCATATGTATATATAATATTGCGTCATTTTTTTATATCAATTATATATATAATGAACGGTGGTGAGATAATCGGACAAGGTTCATATGGATGTGTATTTAATGAACCATTATTATGCGAAAATGAAACTGTGCGTAAACATGGTAAGGTTTCTAAACTTTTAGCGACTGCTGATGCAAGAGCCGAAATCTCAGAAAATAATAAAATTTCTAAGATTGACCCAGGATATAAATGGCATTTACAATCGTATAAAAGTTGCAAGCCAAAATTACCGGCCGAATCTGATAAGGCGTATTACTGTAATATTATTTCCGACGATGTCATGGAATTAATGTCTGAACAATGGAACACTGGTGGATCCGACAATTCTATGTTGAAAAATTATAGAAATATCTTGCAAGAAAATGGTGGG
>CAJQIN010000024.1 GCA_905478465.1 Minisyncoccota bacterium | reverse complement strand
TGGCGGTGTCGGTATGAGAAAGAGTCTTTATGGTGAACATAAAGAGTAGGGTGTATGTGAACACTTTAACCAGATTGTGTTTTATATATTTCAACATAACTTTTCCTCAAAAGCTTTGTTTATTATAACTTTTTTACAAAAAAAATGCTGGGGATAAGTACTATAGAAATTATAATGCAAAAAATAGTTAAACTTTCAAAACATCTTCAAAAAGTTTTCTCAACATTTGTGGATTTGCTGAACCTCTTGTTTCTTTCATTCCTTGCCCAACCAAAAACTGCATCGATGCTTCTTTTCCTGATTTATATTCCTCCACTGCTCGAACATTATTTTCAATAATTCCTTCAACAATTTTCTGCAACTCATCAACGTCATTTTTTTGAATAAAACCCTCTTTTTCCGCAACCTCTTTAGGATTTCCACCCTGTTCATACAGAACTTTCAACAAATCTTTTGCCCCCCTAGAAGAAAGATCTCCTTTAGAAATCATCTCCACAATTTCTTTTATATTTCCTTTTTGTAGCTTACCGATATCAATTCCCCCACCCAGACCTACTAAATCTGAAGTAATGTAATTTGCAATAATTTTTACATCTACCGCAGAATCAACTTCTCCATCAAAATAATCACTCAAAATTTTATTTGAAAGAAGAAATTCAATTTGATCTGGCACAATATTAAGTGCCATATACCGTTCTCGTTTCTGCCAAGGCAGTTCTGGTAATTCACTTTTTATTTTTTCAACAGAAAATTCAGGTATTTCAGAAATTTTTAATTTCGGTAAATCTGGATCTGGAAAGTAACGATAGTCGTGCGAATCTTCTTTTGAACGCTGTGAAAATGTAATTTGTTTTTCATCATGCCACCCACGAGTTTCTTGTGTAATTTTTTCTCCTCTCTCAAGCACTTCTGTATGTCTGGCTATTTCATATTCAATCGCTTTTTCAAGAGAACGAAATGAATTTAAATTTTTTACCTCTACCTTTGTACCTAGTTCATCTGTTTTTGAAATTGAAATGTTTGCCTCAAGTCGCATTTCTCCTTTTTCCATATTTGCATAAGACACCTCAAGAGTTTGCAAAAGAAGCTGTAATTCACGTGCAAATTTCCCAGCTTCTTCCGAGGAATGTATTACAGGCTCTGTCACAAGTTCCATAAGAGGTGCCCCTGCTCGATTAAAATTAACAAGCGAATAATCACCTTTATCATGTTGAGATGTTCCAGTATCTTCTTCGAGGTGAATACGTGTAAGATCTACTCCGTGAATACACCCACCGCTCACAAGAGGATATTTATACTGACTAATTTGATACCCTTTTGGTATATCTGGATAAAAATAATTTTTTCTATCAAATTCTGTATAATTTGCAATAACTCCACCCGCCGCAACCCCAACTTTAATAACGTGCGCCACAGCTCTTTTATTTATAACAGGAAGTGTTCCAGGGTGTGCTAAATCAACAGGAGAAATGTTTCTATTTGGATCTTGTTCATCTGGATTATTTTTAGAACGAGAAAACATCTTCGTTTCCGTACGAAGTTGTGCATGTATCTCAAGCCCTATTGTAACTTTATATTCATTTTCCATAAAAATATTTTCAATACCAATACATAATAACCCACAGAGACTTAGCCTTCAATTTTATATTATTGCGCAAGTTCTTTTGTTAGAAAATCTGAAAAATCCTTAAGATTATCATCATCAAGAACGGTAACAGTCTCTACCATTAAACCAATATCTTCGAGTTCCTTCTTTTTCCTAGAGACTTCTTCTGCGCCAACCTCATCTATCTTTGAAAGTATAACAATCTCTTTTTTCTCAAGCATATCCTTATTATACTCTCCAAGCTCTTTTCGAATACTTTTATATGCCTCAACAACATTTTCATTTTCAACCGAAATAAGATGTACAATAGCTCGAGTCTTTTTTATATGTCTCAAAAATTTATATCCTAAGCCTTTTCCTTCTGAAGCACCTTCTATAATACCCGGAATATCAGCAAGTACATACCCATGTAACATACCAAGATGAGGATCAAGTGTTGTAAACTGATATGCACCAACCTTAGACTGTGAATTTGTTAATGCATTCAAGAGACTAGATTTTCCAGCATTTGGAAATCCGACAAAACCAACATCGGCAATAAGTTCAATCTCAATAAGGAAATCTGCGTCTTCCCCATCTTTTCCAGGAGTTGTCTCTTTAGGGGTTGTATTTCTAGATGACTTAAAATACTCATTTCCATATCCTCCGTTACCACCCTCCAAGACAAGAATTTCTTGACCTTCAGTATCAAGCGTATATTTTTTATTATTTGAAAGATTGGTAATAATAGTACCTATTGGGACATTCAAGAAAAAGTCTTTCCCATTTTTACCCTCTCGACTTCTTTCTCCTCCCGGATGACCATCCTCTGCCTCAAATTCTTTTTCTCCTCGGTATGAAGCAAGAATATTCATATCTCGAATAGCTTTCATGTAGACGCTACCTCCTTTACCTCCATTTCCACCACAAGGTCCCATGAATTCTTTAAATTTTTCATGCAACCATCTTTCAACACCGTCACCACCGCGACCTGATTTTAAATGTATTTCTATTTCATCAACAAATGCCATATACCAGCTACATTAACAGATTGTGATCAAAAGAGCGAGAGGATCATCTACTATCGACCAAGGGCTTTTGTTGCCAAAGAAACAGCATCTTCACAAGTCTGGCATATAGCCATAAATCCAGTTCGGTGACAAAACAACGCTCCAGAAATTCCAGACACTTCTTGAAGTTCCGAATCCTTTTTTCCTCTCCATTCTTCAGGCAATGCTTTTCTTATCTCAAGAGTCTTTGTATCAACATTAATTGACGCAACTTGCCAACATTTATTATCCGGACGATACAATACCGCATATTTAGGTTCTGGATATTCTGCAAGAACACCTGATATAACTCTACGTCCATAAGGGTGTTCTCCTCCGAAAATAATTAATTCTTTATCATCTGAATGCATATACACGTCCCGTACTTTTTTTTGTGCTTCCACATATTGATCAGCAACTTCGATTTCACGCATCAAAATCTTAATAGCCAAAGGCACAAGTTCAAAAAAAACTTCATCATTAGTTTTTTGCTCATTCCATGTCGGAGCAAAAAGAGCAAACATGGACTGGATAAGGTACGGTGCCACCCCTTTTTCAGTTAATTCAAAAAGATTCATGCCATTGTCAGCTCCATCTATAGCTTGTACCAACCTTGTATCTATATTTAAGACTGCCTGCACACTACCTGTTAATTTTTCACCATACTCCTTCCACACCAATCCAAAAGCGGCATAAGGAACACCATTCTCCCTATTACCAGCACCTTCTCTTTGATGATGATCAAAACGTTTTTTTTGCGGATCAAGAATTCCACCAACATCAACAACATAATCTGCGCCATTAATAATATCTTCATCACGGGTACGTACCACTTCAATATTTTCTGACCCAAGCAGAATTGAGAGTGTTGCAATAGCAAACAAATCATCTGCATGGTACGAACCGGAATGTGTAGCTATCTTTATTTTATTCATTTTATATAAATTAATTTTCTTTCTGTAAAACAAGCATCAGAATAATATAAACAAAAGCTGTAGCAGAAAGTACTGGAAATGTGACATACCCAAACTCCCGCATGAAAAGCTGAGCACAGTCTGATGCACCAAATGTTGCACAGAAAAACGAGTCTGTATTAAATATTAAGGCAGAAATTTGTACATAATATTGATACAAAGCAAAAAACAGTCCAATTACAGAAAGAGGTACCACATATCGCACAACACTCGTGTCATCTTTCCAAATGCTCACAGCCAACATCACAACAAGTGGATACATGAAGATTCTTTGATACCAACACAGTGCACAAGGTTCCCAGCCAACAACATATTGAAAATATAAACTACCCACAACTGCTACAAGCGTTATTAAAAAAGCGAATAGAAAACCAAAATTGTGACAAAAGTTTTTTATTCTTAATCGAATAGGATGTTTTAGTACAAACACAAATAAGCCTATTAAAAGTAGAAGGTGTCCGAATAATGTTATAAATCCAAAAATTGTTGTTGATATCATGTTTATTTATGTTTCTTTTTATACCACAGTGAAAACAATACAACTGCAGTTACTACTACTAAACCTACAAGAACGTACCCCTCTATTCGAGAAATAATATTAGCATATCGTACATATACTGAACCTACTTGCCAACCAATAACTCCAAACAAAAATGCTCGAACAAGTGTCCCAAAAAAAGTAATGATAATGTACCTCTTAAGATCAAATCGAACAATACCACAAAAAATATCCACAGCTACAGTCGGAACTGCGGGAAGAGCCCGAAGCACGAACAGTATCCAGTTATCTCTTCCTGAATGATTAAATTTTTCATGCAACTTTTCAACACTTTCCCAATTTACTCCCAGCCAACCTCCCCACACATCAACAAACTTCTTACCAAGATAGTATGCTATCCAATAAACAAGGAACGATCCTATACCCACAGCAACAGCTGAGGGTATAGCAATAGTAGCTAAAATATCAAAAAATGCTTTCCCTAAATATTCAGTATTAATAAGAAAAAAACCAGCTGATAGCTGAACAACAGCAGACGGAATAGGTGCTATTATTTGTTCAATAAGAGTTGCTCCAAACACACCCCAACCCCCAAGAGGAATTAATATGTTTTCAAAAAAAATGATAAATGATTGAATCACTCTGGTAGTACTTCTTTTATCTTCCAACCATCCTTAAGGAATGCTTCTGCTTTTTTATATTTGATTTCTTTAGTCTCATTATTTTTTTCAAGAATTACCTTTTGATTTCTACCTATATTTCCTTCATCAACATTTATCTGCTGAGAAATCTTTGCAGATGGTATTGGAGTAGGCTCTACTTGTTTTGTTACCTCATCAAAATGTGAAATAACTTCAAGTAATTTATTTTGCACAGACACTCCCATTTCCTTAAAAAATATAAGTCCTTCTTTTTTATACTCTACAAGAGGATCTCTCTGTCCATATGCTCGAAGGTTCACACTGGAACGCAAGTAATCCATAGCTTCCAAGTGATCTACCCAAAAGAGATCCATCGTTTGTAGAATAGGCTGCCTAAGTGACAAATAAAAAGAATCTTCTCCTATTTCTTGTTTTTTAGTTTCTACAAACTTTTTTATGTAATCAGAAGCAAATGGCATAAGTTGTTCTTCTACATAGCTTTTGATAGTCTGTGCATCTCCCAAAAGTACATCATTTCTCTTCTCATAATATTTATGTCGTTGAAAATTTAAAACATCATCATATTCAAGAACATTTTTACGTGCATCAAAATTATGTCCCTCAATCTGTTTTTGTGCATTCTCCAGAGAGCGCGTAATAAATCTATTTTGAATAGCCTCATCTTCCTTTATACCCAACTTACCCATCATAGACTTAATTCTATCTGGTCCAAAGACACGCATCAAAGAATCCTCTAGAGATACAAAAAATTGTGTCTCTCCGGGGTCACCTTGTCGTCCCGAACGTCCACGCAACTGATTATCAATTCTTCGTGCCTCATGTCGTTCAGTTGCAATAACAAAAAGTCCACCTAATTCTTTCACGTGTTCATATTCTTCTGTTGTTGAAGGATTTCCACCAAGCTTTACATCAACTCCACGACCCGCCATGTTTGTAGCAACCGTTACAGAACCCTTTTTTCCAGCTTGGGCAACAATCTCTGCTTCACGCTCATTATTCTTTGCGTTCAAAATTTCATGCTTAACACCTTCTTTAGAGAGATACCTAGAAAGAAGTTCATTTTTCTCAACAGAAATTGTACCAATAAGAACAGGTTGTCCTTTGGTATTAAGTTCTTTTACCTTACGTGCAATTGCTTGAAATTTTCCTAGCTCTGTTTGATAAATAAGATCATCTTGGTCGAGACGTGCAATTTTTTTATTTGTTGGAATAACAAGAGTATCGAGTCCATATACCTTATAGAACTCTTCTGCAGAAGTTTCAGCTGTTCCGGTCATACCAGATAATTTTCCATACATACGGAAAAAGTTTTGATATGTTACCGAAGCAAAAGTTCTAGACTCTTGCTGAACCTTTACACCCTCTTTTGATTCAATCGCCTGATGCAGACCCTCAGACCATCTTCGTCCTGGTTGTAATCGTCCTGTAGACTGGTCAATAATTATTGCTTCATTATCCCTAACCACATAATCAATATCTTTTTTGAAAAGTGCCTTTGCACGTACAGCAGTTTCAAGATGATGAACATACTTTATTCCACTATCTGTATAAATATTATCTACACCCAAAGTTTTTTCAGCTTTTTCAATACCAGAATCAGTTAGGTGTATAGTTTTATGTTTCTCGTCTGTAGTATAGTCAGTTCCTTCACTAAGTTTATCTGCAATAACAGAAAAAGTTCCGTACAAACTTTCAGATGGAGCAATAGCTGCCGATATGATAAGAGGTGTCCGTGCTTCATCAATTAAAATAGAATCAATCTCATCAACAATTGCAAAATTGTGTCCTCTTTGTCGTATTTTTTCTGGCTGTCGTTCAATATTATCTCGAAGATAATCAAATCCAAATTCACTATTTGTTCCATATGTAATATCCGCATTGTATGCATCATTGCGACTTACTGATGTAAGAAACTCATCAACAACCTTAAAAGAACCTAGTTCATCTCGCTCTTCATCTAAATTAGTATGATTTGGATCATACAAGAAAGATTGATTTGCGTTCACAACACCAACAGTTAAACCTAGGAAGTGATGTATTTGTCCCATCCACACAGCATCACGTCTAGAAAGATAATCATTTACAGTTACCACGTGTACACCTTTTCCTTCAAGAGCATTAAGATATGTAGGCAATGTTGCAGCCAAAGTCTTCCCTTCTCCAGTTTTCATTTCAGCGATCTTACCCTGATGAAGTACAATTCCTCCAATCATCTGAACATCGAAATGTCTCTGAGAAAGAGTACGTTTAGCAGCTTCTCGAACAACAGCAAAAGCCTCTGGCAAAATATCATCCAAAGTTTCATTTTCAGAAAGCCTGCTTCTAAATTCAACAGTTTTGCCTTTTAGATCAACATCAGATAATCCTGATATTTCAGGCTCAAAAGCATTAATCTTGTCTACAATAGGCCGTAGCTTCTTTATCTTTGAAACACTATTATCACTCAGAATGTTACTCAAAAAACTAATCATAGTGGAGACATTCTATCATATAACAACAAAACCCTCTATAACATAGAGGGTTTTGTTGAAGACATCAAAAAAACTAATTATTTTCGTTTTTTTGTAGCTTTTCGCTTTGTAGTCTTTTTTGCGACTTTCTTAGCTGGCTTTCGCTTAGCTGTTTTCTTTGCAACTTTCTTAACAGTTTTCTTCTTTGCTGCTGGCTTTCGCTTTGCAACTTTCTTTACTGTTTTCTTCTTTGCAACTTTCTTAACAGTTTTCTTCTTTGCTGCTGGCTTTCGCTTTGCAACTTTCTTAACAGTTTTCTTTGCAACTGTCTTTCGTTTTTTTGCAGGCATAGTATGTAAAAATTTAGTTGTGAATAATCTCGACCCAATTTTATTTGAAAAAAGTTTTTCAAATAAAACTTTTTTCTACTCTCTAATTATCATACAACCAAAAACGCAATACAACTTTTTAAAAAATAAAATGTGGATAACTTTTTTAAAAAAATTTTTTATTTTTTTAAAAAATCACAACTTCATTTTCAATTTCTATATTTGTTTTTGTAAAAACAATTTTTTTTATTTTTTCTGAAAAACTTTTTATTTCATTTGCATCTGCTTTTCTATTTGTTACTAGTATCAGAGGCTGTTGTTCAAATAATTTTACATTCCCTTCTTCATACCCCTTAAGGTTGCATACATGATCTAATACCCAAGCTAATGGAACTTTTATTTTCTCAACACCTACTTCATACCCAGGAATATCTTCAAAACTGTCTTGAAGTTTTTTATAATGATCTTTAGAAATAATAGGATTTTTAAAAAAAGAACCCGAAGTCCCACACGTATCTAAATCTGGAAATTTATTCATTCGGATACTAAGCACAGCCTTACGTACGTCACTTGGAATAACATCCTTCAATGATCTGGATTCAAAATAAGTTTTTAGATCTTTATATAAAACAGAAACCTGACATGATTCTTTTTTTAAAAATCCTACTCGAAGTACAATATATTTTTTTCCTTCTGGCTTCTTAAAAAAACTATCTCGATAACCAAAATTACATTCTGCATTTTGTATTCTCTCAACTTTTTTTGTTTCAATATTAAAAACATCTACCCATGAAATTATTTCTCGTACCTCTACGCCATACGCCCCGATATTTTGTATAGGTGTCGCCCCTACTGTTCCAGGAATACCAGATAAGTTTTCAATACCACATACACCAACTTCAATTCCTTTTTGGACAAAGTTATCCCAATTTTCACCAGCTAAACCAACAAGCACATCTTCTTCTTCGTAAATTCCTAATAAAGAAATTTTTAAAACAATTCCCTCAAAACATCCTGCAGGAAATACTATATTAGAACCACCTCCAAGAATTAGATGCTTTAATGAATGCTCTTCAGCAAAAGAAAAAGCATCTTCCAGCTGAGACTCCTCTCTCACTTCAAAAAAATATCGAGCAATACTCGGACTTTTCATGGTAGTGCTATCTCCAATATTAATATTTTCTTGAATATGTAGCATAGACTAAGTATAAACAAAAACAGCACATAATGTGCTGTTTTTGTTGTGTATTAAAAACAGAGGCAATCTATCTGGATACACTTCCTTATACGGACAGCGGAAGCTATCTCCAAATAAATATCTTTTGTGAGTGCGAACCGCTGTCCATATAAAGAAACGGCGGTCCTGTGATTGCCCCTGTTTTTAATACACAAATAATACCTATATATTGTAACAAGTATTGCCTATGTAATGCAAAAGGTATTCAGCAGACACGCAAAACCCCACCAAAGTGGGGGCTTACGCAGATATTCATTTATTTGTGTGACAACTTATGCTCACACTCACAAAATTAGTATAGCATAGTATATAGAAAAATGCAAGGTTTTTCCACAGACCGCTCTGGAATGACTATGTATCATTAAGTACTAGTAGAACCTACCTTATTCTTCCACACATGATTGATATATTATCCCCTCTTTATTTTCTGAGCTATGGCCGTAATCATGATTATGCACGCACTCACTACTGCAAAAAACTCACTCACCCAACGAGCCACCATACTCGGATATATTGCCAGAAAATCTCCTGAACCTGGATTAGGATAAAAGACGAGAAGAATTGCAGCAAGTGGAATAAACCAATAACCAAAATATTTCCATACTGAAAATGTTTTTGGAAAAATTGTTAGCAGAAAAAAAACAAAAGAAAGAGAGGCGAAAGAGTAGTAAGTAGTGTGTCCAATTCTAAGATTAGAGTTGTAACAAAATGAACTATATCCACAAAACCCTAATCTAAAACTATTGATCAGCAAGTACCCGGCACCAAAACCAAAAAATGATACTAATAATGCAACAATAAATTTTTTTCTTTTTTTCATGAATTGAACCCCGTAAAAATATAGAAATCTATTTTCGAAATTTTTTAATAAATAATGTAAGAAAAATAATACCCATACTAATAATAAGATAGAAGTAATTAATCCATCGAGCCACAGTTTCAGGGTGAGGCGTTATTGGGTCCCAATGTCCTGGACGCGGAAAAATAAAAAAAATAAAAACAGCAGATGGTATGAAAAAAGAAGCAAATTTTTTCCAAGAAGTATATGTACTCGGAAATATAATAAGAAGGATCGAAGTAAAAGCGATAGAGATTGAACCGATGTGTATTGCATAACCACTGTCCATAAGGTTCAAACAAAAAGTATTAAAACTAAAACAAGCTCCGTTATGTAACGCATCTTTCAAATAAAAACCAAGAATAATTCCTAACAAAGAAATGCAAAATAATAAAATGATGGGTTTTCTTTTTTTCATACATTAAAATATAGAGACGAACCAATGCCAAATTGAAACAATTCCTCTCCATAAAACAGTATACCACCCACCACCAAAGCTTCCCACTGAAGCAAGTTGATTCTGACGTGGAATATCAACCTCTGCGACAATAAGTGCTGGTACTTCCTGAGGTGTTGATTGTTGTTCTAC
>CAJQIN010000023.1 GCA_905478465.1 Minisyncoccota bacterium | reverse complement strand
CGCATTAAGGAGTCTTTAACTATCAAAATTTCAGAAGCAGAAGCTAACATCAAAAAATGGAACCAACGCATAAAATTACTCATGCCAAAAAATGCCGGCTGGGCTGCTGTGGCAAAAAATGTTCGATCTGTTAAGAAATTATTTTTGGCGAATCAAAACATTCATGATTTAAAAAACTTAATACCATATCTTGATTCATTAGAAGAATTAAATGTTTCTGGAAATAGAATATCCGATTTGAGTGCATTAAAAGATAAGCTGGATAACATGAAAGTTTTACGATTGTCTAATAATCATATTACTGACATATCACCATTAACTCATGCAAACATTACCGAACTTCATCTCGGAATGAATCAAATTACTGATATTACTCCCATCGCCTCTATGAAAAATTTAAAAGTTCTAGATTTAAAGTACAATCCAATCAACGATTTAGATCCAATTTTAAAAGTGATATCACATTTGAACGAGCTGAATATTTCTGGATTTAAAACTGGCTCTATAAATGCCAAGAATAAAATACAATCCGCCTGGGGTTCAAAAGGTGCATTGAGTCGCTAAATGTGTATTGAGTCGCTAACTCATATGTGTATTGAGTCGCTAACTCATATGTGTATTGAGTCGCTAACTCATATACCAGTCGCGTTTAAAAAAAATTGAAAAAAAAACCTCGATACAGTATATCTGTGCAACTCAGCCTTAACAACCGAGAAAATCCCCATGCCCAAAATCTTCTGCACGAATTGCGACGACAACGCTGTTGCCATTTATGGTTCAGCCGGTGGAACACGCGCCCCAAACAGGTGCCAAATGTGTTACATCAAGTTGTGCCAATCGCGAATCTGCAAACACAAGACTTTTGCTGAATGCCGGTCATCATCATCCCAGGATTACCATTGCTGGTTCACACACGTGAAACCTGCATACAAACCTGCCGTGTTCCTGCGCCGCCCAGTCGACATTGACTAATGATATTTGAGGAAAAAACTACTGGTGGGAAAGTTTTTTCTTACTTCTATTTGTAAAATAATATAAAGTGTATCACGTAATACAATACAGAATGAAGTTTGGCCATATTGTTAATAATTATCGCGTATTGTATAATCTCGGTATGAAAATTATTAATCATAAATCACATATCAAATTTGTACCTTATGTAAACATTGCCTTGGAAAATGCAAAACAGGATGCCCGCATTCAAAAATTTGAACGCTTGCTCAAAAATAACCAGCAGGACTGGAAAAAAAATAAGAATAGCATCAATGAATATTGGACCGGCGACTAGTTTAAAAGATATATACTTATTATAGCAAATATAATACCCGCTCCGGTTTTATATGAAAAATTTTCATTTAAAATTGCGATACCAAGTAACGCCGAAAATACCGAAATATAAACACTATTTAATGGTATCATTCTAGACATGTCACTATTTTTTAACATATATAACCACCCAAAAACCTCTAAAAGTGTAAAACATATAAATATAATGATTGTAATCATATTTTGACGGAGTTTCGGGATAACATCTTTATCAAAAAATGTCTTTTGATTTATTAATGCTGCAATTGACAACATGACAAACATTAATCCTGATTTTATCATCAACCACGTTTGTATATTAAATTTTCTTAATAATACATTTTTTCTATATAATATCAGTGCCGCATAGACTAATGATATTATTCCTATTTGTAAATGCATATATATATATATATACATTAATAACAACGATGGGGCAATGTTGGAGTGAGAAAGGGGAGTGTCCAATTTGTATACAACCTATTTATAGTAACTTATATAATGCACCGTGCTGTAATTGTGCCTTTCATAAACACTGTTATATGAAATGGCATAATAATAATCATTCATGCCCTTGGTGTAGATTTAGTGCGAAATTGTCCAATGCACAAATATTAATTTACATCCAAGAACTGGCCGCAGAACTGGCCGCAGAGCGGACACAAGCAGCAGATCGGGCCCACGCAGATCGGGCAGCAGAGCGGACACAAGCTGAAGAGCGGGGCTTGGCACTGCCTTCCGACTTTGCACTCGTTACACAACATTAATATATTTATATATATTAATGAACTTCGGGTTTTCTTTCTCTGATAAAGAAGATGAACTTAACACAATGAATCAAACTTTCTATAGACGACTTTTAGAAGATAAAATCAAAATTTTAGAAAAAGGTTTCGTGACAAAACCTAAAAAAACAAAAGACAAAGATAATGATGATAGCGAAGATGAAGACATCCCAACGGCAACCGTAGTGAAAGATGGCCCTATGGAAATGCACCAACCCGGTAAAAAACGCGTCATAAAAGTTTTAGCATTAGTGCAGGCCCCATATATTTATAAAAAATCTGGTAAATACACTGGTATTGTTTATGACATATGGAAAAGCATCAAGGTTGAATTAGCCAGGAAATACGATTTTGAAGAAACCTTTATAGAAACTTTGAATTATACTAAACAGCTAAGACGAGTACAAAATGGCGAATTCCATCTGGCATTGACATCACTCACTACCAATGCAAAACGCACGAAAATGATTAATTTTACTCGACCATTATTTATTAATCAAAAGTCAATTCTTACCAAACCAAAGCAAGGTTATGCAGAATATATGGGCAAAATTGCGTATAAATTATTCTTACCTCCACTTGCATTATTGATCATACTCGGTATCATATTAGGCAATCTCATGTATTTTGTTGAACCTAAACGCGGCTATAAACGCGCAATATTCTCATCAATTGCATCTATGTTTGGTGAAATGGGTTTTATATCTGAAAATAGCAAGCTCAAACCCCTAGGCGTATTTGTCGCCTTTATCATTATGACCATTTCTTTTTATTTTTCTATTTTCTTACAAGCAGCTACCACCGAAAAACTTATGGAGTTTAAACGCGATGATGAAATAAATGCTGCCAATATTCATACAAAACAATTACTCTATGCTAAGGGTTCCGGTATGGGCAACGCATTCAAACGGCTGGGTGCCGATGTTAAAGGTATGAAGGTAGATTCTATTGACGAACTTAAACAAAAATATATTAGTGAAGAGCCCAAATGGGACGGTATTGCCATGTCTTTTATGGATGCCTACAATGAACAAGATGATGACTTCTTAATTAATAAGAATAATTTCGGCCTTAATGAAGAAGCCATCGCTGTGCAAATCGGAGAGAACCGTCTTCTTAAAGACTTAGATATTGCTATCACACGATTACAAGATACATACGAAATTAGAAAGATTTATAATAGCTATTTCGGCGATAAATATGATTTTATGGGTATATTATAATTTAACTACTTAAAGAAACTATATACTATATACTATCCAACGAACAGCAAGCAGTTATCTAATATGCTATATAGCATATAGGTTGGATGAAAATGGCATTATGTAGCAAACATTATATATTTGATGCCAGTATGGGGCCAGATTAGAATTTAGTTCGAAAAGCACCACAGAATAAAAAAATCACACCGTTAAAACCCCTACGTGGGCCGAAATCCTTAGTTAATGCATTGTGCGCTTTGTGATGCGACTTAACACAGTGATACAAAAAAAATATATAATTAATTAAATGTCTATGACATTCACATACTATGTGAGATTAATGTATTATACGATATATATACGATAATATATACGATATATATACGATAATATATACGATAATATATACGATATATATACGATATATATACGATAATATAATACAAATATACGGGGTCTATTAGCTCAGCTGGTTAGAGTGTGCGGCTGTTAACCGCAAGGCCATAGGTTCGAAACCTATATGGACCGATTTAATATTTGTATTATATAATGAAGGCAACAAGAAAGGTAAAAAAGAAATCAAAACAGACAAGAGATTCCAAACAAAGAGTCGACATTTTGCCAGCAAAGGTGGGAGGTGGGGCAGCAGATCACCCAGATGTCTTCGCTGGCGGAAGTATCATAAGCATTTACTTATTATTGCTTTTCACAGCAGCGGGAGTGGCAGCGTAAAAAATGACAGCGTAAAAAATTGATTTTTTTTTTGGTCTATTATTGGACTCTCAATGTTTTTCAACGACTTCGTCACCAATGCCGGCCTCGATAACCACAAATGGCAACAGGATGCATTTGACTTTTGTCTCGCCAATGAACAATCTGTCGCTCCCTATTTAGGTATAAATGGCGGACTTATCGCTGATGAAATGGGTTTAGGCAAA
>CAJQIN010000022.1 GCA_905478465.1 Minisyncoccota bacterium | reverse complement strand
AGAAATGTTTTAAATCCGGACGCCATTCCTCTCGCCAGAGAGCAAGGGGTAAATGAACATAATATACCATTTTTCCTTTCCAATCCGGATAATCATGCTACCAAAACTGCGTGGCAGTGGGAGAAGTGGAATAATATACAAGTTGACCCTTATGGACCAAGTGAGATCAGATCATATTTTGGAGCAAATAAAACACAGAGAAAGCTGCAAACTACGCTAAGACGTTTTGATGATGTTCGTCATAGAAAGAATTCGGCCACTTTAAATTTTGGTGGTAAAACGCCCCAAAATATATTTGAACCCCGAGAAGGAATACCTGAGAATGAGGATGAGGTAATTTCCGAACGGCAGTTAATAAAACACCTGATAAACGTAGTGTTACCTTCTGCTCAAAATAGATATTTACAGTCGGACAATCCTACCAAGGAGGAGGAGGCTACAATTTCACGTGGTTATGGTCGAAAATCATTTTTATAATGCATTTTAATTTGGCTTCTAAAATTATCTAAAAGTGTATGTAATAGTTTATATTCGGGATAAGTTTGTTTTAAATTCAAAAATCCCATTTTTGAATCGTTTAAAAATGCAATGATATCCTTTGTAAGCGTTCGCCTCGTTTCAATTTCAAAACCAGTAACGAAATTATATCTTTTAAATGCTACAATATCATTAATATATTTACCTAGCACTCTTTCTAAAAATAGATAGATACTATGCCTATTTTGATTCAAACAAAATCGCCATAGTGGTTGTATATATTGATTTGTTTCATCAATAAATAATTTATCATCATAAATACTTAATTTTTGATTGATATCAACTGTGGTAAGAACATATAATTGTGTATGTGCAAGTATAATATCATTTTTATATTCAATATTCATCTTTATATTCAATATTCATTATATATAAAGATCTTTTTATACCATTGGTATATAGCGCATTCTGTTATTATCATCATAAATGGTTGCTCTAAAGGCATCATTATAACCTTCTACATATATCATATCCCCATTTTCAATAGGGTCGCATCCATATTCAACGGACCCACTTTTACCATTAACACTAATAGGTAGGCGAATGCCATGTTCAGTGGTAGTATAGTATTGCCACAAATCCCGTCCGCGATTCATTTGCATACCAAAGAGTCCCATTATAACATCTTGGTCATTATTTCTAGATAATATACCAATTTGTCGATAACTAGAATCAATTGGTTGCGTTGGTACATTTATAGGTAGACCTTTCTGTGTCTGGTGGCGTGGTTGTGCCATATTATGTGCCACGCTGTTATGTGCCACGCTGTTATGTGCCACGCTGTTATGTGCCATGTTATGAATTAAGATTTTACTATGATATGAATTTGCTAAATATATAATACCTATTAATATACATCCAACCATTAACATTGTTGCGTTTTCGATACAAATAACACCTGGTGGGCATTGTTTTGCCATATGTATTATAGCGAGAGTTATTAATCCACGCGTCTGTCGACTCGTTTTGCGCCCATATTTTCTAGTTTAGCCATCATATTTTCAATCTTACTAAGACTGCCAACTAATCCTTCTTGTTTGTTTAGAAGGCCTTCAATTTTATCTAAATTGGCCATATGATCTTTCATTTTAGAGTCTGAGAGTGAAGGCATGAGTTGTTCAGCCACTGCGGCTTTGGAATCTGCTTTTTTTATAACAGGTTCTTTTGCCTCTTCCGGAGAAGCTTCGGCCTTTGCTGCAGTCTCATCAGCAACTCCTTCTGTTTGCATACTTTCATAAACTTTTCTACCTTGTACAATAGCTAGTAGAACATTAGTCATTAATAAAGCGACTAAACAAACAAGAATATTATTCTTGGTAAATTCGCTAGAAATGTATGCAACTAATGCAAAAAATACGATAGCTTCATAATTACGCACCATTAAATAGCCAAATACGTTTGTTACTGTTAGAAAAAGGACACCATAAAGAACGGCTTGATTTTTCAACATTTTATCCATACTTTTCATCACAGACATTTATAATATAACATATCATTATAATTTGTAAATTATCTGAAAATTATTTAAATTGTTAAGATTATAATTATCATAATTGGCATTTTTTCTCTTATATATTTCCTTTGCTGAAGTATTTAAACTAGATAAAATAGTATCTATATCTTCTTGTTCATGTTGAACCATTCTATTATGGGGGCATTTGTCTAAAAATGATCGCATTTCCGATAATTCTTGTTGCAATTGTTCAAATTCTTGTTGTTTTTCATTAAATAATGCTACATATTTTTCATAATGTTCGCATTTTTCACCTAATTCATTAAAGTCATATTTTGAACGAGTTGCCTTATTAATAGTATTGGTTTCATTAACTTGTTCTACAATTCTCCTTAACATTGTTGCTAAATCTCGTTCAGCAAGCTCTTCTATATCTCCATTGTTCATACACCCATCCATATATATTCCCATAGAGATATTGTTAAATTAGAGAGAATGTCTATTTATAGAAATCTATTTATAGATTTTGAGAAAAATTCTATAATTGAATCAATATAAATATCTTTGTATATATTATTTAGTATGACATCACTAAAAACCGACCCCCTCCTAACCCCAGACGATAATCGCTTTGTAATGTTTCCTATCGTAGATAACGAAATTTGGAAAATGTATAAAAAACAAGTAGATTGTTTTTGGAGGGCAGAAGAAATTGATTTGTCTAAGGACCTGGCACATTGGGAAACCTTAAATGCAGACGAAACACATTTCATATCAATGATTCTGGCGTTTTTTGCTGCGTCTGATGGTATCGTTTTAGAAAATTTGGGGACACGGTTTATGGGTGAGGTTCAGCTCTCAGAAGCAAGAGCTTTTTATGGGTTTCAGATTGCTATGGAAAATATACATAGTGAAGTATATAGTGTCCTTATTGACACGTATATCAAAGATAAAGAACAAAAACATAAATTATTTACAGCATTAGACAATTTTGACTGTATTAAAAAGAAAAGTGATTGGGCACAAAAATGGATACATGATAAACGCAGTAGTTTTGCTACAAGATTGATTGCTTTCGCTTGTGTCGAAGGTATCTTTTTTAGTGGGGCTTTCTGTAGTATTTATTGGTTTAAAAAACGTGGTCTTATGCCAGGGCTTACATTCTCGAATGAATTGATTTCGCGAGATGAAGCATTGCATACTGAATTTGCAGTGTTGTTGTATAATAAATTACAAAAGAAGGTTGCAAAGAATAAGGTTATTGAAATTATTAAAGAGGCTGTTGAAATTGAGAAGGAATTTATATGTGATGCGTTACCATGTCGCCTCATCGGGATGAATTCTCATTTGATGACACAATATATAGAATTTGTGGCAGACCGTTTGGCTGTACAATTGGCTGCCGGTGAGATTTATGGCACCAAAAACCCTTTTGATTTTATGGAGTTGATTTCATTAGAAGGCAAAACGAATTTCTTTGAAAAAAGGGTGGGGGAATATGCGTTGGCGACCACGGATAAAGATGATGGGATATTTGATATGGATACAAGTGATTTCTAATCCAGATACAAGTGATTTCTAATCCAGATACACCTGCACAAAATCCTACATATTGAGGAGTGTTTGTCCTGTATATGTTTTTGCAGTTCTGATTTAAATTTGTATTTTTTTAAACATCTATCACATATGTACTTTTTATCCATATATATATTCGATTATAATAATATATTCGATTATAATATTCGTATATATATATGGATGCAGATGAAAGAGCCGATGAAAGAGCGGGGGTCAGGGAATCACCATGGACGGCGACTGGT
>CAJQIN010000021.1 GCA_905478465.1 Minisyncoccota bacterium | reverse complement strand
CGCATAGACTCGCAATAGTTGACATGGGCATCAGGCTGCACAACCCATAGAAGCTCCTTGCAAGGGTGGTTGAAATTGAGCTTGATCTTGTTGGAAGAAGAACCAACAGACTCATCGCCAGTGAACTGGAGCTGCTCAATGAGGTACTCGTGGGGGTTCTGGGCCATGCGTCTGCGCTCATCAGTGTCAAGGAAAACATAATCAACGTACAGGGAAGCGGCTACGATTGACTTATTAAAAGCGTCGGTGGCTTTTACAGTAGCGTTGGCACTGGTATTATCCATTGCAGATACAGCCCACAGGCACTCGTCAATAGGACGAAGATCAAGGTTAATCTTGACCTCGTGGTACTGTAAGGCGATTAGGGGAACGGCAAGGCCGGGGTTACGGCAATACCAGAACTGCAAAGGAACATATAGCGTAGTCTCAGGAAGAGCATTACGGGGGGCACATACCTGGTTGGGGGCAGAATCTACATCACATGGGCCATCAATGCTGGCAAAATCAGGGTCAGTAATGTAAGTGAGCTGAGTAGTGTTACCGATCATCTTGTTGTAGCCACGAGCCTGCTCGGAAGTAAGCGTAAGCTGGTTCCAGATGTGCATCCAATCACCATACTGACGGTCAATGCGCTGGCCACCAATCTCTACCTCAACCTGCTGTACAAGCTGCTCGCCAGGGCAATCAAGCCACCTCGCGTTTTTAGCATCGGTCGTGGAAATCTCAGGAAGAGTTACCTGTAAATACGTGCGGTAAGCTAAATCACCATTACGAGAGACAGTGCAGGTTACACGCCGACCGAAATCAGCCTGGCCATTGAAAGTCTGCTCGATACTCTCCATAGAGAAGTTAGTGTGACGTCTGTACGTAACCTTCCAGAAAGTAATCTGGGGATTACCCGTCAAATATACGTCTTGTGCGCCATAAGCGACTAATTGCATAAGTCCTCCACCCATTTTATAATACCTGCTTAGAAAAAAAATTTGGCTAAATTAAATTAATTAATATATAAATATACTATACAAAATTTATATAATATGCAGGATGACAAACAAACACTTGATACATGTCACACAAATCAAATGAATGAAATTGCAAATAATGATGAGTTTATCATTCCAGAATTAATACAAGAGAGAGAAACCTTGCAGTATACTCTTAAAAATAAACACCATTCATTCGACGAAAAAATACGAATACTTGACCGAATTAAACAATTGCGTATTGATATTAAAAATCTGAAAAAACAAAAACAAGATTATCTCCTAAATAATTCGAAATTTGTATTTGGATATTTTGAGGAAAAAAAAGCACTATCTACTGGACAAAATGATATTACTATTGTTGATAAATTCTTTAACATTAAAGATGCACCTGTGCGCAATGATAAAACAACCAATATTTCTAAACAATATTTTCAAAAACTCCTAAATACTCGCTTCAATATTAACGATTATATTGAAGATAAAGACATTTGTAAAATTTGCAACAATGGTGAATTAATTCCGGTCGCAAATGAAGGCCTTCTTATATGCAATATGTGCAGTGCTCAAACGGCCCATGTTATCGATAGTGATAAACCTTCTTATAAAGAACCGCCTAAAGAAGTTTGCTTTTATGCCTATAAAAGAATCAACCATTTCAGAGAAATTCTTGCACAATTTCAAGCAAAAGAAACTACTCAAATACCCGATGAAGTTATACAAAAAATCGCCGCACAAATCAAAAAAGAACGCATTACCATTGATAAACTAACCAATTCATATACCAAAGATATTCTTAAAAGACTTGGTCTAAATAAATATTATGAACATATCCCTTTTATAAAAGATAAACTTGGTATTAAACCACCAGTAATGACACCAGAACTTGAAACTACTTTATGTAATCTATTTTTAGATATACAAAAACCATATGCCAAATTTTGCCCAGATGGTCGGGTCAATTTCCTAAATTACTATTATACCATTTATAAATTATGCGAACTATTGGGAGAAGTCAACTTTTTACCATATTTTCCTATGCTTAAAGATAGAGAGAAACGTATCGAACAAGACGACATCTGGAAAAATATATGCAAAGAGCTCAATTGGGAATTTATTGTTACCTTATAAATTATTATCGCATTGTAATAATTTATATAAAGCTATTATTGTGGTCTCATTATGGTCTCATTATGCTAATACCATTGGTTATGCTAATACCATTGGTTATGCTAATACCATTGGTTATGCTAATACCATTGGTTATGCTAATACCATTGGTTATGCTAAGGCCATTGGTTATGCTAATGCCATTGGTTATGCTAAGGCCTTTGATTATGCTAATGCCATTGGTGTACCGCTGGGGAAACCAACAAGATTGGCACCAATACCAAAACCGGCACCTGAACGGGCTGATGCACCAATCGCTGGGAGCCACGTGTCGAGGATTGCAAATGTCGCTGATGCAACCAAAGCTAAAATGAGGCACTCTTCTATATTTAGAGAACGCTTCGGAATAGTCCATGCAGCAAGGGCAACAAAGATACCTTCGATCACATATTTGATCATGCGTCGTGAAATTTCGCCTAAATCGAGCATTTTGTCCATTATACTATTATAATATATATTTATTTTGGCTTAAATATTCTCTCTATTATTATTATAATGTCAACGGAAGAAAAACTAATCGACCTACTTGATGAAGACAAAGCCGTCGCAAATCAAAAGTTTGTATGTGTTTCTTTCATCTCACCAGAAAATGTTCTTAAACAAAAGAATAACTATTTATTTGAAGCATTTATCAAAAATTGGGATTATAAACATCATATGCAAAAATTTACAGAATTTATGAATTTTATTGCATTCAAATACAATGTAAATTTTGACAAACTTGTCGCCGATTTTGAAGAATTTGCTAAGACCGAAGGCGAGAAGCTAGCCGAAACTACCATTAGCGATGACTACAAAACGTTCCTCGACAACAATGAAGAACGTCTTATTGAACAGTTCAAAAAAGAGCACACATTCCAAACAAGTGTTCGCGGTGTGAAAATTCGTGGCTCTTATCCTTCTCAGGAAGAAGCTGAGCTTAGATGCAAACTTCTTCGCGAAATGGACCCCAATCATGATGTCTATGTTGGTCCTGTTGGACTTTGGATGCCTTGGGAACCTGAGGCATACAAGACAGGTCGTGTTGAATATTTAGAAGACGAATTAAATAAACTCATGCATGAGAAGAAGAAGAACGAAGATAGTGCCAAGGAACAATTTGAACAACGTATTAAATCAACTCGCGAAAATGCCATTAAAGACAACATTGAAAAAGCAAAGGCAAGTGGTAACAAACTTACACAAACCCTCAATGAAAAGGGTGAGCTCATTAATGTTGCAAATACGGTGACGCAAGCAAATGCATTGACTCGTGCTGGCGAAATTGTTGATACCGAGGCAGTACGTAAAGAGCTATTCGAGGGCGAGGACATTCTTACGGCAGAGGATATGAAAAACCCCGATAGAGGCCAGGCTCGTCGTGACAAAATGCTCGCAGAATAATATTAATTCATGTTCCTATATATGAATTAATACAAATATCACTACGTACTAGTCACTACCACTACTACTACTACTACTATCACTATCACTATCACTATTACTACTACTACTACTCCTCATACCAGAGCCAGCAGTAGTAGCACCAGAAGCACCAGCAGCAGCAGCAGTAGAAGTAGTATCATCATCATCACCGCCATCATTTTCATCATCTTCACCAACTTCATCCAACTTGGCTTCATCATCTTCACCAACTTTGACCGGATTGACTTTACCACTTGCACCACTACTACTACTACTACTACCACTACCATCACTACCACTACCACTACCACTACCATCATTTTCACCCTTTAAATTTTCAAGCATATATTTATTAAAAAATATGGAGTCTTCATCCTTTTTATGGTCTTTTACTATTTGGCTACATAAATAACAAAATTTATCGAAAAAACAATCAAATCTGTGATTTCTCGGCAATATCTTCTTTATCGTAATATATTTCATATAATTTATCAGATCTTGGTACAAATAATATCTAGACATAGACTTGTATGCCCCGTCCGTCTGCCCACCCACGACAGTTTCCTTTCGGTCATCGCTTTCGTCCAAATGACCCCACATTCTATCTTCGGATATATGTGGTATAAAAACTTCATCCATAAAATGCTCCCTCTTTTCCTCTCCCCCTAATTCGGCCGTCTCTAATTTGGCACAATATATTTTTCTGTCTTTTAATAATTTTTGTACATCTGTTTCATCTTGTGTACCCATAACTATATTTCGTATTGCATCCTTCTCTACGTCACACATGTGTCTCCAATATTTCGGGTCACCAACTTTGATATAATTTTCAATACACTCTGTTGGCTTTGAATCGTCCCCGGGCAGTCCCGCCTTTTTGCCAAAATATTTACATGCTCTTAAAAACTGCTCTATACTTAGAACATCATAGTCCATGTAATTATTTCCATGCAATAATGTAAAAAACATTAATTGAACAACCATCATCACCAATCGAACTTTCGCGTCAACCTCCTCCTCCACCACAGCAGCAGCCGTGACACCGATGTTGTCTGTAATATCTTTTTTTAATTTCGTTATAAAACCGGATAATATGGGGTTTTGATTTTCTATTGGAACGCATTTCCCCCCTTTAATAATTTCTAATGTGACCTCATCACCACTAGCTACCCCAATCTTAGTTAATAACTGAGATAAAAAAAATTCATGTTTATTTTCAGCAGTTAATATCCTTGCATCCTCTATTGTAAATCGATATGCAGTTAGTTTATCTTTTATTTTTCTACCGAAGGGGTTCTCCTGGTCCAGTGCATAGACTAAATAAATTTTCTTGCTCTGTTCAACATTTAACTCAAGTCCTCTTTTTCCCCAGTCAACTACCGATAATATCGGCCAGTCTCCATCAACCATTTTTCCTGTTATCCATGCAGCAAAATATACACTTGGCATATCTTCTTTTTTATTATAAACGCAAACATATCTCCGTGTATATATCGTATATAATTTAGCAATGTATTTTACATCACTATCATCATTCAGTTTTTTTTTAATTTCGTTTTTGATATTCTTAAAATGATAATTGTAGAACGTTTCTATCGCCGTCTCTTGTGGGAAAGCTTGGTTAATATTAAAATTTACTAAGGTAGAATTATTAGGAATATCGACCTTAGCATTCTTCAGGGGTATTGAGTCATAGTTGTTTCCCTCTGGTTTCTTTGGATATATTTCAGCAAATTCAAACCCAAAATTAAATAACTTCTTTAATTCATTATAAGTTACGTCGAACGTACTTTTTTCGCCTTCACCTAGTTTGATGGGGAAGTTCCCATCCCCATCTTCTTCGAAAAACCTCCAAATGTTAGATATTTCCTCATATGACGGTTTTCCAGACTTTCGTTTATACTCGTCCGGAAGATTTTCAGTAGTAGTTCTTATATAATTAGTTGAAAGATGATACAAACATACATAAATATACTGATTTAACATAAATAAATAATGAATTTTTGAATTTGACCGTTCCGTTACATCATGGTCCCACGATACCTCTTGTTTTTCACATTGCAAATTGTCATTGTTAAATTTCATTGTTATATTTCGCGTAAATCCATTCTTCGTCCATCCTGTGAATCCTTCGCTTTTTTCTTTATACCATACATTCATAGGAACAAATTCATTTTCATGTGCATGTGCAGCATTCTCAGTGCGCATCATACCTTCTAGACCTTCCTTCATTTTGTCAAATAAATTGGTTCCTTTTACTTCGGCTGCTTCAAAACCTAATTGTTCCGGGTCTCGGGCCCATTCTTCTGTCTCCGGTAGTTCTTCGCCATCCATCACTTCCTTATAAATTGCCTTATTAAACTCTTTTTCAATTTCATTTAGAGATGTATCTAGATTTTCAATTGCTTCGTTGTGGAGGTCTTTGATTTTGACAAAGCCGCCATCGGTGGTTACGTCGGGCAGAAAAGGCAGTTGGGTAGGAGCCTCGAGCTTCTTGCCCAAATCCTCAAGAATCGTTTTTCCTGTGCTATCGCCATTTTTCATCCATTTCTGCAATATTTTCGTAGTAATTGTTGATGTGTCTTTGGGGCCCATACTGCTACCTATTTGGATTTTGTCTTTTTTCCAGCCAGTGATCCACCCATTTTTTTTAATAATATACCCTTGTGACAAATTCGTCAACTTTATCAATTTTTTAACAGTCGCATGTGGGCTTTCACTCAGTTTGACAAGTTGTTGTTGCTTCCAAGTCTCCTCCGTCATCTCCGGCGTTTTTGTATTCCCAGTTTTCAGCATGTTGTTCACCTCATCAACCACCTTTTCCATTTCTTTAACTCCTTTTCGCTCTTCTTCCGTCATTATCATCTCCAATATTAATGTCAAAGATGGCGGTGAACGTTCATTAATGATTATTTTATATGTCGTTTCACCCGACTTGGCTTTATCATCTTTATTCGGCGTTTCCTCCGTTTTAAATTTTACATATCCAAATTCTGATTTTGGGTGGAAATTGAAGCTTCCGTCCCCCTCATTGGTAACAGAGACTCCTCCAACCGAATATGTTTTCTTACCACCGCTGTTAGTGCATTGATATTTATTTGGTAGCACACCATCCTCCTCCTCCCCATCGTAGTTTTGAAGGTAATCTAAACTATAAATTTGACCGGCATATAATATTCCATATGTCTTCTCGATCTTGGGATTATCGATTGGTAAAGTTTTATAATCATTTCCAATTGGTGGCCGTCCTTTTATTTTTAATTGTTCATCAATAAGTTTAAGTGCTAATTTGTACATATCATCACCACCAGCATAGCCACTCTTTTCCCAACCAGCAGGTGCAGTTTCAGCAGGTGCAGTTCCAGCAGGTGCAGTTCCAGCAGGTGCAGTTCCAGCAGGTGCAGTTCCAGCAGGTGCAGTTTCAGCAGTAGTTTTAAGTTTTTCCATCAACTGCATTTTATAATGGTTATTGTCTTCCGTGAAATCGGCAATATTGGTTCCTAATGAACGCAGAAATTGATTTGTATTATAATTTTTTGCATCTATATAGCCCTGAAATGCAGGTATAAATAGTGGCATTTTCTTCAAGAATATGTTGAGATACTCTTTATGATAAATTTTGTCTATGTTATCAGTCCATGCGACGCGTTGCACGCCTCCCGCTTTCATGAATTTCTCCACGGTGTCATAAAAGTACTCTCCCGAGATGCCATAAGCGCCATATTCTGGCACTAAGTTTCCCTGTTTATCATATTTTTTTATACGACGCATTATTCGCTTCAATTGTGCTATCGAACGTATATTATATCTTCCATCATTTGCTAAATGTAGAAGTCCTTTAGGTGCGAAATCGACTGGTTCAACCTCGCTCTTGATTTTAAAGCGGGCATTGGGTAGACCCACACCGAATTCATCGACAAATTTTATTGATTGATTGTCGTCCTCTATTCTGGGCTTGACTATTCCATCCGCATGGCCTTTGCGCTTCGCCTCACTCTTTCGTTTAAATTCGTCGAGTTCTTTTTCTTGCTTTTTAATATACTCCCCTACCGGAACGATATTCTTATTAATAAATGATGTATCGAAATTAATTGTTAAAAAATTAAGGTTATGCTCGTCAGTTTCTTTTTGTTTCGAATCGTTTTCTATAATCTCCTGTAGGTTTATGGTCATATCATCAAATCGTCCAAATTTGCCAGTTGCAAAACCATCTTTATCTATTGATTTATTACCAAAACACCCATTTTTATCCATTTCAATGGATGTATATTTATCTGGATCGGACTTTATTTTAAAACGAAGTTTTGTATCTTTATATGATAACTCTTGTGTTCCCACAGTTGCATATCTATATAAATCCCCTATTGTTGGTATTTGTCCCGTAAAAATGAATGAATCATCATCATCGCGCTCACTATATTTATCATCTGGAATATTATCGATTTTTATAAAATCTGTGACCGACCCACAACTTAATATAACTCCATTATCATCTGTGATTTTTGCTACTCTAAGCGGAACAGTATTTGTGTCGGAAATGCCAGGAAAAATCTGATTGTTCATACTCATGTCAATATTTATGTCATGTTCAGGTTTGCAACTAGCACTTATGTACTCATCACAATCGCTCTCACATTCATAATCTTTAACAGGTTTATATGTGTGATTGTCAACTTTAAACACATTTTCTTTATATTTGAGTTTTTTGTTGATGGCATCTTCCACTATGAAAGTCTTATTTAGTCTATCATTCTCCCATTTTGCACCAACGGCCGCACTTAGTCTTCGCAATTGGCGTTTAGCAGTACTATTTTCGTAGGGTTCACTATTTTCAATAACAATGTTAATACTATTGTGTTTATTAGTTTTTGGATGTTTAAATTTGACAGCAAAATTAAACGATGAGCCGGTATCTGTATTCCATACGTTTTTTTTGCCAAAAACAGGTGTTTTATAAAAGTTAATCACCATTCCTTTGCTAAATAAATAATTCTCTGCCTGATTTACAGCAGGTCCCGCCTTCACTTTTTTATTACCAATTAACATATATTCGTCTGGGAGCTCGCGATAAACGCTACCAAATAAGCGTAAAATATTTTGGGGGTGGTTACGTTTAATTGGCGTTACCTTCTTGTAAAAATCCTTTTTAAACTCAAATATTGATGGCTCCTTTTCGATAGAGATTGCAGTATCAGGAGCAGCACCAGCATCGGTAAACATGTGGCAATAAGTCATTAGTTCATTAATTGTATTTCGTTGCTGTAATGTTAAAACGTCAACGTCTGTGGGAGTTTTTGTATAATCTCCTTCAAAAAAACATTGTTCTCCATTTGCAATTTCTATTTTTTCATTAAGTACTTTTTCTTTATTCATTATTTCTGTTGTATTGCTGCTATGCAATGCCTCTGAAAAGATATATCTAATTTCATTTATTTGGTCCCCATCGCTATTATAGGGATTATATATATCTTTTAGAAATTCTTTATCAGTCATTATATATTTATAATTATTTAATTTTAATACATTTCTTATCCATATCAAATGATTTAACCTTTTCATCTTGTGGTACAATTTTAATAACGCACTTGGATTTTTTACCATATAATGGTTCTGTGCAGCCATTCTCACGTTTTTTCGTAAATTTAATAATTTTAGGTTTGTCAATGGTACATCTAGAACGGAAATGTTCATATCTTTCTCTTACATCACAATAGGATAATCCTGATTTTTTCTTCAACATTTTATTAACAGTTTCATGTAAATTATATACATATCTAGAGAAACTATTGCGTGATGTCATACATATATTAGTAAGAGGTAGAGCCTTAAAATTTGTAGCTAAATTCTCTCTGCAATGCTGACAAGGAAGAACATTTTGCAATGACAACATAAATGATTTGTAGTTTTTTTTATCTTGTTTAGATGGTTTAATAGGATAATTGAAACTCATTGTATGTAAATAATGCCATATACTAGGACCCCATACGGATGTAAGCATACCATCACCGCTTATAAAATCTTTCTTACCAAACGTTCTTTTTTTTCTAGTCTTAGCCATATAAAATGGTAGAGATTATATTTTTGATTTGATTGTTTTTACCAACATGATGGCGATTAAATTTAAGGGCGACCATTTTTTTATAATAATCCGAATTTGTAATGTAATCATTGCGATTAATAATTTTCATATCGCCATTGTGTGTTCTTACCAGCATATAATAATATTAATACGTTTATTTAATATTATTTAATCTTTATATATAATATAAATGTTTGGGAAAATGAAAAAGGAGATGGGCAGGATGCCAAAGCTGGGAAAACAGGTTACACAAAAAAATGTGCTTATTGGTGTAATTCTGGCATTATTTATTGCGACGGCGCTTTTTGGTTATCATAAATATGCGAAGCCATTGCTTAATCGTCAAAAAACCGCGAACATGGAACATAATACAAATAATGATGGTCCGGATGGAAATATACGCACAGCGGAAGTATTATTTTTCTATGCAGATTGGTGCCCGCATTGCAAAAAGGTAAAAGAACCAGTTGGCGATTCAATGTGGGATAAATTAAAAAGAAGTGAAAAAGTAAAGGAGGGTACGATTATCAATGGTTATGTAATTAAATATGTACCAAAGGATTGTACAAATAATAAAGATGCGGCGACACAAGAGACACTTGATAAATATAAAGTTGAGGGTTTCCCAACATTTAAGATTGCCAGAGGTAATGAAATCATAGAGTATGATGCTAAACCAGAGATTGAATCATTAGAGCGATTCATTCTCGCCACACTCAGCAAGTAATTTTTTTTTTGCAAATAGTTATACCATATTCATATAATTTTTTGTGATATGATTCGTCTTTACATTTATACAATGTTGTTGGTGTTAAAGCTTCACTTTCCATTATGAATGTCGTAGGTTTTTCTACAAATGAATCAGTATTATTTAAATTAAAACTGCGCATAGTATTTGACAATAAAATCATAAAAAAGTTTGATATATTAGTATTTCTTGGTGGTCGGTTATCATAATTTTTATCAAAATGATAACGTTCGCATATAGCAATAATTTCTTCATGGTTATAGGCTGATAATGCATCTTGATATGGGGAAGCCTTGAAGAATCCGCCATCAAAATAGTATTTGTCATCAATACATATAGGTTTAAATATAATAGGAATAGATGCAGACATGGCAATAGCATCAATGACGGATAGTTCTGGAAAGGTCATGTGTGTAACAACAATAGATTTAAACGTATTAACTTCGCTCACAAAAATATTGAGATTTATTTTGGTGATTTCAAAAAAATCCTTTAAGTTGATATTTATATCTATATCGGCCGAAGCAAACAGAGGTTTAAAAAATGCAATAAATGATTCTTTTCCATACATGCCGTTTTCGTTTACTAATGATAATATGCGAGACGAATCGAATGATATGATATTATCGAATGGTCTATTTAATGAATATTCGACGACATCATTAATATCAAGTCGTAATGCGATAGCAATGGCAACTATACTACCACTAGATGTAGAATATATAGATTCGATGCTATCATAATTCCATAATTTATCATAGGTCTCTTTTAGTATTCCAATACTAGAAAAGCCATTATGTCCGCCACCGGTTATAGATAAACATTTGATTGGTAAAATATTCTCTCTATCTGTCATAAATATAGAGAGAATAATATTTTTAAGTATTCATTTTAAAAATAAATGTATATTAAATGACGAATATTTTTACATTGAATGATAATCTTGATGAACTAAATGAAAAGATGAATCTAGATGATTTATACGAGCGCAAGCGGCAAAGTGATTTGAATAATTTAGAATTATTTAATAAAATATTGAATCGTGTGCAGACTAAAATTCGCCAAACAACTAATTTAAATAAAGATGCAACGAATTGTTGGTATATTATACCAGAAGTAATGATAGGAATACCAAAATATGATCAAGGAGAATGTATTGGTTATATTATCGAAAAATTGCGAGATAATGGTTTTAATTTGAGATATTTTCACCCAAGTACTATTTTAATTTCATGGAATCATTGGATTCCAACCTATGTGAGAGATGCGATTAAGAAAAAAACAAACAAGAACATAGACGGTTTAGGAAATATAATAATCGACGAAAGAAAAACACCCGAAATGTTTAGTGATAACAAACCAACTACGGCTAATAATATATATTCCGATTTTCATGGGTTATTACCAAACCAGAAAACTGATTCAAAATCACCGGCGGTTAAACCAGAACCTAAAAATAAGGTGTCATATAAATCGATTGATTCTTATAAACCCACAGGATCTTTCGTCTTTAATCAGGACTTTTTTAATAAAAAATGAAGACCATGATATATTGTAGATTAAAAGTCACTTTTTTTTTGCAAAGTATTTT
Organism: Minisyncoccota bacterium; assembly: GCA_905478465.1. Taxonomy (GTDB): domain Bacteria; phylum Patescibacteriota; class Minisyncoccia; order Phycocordibacterales; family CAJQIN01; genus CAJQIN01. The sequence continues at coordinate 2,255 of CAJQIN010000021.1, read as the reverse complement.
AACAATTTCAAAAATGGACATTGTCCATTTTGAGAATATACAAAAAACTTTGCAAAAAAAAGTGACACTTTGACAACCTCCCTAGAAGATGTAGGGAGGTTTTTTGACACAATTGAAAAGTCCCCCTACAACCTTTTGTCCAAATGTTCAAAATATTTTTTGGGCATGGAAAAAACTAGTTACCCTCAATGCTAACAAAAGTTACCATTTTTTTGAACATGTTTTTTCCAGGTTTTTTTATTACTGAAAAAGCTAACAAAAAAAAATCCAAAAAATATTCTATGGTAAGCGAGCCGAAATGCTAACAAAATGGTAACCAGTTTAGACTGAGAAAAATATCTATATTTGTTTAACAAATTCCGCACCATTTTATGGTAACAACATGAAAATGTTCTTAAAAAACATTTTGGACATTTTTTTGGACATTTTTTGTGAAAATGTAGAAAATATGTTTGAGACCATTATATGGTAACAATATGAAAATGCTCAGAAAAAACTTTTTGGACATTTTGGACATTTATTTGAACAAATTTATAAAATGTTCAAATAAATATTTGAGACCATTATATGGTAACAATCTGAAAACATGTCGAAAAAACTTTTTGGACATTTATTAGTGAAATGTGCAAAAAAACGCATGTACAATTCTATGGTAACATCATGATGAATAAAACATTTTAAAACAAAATATATAGGTATATATAAATGATAGAAAATGTTACAAAATATAGTTGTAGAAAATGTAATAAATCATATACATTTAAAAGTAATTTATTAAAACATGAAAACTGTTGTAAAACCGACCTACATCGATGTAGGCATTGTAATAAAGGTTTTGTATATGCATCGGGACTATCAAGACATTTGAAAAAATGTGATGGGAATGGTTATAAATGTAGCATTTGCAATATGAGCTATACTCATAGGTCGAGTTTATCTCGTCATGGTAGAATATGTCTGGCGGATAGTAATTTGGAAAAGGTATTAAATGAAAAATTTCAAGCACAAAATGAAATGCTAATGAAAAAATTAAACGAAGTTGCAGTGCAAAACGTTATTATAGCTAATAATAATTATAGTGTAAATAATAATTATAGTGTAGGGAAGATCAATATATTTTTAGATCAGGAATGTAAGAATGCGATCAATATGTCAGATTTTGTAATGAATGTACCGGTAACAATAGATGATTTAATTTATACAAAAGATAATGGCTATGTGAATGGTATAGGAAATTTATTAGGAAAACATTTGGAAACATTAAAGCCGACAGAGAGACCAATTCATTGTAGTGATAAAAAACGATTAAAGTTTTATATCAAACATGAAAATGAATGGACAAATGATGAAAAGAATCATTTTGATGGAAATATAGATACTTTGACAGAGCGTCAAATTAGCCATATGAAAATTTGGGAAGAGAAATATCCACTGTGGTACAATAACCAAAATAAAACAGAAGAATATCTAGGAATATTGGAGCCATTATGTGATAAAAATCAACATGATATGAAAAAAATAAAACGTTTAATAAGTGGGTTTGTTAGTATTTAAGGAGCGGAGTGTCGTCTGCGATTTTTACCGCGCTTATGAGATTTATTGGAATTTTTACGACAGAACGTCCGCTTTTTACCACGGGCGATTTTACATCCAGACGTAAGAGCACACTGACGTACGGTTTGCTTAGCACATTTCTTAGAACGAGAACGAGACCGAGAACGAGAACGAGAACGATGACCAGGCATTATAATATATAAAAATATTTTATTATTCACATTTATCAATACTATTTATTTTATTGCTAAATGTATTTATTTCAAAATCAATAATATTTCCCATTTGTTCCATTCTCTCTAATGAAATATCATTATTAATACCAAACGTTTTGTCTTTAACGAACAACTCTCCTAATATGATATAAAAATTAATTTCTATAAAACGTAGTCTATTTAATTTTAGCTCTAATAATTCTATTTCGTCTGCAATAGAATCATCAAAACTCTCATGTTGATATTTAATATATTCCTGTTCCGCTTGTTGAATTAAATTATTAACTGTTACTATAAGACTTTTAATTTTATTAAATAATACATAAATTTCATAATAGAAAATTGCTAAAAATTTACATTTTATACGCGCATCTATTTTCTGGTTTGTGTAATGGATCGTATCTAGATCGATTTCGATCATGTATCTTCGCCCCCAATATGATAAAAAATTTTATCAATTGTCGCCAAATCAACATATTTCATTAA
>CAJQIN010000020.1 GCA_905478465.1 Minisyncoccota bacterium | reverse complement strand
GTTTTTAATTTGTTCAGATCCAAGGGCTCGATCAAGACGCGCACGTTCAATATTTAATATTTTTCCCCTAAGTGCAAAATAGCTTGTGTCTTTCGATCTCTTCCAGTTTTTGCTGTTCCTCCGGCAGAATCTCCCTCTACAATAAAAAGTTCTGAGTCTTCTGCTCTTTTACTCTGACAGTCTGCAAGTTTTCCAGGGAGAGTCATACCATCGAGTGCTCCCTTTCGAAGAACACTATCCTTTGCAGCTTTAGCTGCTTTTCTTGCACGTACAGCTAATAGCACCTTATTCATTATAGCCTTAGCATCATCAGGGTTTTCTTCTAGAAAGTAAGTAAACGCTTCAGAAAAAGCAGATTCTACCAAACCTCTAGCCTCCTGACTTCCTAACTTTCCTTTTGTTTGTCCTTCAAATTGAATTTCTCGTAGCTTCACAGAAACCACAACAGTAATACCTTCGACAACATCGTCTCCGGTGAATGCGCCGTCCTTCTCTTTAATGATGTTATTTTTCTTCGCATAACTATTGAGTGTTCGTGTAAGAGCAGTTCTAAAACCAGTAATATGAGTTCCTCCTTCTAAGTTATATATATTATTTGCAAAAGGTAAAATACGCGGAGATATATCATCAACATACTGCATTGCAATTTCAACACCTTCGCCATTTTCAGACATTTTTTCTACATAAAAAATATTTTTATGAATATTTTTCTGAAGTTGATTATAGAATTTCACTAATGAAACAAGACCGCCTTCAAAATAAAAAGTCATCGAAGGAACCTCAATGTTTAAATCATCAAAATATACTTTAGTATCTAGATCTATCTTTTCTTTAGATTCTCGTGCATCAAAAATAGCAATACGAAGTCCTTTCACTAGATATGCCTGTTGACGAAGGTGTCCCACAATCTTATCCCAATTGAATTCTACTGTCTGAAAAATAGTTGCATCAGGTTCAAAGGTGATAACTGTACCATTATGTTTTGTGGGTCCAACCTTTTTTACAGCTGCTTTCTTTTTTCCACAAGAATATTCTTGCATATATTTGAAACCATCTTTATGTACCTCTACTTTCGCATACGTCGAAAGTGCATTTACCACAGAAGCACCTACACCATGAAGTCCTCCAGAAACCTTATACCCCTCTCCACCAAACTTTCCTCCAGCATGAAGTGTCGTCATAATAGTTTCAAGAGCAGATACACCAGACTGTTTGTGCTTATCTACAGGAATACCTCTTCCGTTATCTACTACTCTAATACGATTTCCAGGAAGAATTACGACTTCTACATTGTCGGCAAAACCTCCCATGGCCTCGTCTCTTGAGTTATCAAAAATCTCCCAAATAAGATGATGGAGTCCATCAGGACCTGTTGTTCCAATATACATTCCAGGACGTTTTCGTACCGGTTCTAAACCTTCCAGAACTGTAATGTCCTTTGCATCGTATGATCCCTTCTTTGCTTGTTGTTTAGCCATATAATTAAAAATAGCGGAAACCGCTGTGTTTACTATTCTACCAAAAAATAGTCTCCGGAACAACAGTTATTTTCTATTTTTTTATCATAAAAGTGCTTGACAAATAGATAATATTATGATAGTATTAATAATGGAAAAGAAGGTGAAGTATGGACGCTTCACTATAGACGAAAATTGTTTTAGCAAAGGGGCTAAACATGTCAACAGATCAACTTGCAGAATTATCCAGACAGGCCCACCTGTCTCCCGCACAAGCCATACTTGATGCCCAACGAGTTCGTAAGGAACTCACGGCAACAGGCAACCACGGGGACGCACGTCGGTGCGCTGAAATCATTAAACTGGCAAAAAACAAGTTAGTCCATGACTAAAAACATCCCGTGGACACTTTTAAGTGCCCGCGGGATAATTTTTTACACTCACCATCAAACTACCTCACTTCCCACCCTCTATCTTTCACTTCTTTTGCAATAGCTTCCATCAACACACTCACCTCTACATCGGTGAGTGTTTTTTCATAAGACTGAAAAATAAGCCTATAAGCATATGACACTCTTCCATCTTTTGGATACGTATCAACAAGCTTAGGTTCCCTCAAAAGAAGATCTCCTGCCTTTTTCTGTATTACGTCCACAAGTTCCTCCTGAGGGGTATCTTCTGACACCCAGACAGCTATATCACGAGATACTGAAGGATACACAGAGAAAGGGACATACTCCACAGGCACCATTTCTTTCTGAAACAATCCTTCATAATTATTCTTTTGAGCAATAACTGAAAGCTGTGCCTCTATATCATCAACACACACTTCCGTACCCTCTTTCACTTTTATACCCACGTCAGAGAAAAGTTTATTCCGAACATCTTCTGATACGCCCTTTTCCGTACACAGAACAAGAGACAATTTTTCTGAACCATCTCCAGAGAAAATCTTTCCTATTTCAAATATTTTAACCTCATCTACACCTAACACATCTTTATTCCGAATATTCATTTCAAAAACATCTTTCAGATTTATGGTACTTCTCATAAAAGGACGATCTTGTGCTACCGGGTTTTTTACTTCTAAATCACCATCAGAAACAAATGATGATGTATACACCTCGGAGAATCCATTTTCAACTAAAATATTTCTTATCAAAGTTATGTAGTAAAAATTTGAATCACTATTAACAGGGACGTTTTTTTCTAGAATTTTTGATTCAATATTTCTATATCCATACAATCTTCCAACTTCTTCTACAATATCTGCAGAGTTATTTAGATCCATTCTCTCATACGGAATATCGATCACGTATCCATTAGAATCATGTGAGTATACCCATTCAAATTTTTTGAATATAGATTCTAGTTCTGTATCTACTATGCCTGTTCCGAGTAAATCATTTATGTATGAAAGAGAGACCGAAACCTTTTTTTCTACAGGATGTACCGGGTAAACATCTACAGATGTTTCAACAATAGTATCCTCATTACCACAAAGTTTTATAACGAGCGTAGTAAGCATTTTCACAGCCTCTTCTGCAAGCTCTGTTGTAGGTTCATTTTCAAATCGTTTTGATGAATCTGTAAGAATTGCTAGACGCCTAGATGTTTTTCTAACAGACACAGGGTCAAAATGAGCAGATTCAAGGATAACATCAGTAGTGTCTATTGTTACCTCAGCGTTCTTCCCACCTTTTATACCAGCAAGAGCAAGAGGTCCATTACTTGATGCAATAACCATGTCACTAGTCTCCAAAAACACTTCCTTATTATCCAAAGTAGTTATTTTTTCTCCCTCCATTGTCATGCGCACATTTATTTTTTTATCCGGTATTTTTTCAAGATCAAAAACATGTGTTGGTTGACCAACAGACAGCAGTACATAATTTGTGGCATCAACAAGAGCATTAATAGATCTCTGTCCAAGAGCCTCTAGGCGGTACTTCAACCAGTCCGGAGATTCTTTTATTGCAATACCACGAATCACCTTTCCAATGTATCTATTACACTTAACACCTTCTTCTAAAGAAATACTGAGTTCTGTTTCTTTTTCTTCAAGAATAGGCACGGTATCTTTTTGAACTAATGGAATGTCCAAAATAATAGAAAGTTCTTTTGCAATACCACGATGTGATAAACAGTCATGAGCACGGTTTGGAAGGACATCCACATCTATAACCCAGTCCCTATCTCCTACCTCTTCTATTCCCTCAATTTCAAAAGAGTGGAAAAGCAAAGCATCAGAAACATCCTGCACTGACGGAAGTTTTTTATCAAAATATTCTTCATTAAGCCATGAGTAGAGAATCTTCATATTAAAATTGATTAATAAACCTTAAGTCTCCTTGATATGATAAACGAATGTCTGGAATGGAATACTTTGCAAGCATCAAACGATCAATACCCACACCAAAAGCAAAACCTGCATATACCTGAGGATCTAGACCAGCATTTGTCAGAACTGTCGGGTGAACCATTCCAGCGCCCAACATTTCAACCCATCGTCCACCAAAAAACACATCCACTTCTACGCCCGGTTCAACAAAAGGGAAATATCCTGGACGAAATCTCATTTTGACATCATCACCGAATAAATCTTTCAGAAAAGATTCAAGTGTACCTTTCAAATGTCCCAAGGTAATCTCTCCTCGCTTAGCAACAGCAAGACCTTCTATTTGATGGAAACTTACCTCATGCGTTGCATCAGTTGCTTCATTACGAAACACTCTCCCGAATGAAATCATCCGGAAAGGAATTTCTCCTTTTTCATTTTTATCTCGCATATAAGGAACCTGGTGAGCACTTGTTTGAGTTCTAGGTAATTTGTTTAGGATATCCTTAAACCAAAATGTATCTTGCATATCTCGTGCGGGATGATCTTTAGGAACATTCAATAAATCAAAATTATTTTCTTCTGTTTCTATTTCTGTCCCTAGGGCAAGTTCAAAACCCATATCACTAAAGATACGAACTGACTCATTAACTATTAAAGTAAGCGGGTGTAAATGTCCTTTTTGCATATATTATAATTCTAGCGTGAACAATTTTACTCCATCTTTTATAAAAATTTTCTTACCCTGGATAATAAAATTGACATCTGCGCCTTCATACAAAGCTGTAACAATCTGTTTGGGTCTTTTATCTACCTCAGCAACATATATACCGCCATTATTAACAGAAAATATAATTACATCATCTCGTCCAGGATAAAAGTCAAAATGAGACACCTCACCATTCACGGTTAGAAAATTAATGGGATTCAAACATTCTCCATTTTCACAGAAATATGATGGCATCCAATCTCCCCTCCCTGTCCAGTGTGCATAGAAATCCCCTTCTTTATACGACACTTCAACATTTCCAAAAATACGTCGAATTACATCAGGATCACTTTTGTCGAACATAATTTCATCATCTACATCTAATACCATAGTTGTCGTTGCATTAGAGCTAAACATACTTACAGTATCAAGATACTCTTTATTATCTATCGCAACAGTTACCTCCACAACATCTTCAGTAGAGGTTGCCGACGATACATACTGAGGAATTTCCTGTAATTCAAATTCACTTGGCAACAAGAAAGGATACAAAGAAGATACTTTCTTCGGATATACAGTTACATATTTTTCCCAAGTACGGTATTCTTCATTTTCAGCTCTAACTGAATACTTTCCAGGTTTCAAACTTTGAGTATCATATTCCCTGTTAAATATACCGGTCTCATCAACAAACTCATCGTTTACATATATTTTTGTACCCGGAATTTGAGAATACACGTACATACCACCCCTCTCCGAGATCAGAGAATCCACATAATCAAAACGATATCCTAATGCATGAAAAATAACACTTGGCACGGCAATAACAAAAAGTATCGCAAAAAATACAAAATAAAACATTCTTTTTCTTGAGGACATTGGTTCCATCATAATATCTAATTATAATAACATATCAATTATTTACCCCTCCCTTAGGAGTAACCCAGAATCCCATGTATTTCCCAAACAAAAGACGTGTCTGAGCATCTAGACCCGGAAATGCCCCAAAAAAGGTAATCGTGAAAGGAATCAGTACCCACTGTAATACCATAAAGGCATATCGGTGTTTGCCTTTCCCTTCTGGACGAGGAGGTAAAAAAGAAAAAGATATAATGGCAGATATAACCAGTCCTGACATTGCGAGTATCATAATATCTCTTGTAAAAACAGGAAGGTTATATGAAAGAACCGTAGCTTTGAATGCAGGACCTCCGATAGTTACGGGAAGCCATCCTAACAAGAAAATAAGGATAGGATTTGTAGATAGAGACCAAAAACCTTCAAGCTGATTAAAAGTCACACTCATTTTCTTTTTAAAAGGTATTCGTGGGTTTTTTATAAAGTTAAAAAGAATATACGGAACATTTTCAACTCCCCAACCCCAGCGTCTCTGTTGTTTGTAAATGTTTTTAGCAGTTGACCATAAATGAGGTGTGGTATTTGTATCCAGAGACACAGGATATGACAAAGGCACAACCTTATAATCTCCATCATATGCCATAAGAGCATTCCAATAAATACGAGAGTCCTCTGATACCATATTCTTCTGCCAATACCCAATCTCATACAAGGTTTTAAAACTCACTGAATGAGAAGAAAAAGTAGCGAGTTTCTCCGGACGCTCTTGCTGAATCATCTGCCAAAATGTGCCACTTGAAGCAACAACACGCGCTAAAGAGGGAGCATCCCAAATATTATTATTATAAAGCGGTACGGGTTGATATGAAGTTCTATAGGGATTCTCTGTTGTCAAAAAGTTCCATGTAAGACACAAGAAATACTTAGGGTACACCACAGTATCTATATCGAATGCAGACACTAAAACATTCTCATATGAAATATTATTTGCATCTAAAACTTCTTTACGTGCTTCCTCTGCAGCATAAGCAATATTTGACCCCTTACCCGCCATTTCCCCGGGAATATCTGCAGGATGTTTTGTAATAATAAAATATCCAAACGTATCTCGGTACTCATTCAAAATATTCTGTGCTGTGTTATGAGCATCCATACCTGCTCGCTCTTCAGACGCCAGAACAATAGCAAACTTCTTCTTATCGTACACAGAATCGGATAAAGCCTGAATACTTTTTCTTATAACACTCTCTGGCTCATTATAGAATGGTAAAATAATAAGATGAATAACATGCTCGTGCTTTAGAGTCTTCAACATCTCCGACCAATCAAGATCGAGATTGTGCTTCATTCTTTTCCAGTTTTGGCGCAGATGGATTGAAAGAAAAACGGTCTTTAAGAGCCAATACAAATCAAAAGCAATAATAAAAAATGCCATCAATGTCGGTGTGAAATACGAGAGTATAATTGCCCCTAAAATAGTTCCCCATGCGAGTGTGCCTGGTAACATCTCAAGAAAACGATAAAGCACTCGATCTCGACCCTTAAGCTCGCTTGCTCGACCAATATGTGGTGGTTTAAAAGGATGTTGTACTTCCATAGATATATGCAACTTTATCAGAAAATCAAGAGTAGTAAAGGACACAAGATTTATTATTTGCAGATCCTTATAAAATACCCCACAGGCTTTAGCTAAGGGGTATTTTATTCCACTAACAAGTAATTTATGAGCCACCTCTCAGATTCGAACTGAGGACCTTCACTTTACAAAAGTGTTGCTCTACCAACTGAGCTAAGGTGGCTTATCTCTTATTGAATAAAAGAAAGGATACCAAAAAAAATAAGTATATGCAAAGAACTATTCCTCCAACCTTCCTCCTCTCTCAAACTGAGATACTTCTCTAAGATGAGATGACACAGGTGCATTTTTATCAAAAAACATATCCTTTTTGTCACCTTTTAATTTTGCAAAAAGAGTTTCTCTACGGACCGCAGTTTTATGTGCCAACATACAAAATGTTTTAGAAGACATGTTAAATAATTCCTTAAGGAAAAAGTACTGTATTTTTTGTCCGTAGATAATCACACGAGAACTTACCCTGGTAACAATCTTTTGTACAAAAATATCCCAACGTTTAGTAAGCCAACCAAATATTCTCGAGGAAAATGTACCATTTATGACCATAAGCATAGTAACAGCAAGAGAAACTCCAAATATTATTATTGTCATTGACATACACTTATTGTAACGCAAAAAATGAGAGTTGCACTCTCATAAATTACATATTAGTTTACAGAAAATCGTGAAAATCTTAAAATCTCAACACGTTCTCCAAATTTTTGGACAGCAGTCTCAATAATATCACCTACTGTTTTCTCAGGATCTTTGATGAATTTTTGATTCAAAAGAACTTTTTCATTAAAATACGCATCCAATTTTCCTTTCATAATTTGATCTTGTAAATCAACAGGCTTTCCCTCGATATCTTTCACAAATACTTCTTTTGCTTTTTGTTCTGCCTCCACGGTTATTTCATCTCTTTTTAAAAACTCTGGAGCACTAGCAGCAATATGCATAGCAATATCATAAGCAATTTTTTGAAACTCTTCATTTTTAGAAACAAAATCTGTCTCACAAGCAAGCTCGACAAGAACTCCTACAGTACCACCAGCATGAATATACGAAGAAACAATACCCGCTCCTAAAGATCTATCACCTTTCTTAGAAGCAGCAACCTTGCTTTGTTTTTGGAGAACTATTTTTGCCTTCTCCATATCACCAGAAGACTCTTCAAGAGCTTTTTTACACTGCATAACAGAGACTCCAGTTGCTTCACGTAATTCTTTAATTTGATCGGTTGTAATTGCCATACAAAAAATATCTTAACTACTAAACTTTAAAAATTATTTCTTTTCTGGTACCACAGGAGCTTTAGCAACAACAGGTGCTTTCTTTCCTTCTTCATACGCAGACACAAGTCCTTTTATAAAAAACTCAATACTTTTTCGCGCTGAATCATTTGCAGTAATTGGATAAGTGATGGAAGATATATCACAATCAGAACCTGCTATAGCAAAAGTAGTTATACTTTTTTGTTGTGCTTCATCAACGGTAATCTTCTCTTGTTTTGAATCAACTACTACTACAGCATCTGGAAGCTTATTCATAGATAAAAGACCTTCAAACATCTGAGATAGCTTTTCAACATCTCGGTCAATCATCAAACGCTCTTTTTTAGTATATTTAGTAAGAAGTCCTTTTTCTTTTTGAAGAGTTAAATCAATAAGTTTTTGCACTCGCTTACGAATCTCCACAAAGTTTGTGATAGTGCCACCAATCCATCTACCAGCTACAAAAGGCATATCAATAGATTCTGCTGATGTCTTAATGATATCTCTTGCCTCCCCCTTACTTCCAACAAACAACACAGTCTTTCCTTCAGAACCAAACTTTTTCATAGCCTGCTTTGCTGAATCAAACAAATCTATTGTTTTTTCAAGATCAAAAATTTCTACCTTATTTTTTGTACCAAGTATGTACGGCTTCACACTAGGGTGTCGTCGCGCACTTGCGTATCCAAAATGAGCACCTATTTCAAAAAGTTGCTCAATTTCATTATTTACTACTGTCTTTGGTGTCATTGTCATATATCGGAGCAGTCTATCAGAGTTATTCAGAAGTTTCAACCCCTTTTTCATCAAGAGAACCTAGTCTTTCTTGAATAGTGTTAATAATGTCTCCAACCTTCTGACCAAGCAAAATAGCTTCTATACCGTGCCATGATTCCTTTACACGATGGTCTGTTACCCTGTCTTGTAAAATATTATATGTACGAATTTTCTCAGACCGATCTCCTGTACCAATTTGTCCTGAACGTTCAGCAGAGAGTTTTCTTGCATCCTCCTCATCTTTCAATACTTGAAGTTTTGCTTGTAGAATTCCAATAGCTCGCTCTTTGTTTTTAAGCTGATTTCTTTCAGCTGTAGAACGCACATCTAATCCTGTTGGAATATGAATGACACGTACAGCAGTTTCTACTTTGTTCACATTTTGCCCACCTGCACCACCTGAACGAGAATACTCGAATTCCAAATCTAAAGGATCTATTTCAAACTTTACACGTTTTCGAATTGGTAAAATAGCAACAGAAGCAGTCGAAGTGTGCACACGTCCAGATTTCTCTGTTTCTGGAATTCTCTGAACTCGATGTACCCCAGTTTCAAAACGTAATTTTTTATATACGCCTAAACCTTTAACCTCAAAAGAAGCTTCTTTATAACCACCAAGTGCTGAAAAAGACTCAGATACAATCTTCCAATTCCACCCTTCAATTTCAGAAAATTTTCGATACATTTCAGAAAGTTCCTTTGCAAAAAGTGCCGCCTCATCTCCTCCTGCCCCTGCTCGTACTTCCATAATAATTTCATTTGGAAATTGGTCTTCTACTTTTTCAGCATGCAAAATCTTCTTCATCTGTGCTGAAATTTCAGACTGTTGAACTTTGATATTTTTCAACTCTTCTTCAGCCAAATCACCCATTTGAGGATCTGAATCTTTCATCTCTTCCATCTCTTTTTCTTGTTTCAGCAAATCCTCATACACGTCAGCAAGATACGATGTTTTTTGATTTTCTTTATATGCAGAAAGTTCTTCCATAATTAATACTATATCAAAAAACCCGCAACAATAGTTCGGGCTTTTTGATAACAAAGTTATTTATCTTTCTTGGCAGCTGCTACTCTAGCTCGGAAACGTTCTACACGTCCTGCGGTATCAAGAACTTTTTCTTGTCCTGTATAGAAAGGATGCGAAGCGCTAGAAATTTCTACCTCATATAGAGGGTACTCTTTTCCATCTGTCCATTTTGATGTCTTTTCTGTTTCTACAGTTGAACTAATCAAAAACTTCTCTTCACTTGAGTTATCAAGGAAAATAACAGGTCTATAGTTATCTGGGTGAATATCTTTTTTCATATGTGGACCATACTATACCAAATGTTTCTTTTTTTGCAAGACAGAATACTCTAAAGATCGCTAAGTTCATCAATAGTGCCCTGAAGTGTTGCCGCATGACTCATAACGCCATTACCGTAAAAAGCATTTTTCGCAAGACTCCAGTTTGAACCCGCATAATACTTAAGAGCAGCAGTTCTCTCCGCAGTATATCCTCCAGCGCCAGCCCCTAAATCAGATAAATACAATGCAGAGGCCATAAAAGCATCTTGCGGGTTCCATGGGTCTGCAACACTCTTACCAAGAGCCTGTGCCACTCTAGAAGCATAGGAATTCCAGGTTGTTGGAATAAACTGCGAAGGCCCCATCGCACCACCCCATCCACCTTGCCATGGACAAGAAAGCGGTACAGTCTCTGGATCAAGTCCTAATTGTTTTGTTAAATCAAGAAAAATAGCCTGATCATCTCGCCATGAATTATCATCTGGACCCGGCATAATGTTATACCACTTCTTCTCTTCCGGATCTCCGGCACGATTACATGTTCCGACGTTTTCACCCAAATTTGATTCTTGAGTTAAAATAGCAAGCAAAAAAGCTGGGCGAACACCTGTTACTCCGGATGCCGATTCTGCATACTTCAAAGCATCTCCAAAAGGAATAGCACTTGTATCACGAAGAGCGAATAGCGCTGCTCTAATTTCTGCCGCACGACGCTGACGTTCTGCTAAAACAGCAGTATAGGCAGCTTCTGTTTGCCGTGTGATACTTAAAATACCTTGTTTTTCCTGTTCAAGTCTTCTAATAGTATCCCTTTCTCCCTCAATAGCTTTTTTGGCATCAGCTTCAGCAATCTTTCTGTCTGTAAGAATCTCTCTTTCCCCTTCTGTACTCGTTTTAGTTGTACGAATTTCTTCGAATAAATCTTGTAAGGAATTACTGACTGAATCAAATGAATTGATACTATCGAAAAATGATGACAAATTATCATTAGTAAGCATTATCTCTACAAGAGAAATATCATCCTGCTGCCCTGTTTTTCTAAGAAGTTCTGCTAAAGATGCCTGCCCTCTTTCAATCTTTTCCTCAAGACTAGTAATCGTGTCTGTCTTTTTTGATATATCATTACCGAGTTGAGATATAGAAACTTCTTTTGCCCGAATCTTCAACTCCGCACCCTTAATCTGAGCATCCAAAATAGTAATATCTCTTTCTACAGAAGCTGTTTGACGCTTTGCCTCATTTACGATAGTTTGCTGCTCAGCAATTAAAACCTCCACTTTTTGAAGCTCTTCTTCAAGTGCTGCTTTTTGTTTTGCAGTATTTTGTGCAAAGACAAGAGATGTACTTACAAGAAAAAAAACTATCCCAGCAAGTCCCATGGTACAATTCCGAATAAAAATATTATTATTCATATTTATTTTTTATATTATATCACACCTATTGTAGGCAAAAAAATAACTAGATAGAACCTAGTTATTTTTTACAATCTATGAAGTTATATTATTTCTTTTCAGGAGTCTCTTCTTCTTCCTCTTTCTTTCCTTTCTTTTCTACTTCAATTTGAGACAAATCAACTTCCGCGACAACTTCTTCCTCCTCTTCTTTTGGTTGTGCAATTGAGGCTACAATTTCTTCTGGTTCAACAGATAAAGCTACTCCCTCAGGAAGAACAAGATCTTTTGCCATAATAACACTATCAAAAGATACTAGGGTTGAAATATCTACAGGAATAGTGTGAGGTAAGTTCTGAGGAGCTGCTTCAATCGCCAAATCATGAATAACTTTTACCAAAATACCACCAAGATCCAAAACCGCAGGCGACTTTCCTTCAAACACAAGAGGCACCTCAACTTCAATTTTCTTTCCCTTTTCAAAGACATAAAAATCAACATGAGTAGGTTCTTCACTCATCACATTAAATTGAACATCATGAATAAGAGCATCATGATCTCCATTTTCAGTTTTTAATGTCACCACAGTTGATTCCCCTGCCTCTTTCCATACTTTTTTAAAATCAATAACAGAGATACTCACACTTTCTGATGGAGTAGTCTTCCCATAAAACACTGCAGGAATAAATCCTTCAGGAGTTTTATTTTCACGTTTTTTTGTTTCAAGTACTAACATGACTTTATAGTATATATATATTTATCTGATTGTAAAGACGTGTTTTTATAGAACTGGATTTTTAGCTTTACCAGTCTCAAGTACAGAGATAACATTTTCTGCTACAATTTTAGCCATTTCACTGCGTGCCTCAATCGTAGCTGAAGCGATATGCGGAGTTGTGATAACATTTTGTAATCTAGTCAGTCCACGTGTAAGTTTTGGCTCAAACTCAAACACATCAAGTGCCGCACCAGCGATACTTCCAGACTTCAGTGCTTCCACAAGAGCCTTCTCATCAATAACAGCACCTCGTGCAGTATTCACAAGATATGCAGTCTTTTTCATTAAATTAAAGCTCTTTGCATTAATAAGGTGGTGCGTACTTGGCAAAAGAGGCACATGCAAACTCACGATGTCAGAGATTTTTAGAAGATCGTCTAAAGATTCAACTTTCTGTGCACCACATTTTTCTTCCAACATGTCATTTTTATGCACATCAAAATACACAATTTTCATACCAAAACCATCATGAGCCATTTTTGCAGTTGCAGTACCTATGCTTCCAGACCCAACAATACCCAAAGTTTTACCAGAAATTTCACTTCCAATAAAAAGCATTGGATTCCAACCGCGATATTTTCCCGCACGTACAAACCGATCACCACTAGTAACATTTGAAACTAAGCTGAGCATGAGCGCTACAGTATGCTCACCAACCACATAGCTAAAATTGCCCGGAGTGTTTGTCACATATATATGACGTCGTGAAGCTTCCTGTATATCAATATTATTATAACCAACAGCATAATTAGCAAATACTTTAGCCTGTGGAACAGCATCGTACACATCTGTATCAATTTGATCTGTCAACAGAGTAACAACTGCATCATATGGTTTCTTTCGTAAAGCTTTAATAATCTCTTTTTTTGTTGGGGGACGATCTCCTGAGCCCACGGTCACCTCATAGCCTTTATCCTTAAGCATGGTAACTGCTGGTTCTGGAATTTCTCTTGTAATATAAATTTTTTTCATACTATAATCGTACTACGAAATCAGCAAAATACATACATGTGCGCATAAACACATGCTATACTTAGTTTACTTTAGACATAAATAATACATATGCTTTTTAATAAAAAACCCTTTGATTTTATAGCTATTGGCGACATGACCACCGATGTTTTTATTGAATTGCGAGATGCCTGGGTAGAGAACGATAATCCAACAAAAACCAAGGAACTTTGCATGCGTTTTGGTGATAAGATACCGTATCAAAAAGTAGATACTATTCCTGCCGTAGGAAATAGTCCTAATGCCACAGTTTCCGCACATCGCTTAGGGTTAAAATCTGCGCTAATAACAAACACGGGATCAGACAAATATGGCAAGGAACAGATTGCTCAACTAAAAAAAGAGGGCATCAGTACGAAAAATGTTCGTATACACAAAAACATGGACTCAAATTATAATTTTATTCTTCGTTGGAAAGCCGAGAGAACTATTCTCGTGAAGCATCATGAGTATGATTATACCCTTCCGAAAATACCAGAAACTAGATGGTTATACCTATCATCTCTAGCGGAAAACTCACTGAGATATCATCAAGAAATCGCGGACTATCTTGAAAAAAACCCAAAAGTTAAACTTGCTTTTCAACCTGGAACATTCCAAATAAAACTTGGTGCTGAAAATCTATCCCGTCTTTATAAAAGATCTATATTATTTTTTTGCAATAAAGAAGAAGCAAAACACATTCTAAAAACACAAGAAGATGATATAAAAATACTTCTTGTAAAAATGCAACAACTTGGGCCAAAAATAATTATAATCACAGATGGTCCATCAGGTGCTTATGTATACGATGGTAATGAAATATGGCTTGGTCCTATGTATCCAGATCCAATAACACCTATCGATCGAACTGGTGCCGGAGATGCATTTGCAAGTACTTTTACAAGCGCTATGTCCTTAGGGAAAAGCATCAAAGAAGCACTAATATGGGGACCGATTAACTCAATGTCTGTTGTCCAACACGTGGGAGCTCAAAAAGGGCTACTCTCTAGAGTAGCTCTAGAAAAATATATTAAAAATGCTCCAGAAGATTACATACCTAAAAAAATAAACTTCTAAGGATGTATTATAAATAACCCCTTGACACCTCTGATTTAAAAGAGTATCTTAACAAAGTAAACGTTCTGTAAACAAGCCCCCTTAGATGTAGCTGACTACATCGGAACGACAAGTCTCCCCCTGAGCTTGTCGTTTTTTATTATAAATTCTTTCGTTTCAGAACCCTTAGCACCGCTTTTTTTATAGAAACCTCGTCCACACTATATTCTTTTAAAAGCTCCTCCGGAGTACCAGATTGTCCGAATCTATTTTGTACCCCAACAAATTCCATTGGTACTGGGTAATGTTGTGCCAAAACTTCAGAAACAGCAGATCCCATTCCTCCAGTAATTTGATGTTCTTCCGCAGTTACAATAGCATTTGTTTTTCGTGCCAAAGCAACAACCATTGCCTCATCAAGCGGTTTAATTGTTGGCAGATTAAGTACGGTCACACCAATACCCTCTCTGGCAAGAATTTGTGCAGTCAAAAGTGCTTGGTACACAAGAGATCCTGTTGCTATAATCCCAACACTTTTTTTAAGCTCTTCTGAATCATTAAACTGTGAATCATACACCACATAAGCTTTTCCAATTTCAAAAGGAGAATCGTCTGTTGTAATAATAGGTGTTTTATGTCGCGTAAGACGAATATATGTTGGATCTTTTGTTTGCGCAGCTGCAAGCGTTGCTTTTCTTGCTTCAATAGCATCACAAGGAGAAACTACCGCCATATTTGGCAATACTCTCATAAGAGCAATATCTTCAAGTGCCTGATGCGTTCCTCCGTCTGGACCAACAGACACGCCGACATGTGAGCCGATAATTTTTACCGGAACATTGTTATAACAAATAGTTGTCCGAATTTGCTCCCAGTTTCTGCCCGGTGAAAACATTGCATAACTTGCCATAAAAGGTATTTTTCCCATTGCTGCCATACCTGAAGCAACACCTGCAAGGTTCTGTTCAGCTACACCTACCTCGATAAAACGTTCTGGATATTTGTCTGCGAAAAGATTCATCTTTGTAGAGTCTTTCAAATCAGCACACAGTCCAACAACATTCACATCTAATGCACCTGCAAGAAGAAGACCCTCTCCAAATCCTTCACGTACAGATTTTTTTTCAACATCTGTTTCAAAAAGCTTTGTATTTAATTTTTGAGATTGATTAATCATACTTATTTATTATTTCTTCTTCATTTTTTTAAGTTCTTTCAAAGCACTCACGCCTTCTTCAGTCTGAGGAGATTTTCCATGCCATTCTGGATTCCGTTCAAATCTTTTTACCCCCTTACCAGGAATAGTTCGAGCAACAATAACACTCGGTGTTTCAAACACAGCCTGAGCTTCACCTGCTGCACTAATAATATCTTCAAAATTGTGACCATCTATTTCTTGAACATGCCAATTAAAACTCTCAAATTTTTCTACGAGAGACTGGAGTGGCATGACATCTTCTGTATATCCATCTATTTGAATATTATTTCTATCAACAATCAGGGTCAGATTTTGTATTTTTTCTTTATTAGCAAGCATCACGGCTTCCCAATTTTGCCCCTCATTAAGCTCACCGTCACCGACAAAACAATAGAATTGCTTTCCAGATGAACGTCCGTTATCCATCCTATCCGCAAGGGCCATTCCAACAGCCTGAGAGAGTCCTGAACCTAAAGGACCAGAACTCGTTTCAAGCATTGGCAAGAATTCACGATGAGGATGTCCTTGCAAACGTGAGCCAAACTTACGAAGACTCAGTAACTCATTCACAGGAAAATATCCAGCATGGGCCATGGCAGCATATAGAACAGGACAAATATGACCATTCGAAAGAATAACCCTATCACGCTCTTCCCAAAAAGGATCATCAGGATCATGTTGTAGTATCTGAAAGTAAAGTGCTGTAAAAATATCAGCCATCCCAAGTGATCCTGCCGTATGACCTGATCCTGCTTCCGTCAACATCTCAACAATTGACTGCCGAATTTTATTTGCAGTAAAAACTAACTCTTCTTTTTTTTCATCAGTAAGTAACTCCATCTTCTTATTTTATCACAAAGAATTTATTTGATTTATAGATATTACAAATATTATTGAACAAGAGATCTAAGATACGAAATTTCTTCTTTTACATTATCACTTTCAAAAATACCAGAACCAACTGCAAAACGTTCTGCCCCAGCATCTTTTAAAGAAACAATATTATTTTCGTCCACTCCACCATCAACACTAATAAGTGTCTGCGGGTAACGTGTCTTCAAGTATTTTATTTTTTCCAACACCCTCTGATCAAACGGCTGCCCTTGAAATCCAATTTTCTCAATTCCCATACATTGAATAAAATCAATGTCTTCAGCATATGGTGCTATTTTTTCTAGAGATGTTTCAATACCAACAGCAATACCTAATTGACAATACAGAAAAGAATCCTCTGACACAGTCTCTTCGTGAAATTCTTGCACAATCTTTTCCATATTTTCCGTTGAATCAAGATGGATAATAATTCTACTTGCACCAGCACGTACCCAATCTTTCCAAACGTGCTCAGGGTATTGCACCATTAAATCAACTTCAAATTGCAAATCTTCCCAAAAAGGCATTCCTTTTTCCTCTATTTTAATCTGTTCAAAATCTGGATCATTTTTCCGTGTATATGGCCAACTTCGTGAAGGAGTATAGGCACCATCCATCACGTCTATCTGTACTACAGGCACGAAACCTCTAACAGACTTCATCTGATCTTCAAGATCATGAAAAGCATGAGGCATAATTGCGGGAATAATTTCTGACATAGATTTACAGATTATCAATTTTATTTATTCGACGTAGATGACGCTCTTCTTCTGAAAATTTTGTATCTAGCCAAAGTTCTACTACTTTTTTTGCTTTTCTGGTAGAAATAAATCTTGCCCCCAAAGAAAGAATATTTGCATTATTATGCTCACGAGAAAGACGAATAATTTTTGTACTTCCTCCATAATATACAGAGGCTCGAATACCTTTTATACGATTTGCTACCATGGCCTCACCTTGTCCAGAACCACCAAAAATAATTCCTAATGATTCGGTATTTTTTGAAACCCCTTCTGCAACAGGAAAAATATAATCTGGATAATCATCATTTTCATTTAGATTATGTGCTCCCATATCCTCTATTTCATATCCTTTTTCTTCAAGGAAGTTTTTTATATCATTTTTTAGAGTAAAACCAGCATGATCTGTTCCAAGAAATATTTTCATATTATTTAATATACTGAGAGGTCTTGATAACATGATCAATCAGCGTATGCGTATACCCCATCTCATTGTCATACCACGCCATAACCTTAACCAAATTCCCATCAACAACTCGCGTCATACCAAGGTCTGCAATGGATGCATACGAACTTGCTAAAATATCCGAAGAAACAAGAGGTTCTTCTGTTACGGAAAATACACCCTTCCACCGTTCTTCCTTAGAAGCCTTTTTTAAAATATCATTCACTTCATTAGAGGTCGTGTCTCTGGATGCAAGAAATGTAACGTCCACAAGAGAACCTGAAATAACAGGAACACGAACAGCAATACCATCAAATTTTCCTTTCAAATCAGGGATAACAAGCGTTGTAGCAATTGCCGCCCCAGTTGAAGTAGGAATGATATTTTGTGCTGCAGCACGACCCTTTCTAAAATCTTTCTTGGCAGGACCATCGACAATAGCCTGTGTCGCAGTATATCCATGTATAGTATTAAGAAGTGCTTTTTCAACACCAATAGTTTCTTTCAGAATTTGCACAAGTGGTCCAGCACCATTTGTAGTACATGAAGCATTTGAACTCACTTCACATGTTGCAAGGGCATTATCATTAATACCCATAAGAACAGTGGCTTCTGTCTCGTCTTTTGGATCAGACTTTGCCGGAGCAGAAATAACCACGCGCTTAGCACCAGCTAGCATATGTCCTCGTGCTTTTTCATATGTAGTAAATGCACCTGTAGCTTCTATAACAACATCGATACCAAGGTCTTTCCATGGAAGCTTTGTAGGGTCGGGTTCAGAATAAAATGCAATTTCTTTTCCGTCAACAACAACCCCCTTCTCTGAAGCTGTAATATCAAAAGATGTTTGACCATACGCTGTGTCATATTTTAACAAATAGGCGATATTTTCTTTATCCCCCAAATCATTAACTGCCACAATCTCAATTTCTTTTTTATCATGTGCTTTTTTAATAAAAGCCCGTCCAATTCTCCCTGCCCCATTTATAGCTACTCGTACTTTTTTCATTTTTTTCTTTTTTAAACTAAACATATAAACAGTATATCATCTAAATTTTTATACACAGGACATTTACTCAACCACAGGATCGGATACCTCCTCTGCGTCATCTTCTTCATCTGCAGCAGGTTCTGGTTCTTCGGGCACGACTTCTTCTACAGGCTCTACAGACTCCTCGACAACTTCTGAGAGGTCTTCATCTGTCTCAGTAGAGTCTTCTTCTGCAATAATATTATCAGGCACTTCTTCTGAGGCAAGTTCATCTACGTGTACCACAGCATCTATAGATGAGCCCGCACCAGTTGTTGTCGCATTCTGCTCAACAGTATCACCAACAATATCTATAACAATATCACTTCCATCATCAGTAGTTGTAGCTACGGCCTCTTCGGTAGAATCATCCTCTGAGGAAGAATTTGTTGAACCTGTATCATCAGTATCATCCGTCTCACCAGATGATGTTGTGGTATCCGTAGATGAATCTTCTGTTAAATTAATGTCCTCACATACACCATCACGTGTTTTTGTATTACCATTTCGAATACTTAAGCAGTACGGTTCACCCGTTACCTCATCATATAGAGTAATTCCTGCAGGATGTTCTGGGCTACCAACAGTAAGTCTGTCTGTCGCTAAAGTAGCAAACCATGTCACACCATCAAGCATCTTTGTATTTAGTGACTGTACAAAATTCTCCACCTCCCCCACCCTAAACCCAATTCCATCAACCTTCACGTTCAATTCAGAAATAGCAGAAGCAAGGACAGCAGTGAGGTTTTGGTAGTTAAGTGAGAAGTATTCTCCACCAGAACGGACTACCTCAGGGATGATCTTTTGTACTT
>CAJQIN010000019.1 GCA_905478465.1 Minisyncoccota bacterium | reverse complement strand
TTTGCTGTTGCATAGTAATAACTGGAGTTTGAATTTTCTGAGCAGGAATAATTACCACCTCCTCTTTAAAAATACTTGCTGCTTTTGGAATAAGATCTTCAGTATTCCCTGATATATCTACAATATCCTCAAAATGTTTTCGCCCATGTGAACTACTGCCAGTTGAGGACGTTTGGTACCCGATGTCATCGATACGAAATATCACAGTTTCTATACTAGAACTGTTATCGAAATAATCGGTAGCAAAATACTGAACTACATACTCTCCCATATCAGTAAAGCTCATTGGTTCTGTATAAAGTTTCCACACAGACCCATCAAGAGAGTAACTAATATTTTTTATCGCAATATCATCTTCCGCATTCAAGGTAAGTAATACTTCTCCCTCATATACAAAATCACTCTGCAGAGTTCCTGAAAGAACAGCACTCACTGTAGGCGCCTCCGTATCAGTACTTGTGGCTAAGGTATATTCGTCTGTGCCGTCACCATCAACATCGATATGTAGATCACCAAGTTCTCCTCCTACTGCAGAAAACACAATTTGTGTTTCTAGAGATACGGGAATATCAACATATCTAGCAACCATCTCTGTTTCATCTTCAGAAAAAATATCAACATCAATATCAGCTTCTCCTTCCTCATATCCACGAATTAGAAATTCATAAGTACCATCAGCAGGCAAGAAAATATAAAAACTTTCTCCAATATACTTAATATGGCTCCCTGGAATGTCTTCGATATATGTGTAATAAGTATCTGTGTCAATATTTTGTTCAGGATCAATACCAGTATAGTTACCATCTGCATCATATGCACCGAGAAGGACAGGAGAATGAGTGCTCACTAATAACTGTTCTAAGAGACTTGTCACATTTGGTTTTTGAGGAGAAAGATAAATTGAAGTTGGAACTATATCCCCTTCTAAAACATTAGTTATAACATTTTTTACATCTGAAATACTTACCAGATCCTTATGTGAAAACTTTTTGTTACTATCAGCAGAATAACTATCTAAATCAAAATAATAAACCTCCCCCACATCAGTTGCCACCGCACTCGTATAAACTACCGTCCCATCACCTTCCGTTGTAAACCTAGTCTCATACGAAGTATCATTATGTCTTATCTTATAAGAAACAGATTTAGTTGTCGGAACACCCAACCTGCAATTTGCACCACATGAATATTATCTGGAAAATCATAAGAATCGTACATGCTGTGGTACATATCCGCATTATCCAAAAGATCACTGCGCAGTACAGCAGGTACCTGAGGATTTTTTGGATACACCGATGTTCTAATAACCCCACTACCAGATAGAAATTCTTGTAGTTCAACAAAATTTTGAATACTCTCTCCCCAATAGTCATACCAAGTTCCATCTATACTAAAAAGCTGAAACCATGATTCACTAAAAGAAATAACAGGATCACTCACTTTTTCAAAATAGGTTCTTGAAGGGAGAAGATCGTATGTGGTTTCAAAGTTTTTAGAAATACTTCTAGCGCTTGTAGAATTTACAATAAACCCCTTTAAAATTCCTTCACTATCACCATGAAGAAGTGATCCTATTGCCTGAGGGGTTCCAAGCTGAGGAGAACCGACCATAATAAAAGAATCAACAAGATCAGATTCCCCTTTTTCATCAAGCATCTGCACAAGCTCTTTTCCTAACAGCCCTCCCATCGAATGGGCGATAATGGACACTTTTCCTGTGCGTGAATTTTCAGCAAGCATTTCAATCTCAGATATAATATCCAAAATACCAT
Organism: Minisyncoccota bacterium; assembly: GCA_905478465.1. Classification (GTDB taxonomy): domain Bacteria; phylum Patescibacteriota; class Minisyncoccia; order Phycocordibacterales; family CAJQIN01; genus CAJQIN01. The sequence goes on along the minus strand of CAJQIN010000019.1, from coordinate 29,098 downwards.
CAGGGGTCTTGACTCCGTTCGTAAGGGTCTCTGAAAATGGCAGACGCCAATCGTATGCAAAAGGTTGCCATTCATTAATGATTCCATCCGAAACAAGGTTATTAGCATAGTCAGTAAACCCTTGATACACAGAAGTAGTGTAGAAATTATTAAGTACTCCATCAACGACCACATCATTAACACTTGTCCCATCATCATTAAGCGCAAGCTTTAATACATCTTCACTTCCAAATACTGACATACTAGGTGGCCACAGAGAATCTTCTCCACTCTTTAAAACACTTCCTTTTATACCAGGAAGAAAAACAATTGTTGAACAACACTCAGACTCATCTACTTTTTCAACTAATGAAAAATGTAATGTTCCAATAAATTCACCCTCATCTTCAGCATAAACAACATTAGAAAAAAGAAGTGATGCTATTGGCTGCCACCAATGCTCCTGCAAAAGAAAGATACCCTTTTTATACATATCTATTTCGTACTCACCTGGTACGTCCAAAAAATCAGAAAGTATAGATCCATTCCTAATATTTCCCACATATTCTCGCTCACCCTCTTCATCTACAACATATACATATCCATCGACATAATACGGAAAAGAATATACCTGCTCAAAAGAAAGCTCATATTCCCTAGATATATCTATTTCAAATATACCCCCATCTTCGATAGAAGATTCAAGGGTATATATATAAAAAGTTTCTGGTTCAAAATCAACACAATCATAGTATTCATCTGGCTCGCACGCCTCAAGTTCTTCTTCTATACTAGACAACAACAATTTTGGAATATCTTCTGCGTACACCAGACTTACAGAACAAAATACAAGCATCAAGAAAAAAATACTACACAGTATATTTTTACTTTGGAGAAAATCCTTTCTAAAGATCATTAAAAATATTGTAACGCAAAAAATACTACACAAGAAATATTTATGTGGAAAAGTAAACTCTGTCTACATATTCATTTACACTCCTGAAGCCTCAATCTTCTTCACAATTTCTGCCCCCTGTTCATCAAACTCTAAAATATCTTTTCGTGCTTGATTGATAACTTCTATAGCTCCAACTTTATTCCCTTGTTCTAGCATAACTGCGGCTAGATTAATTCTAAGCTGAACATCTGCAGGATTACTCTGTATATACATTCGTAACATATTAGATACTCTATCGTATTGTTTTGCTTCTAATGCGGCACCCACAAGAGCGTTGTACTCATCGCCCTTTCCTGCAAAAGCATTAATAAGTGTGTATACTCTCCAAGCTTCATCATTATTTATCTCAAGATCATACGCATACTTTGCATTTTCTAATGCTTTATCAAAATTACTAGCTCTAAGATGTGCCTGCGCAAGACTAAGTAATATAGACTGCTTTAGAGGAGAAAGTTCTCGAGCTTTTTCAAATTCTATAACAGCCTGATCATGTGAGTTAAAGCTTGAATAAAAAGAACCTAATATAAGATGATATCGTGCATCTAGAGGAGTTTCATCTACCTGTGCCAACAATTCTTGTTCGGTTAACAATAAGAATTTTTGTTTAATATCGTCCTCAATTTGTTCACTTGAAACAATCTGCAAAAGCATTTGAGGTAATCTCTCACGAATCTCAGTTGTTCCAAAAGAATTGTATGCCAAAGCCTTATTGTACCTTTCTCTACTTTCTCGTAAATTAATCTGAAGTTCCTCTACAGTACTTGAAGGAGCAACTTGCATTGCTTTAATTGCAGTTCTGCTCTGAAAATATCCTGAAGAATTTACCAGATACACCACGACGAAAGTAAGAACTAGAATAATTGGAACCACCACCCTTTCTCTAACACCCTCATCTACATCAAATAATTTTGGCATAAGAGGTTCATCTGTTGTTGAAAAATGCAGGTAACTCAAAAAAGAAAAGAGTGTCAGATACCCTACTATCTGGTCAAAAACAAAAAGGTTCTGGAAAATATAGGCAGACAAGAGTCCTGTAAATATTACTTTTTCATGAAGAGAAAAATTTCTAGCTTTCCAGATCGCCCTAAATGCCATACCCAGAATTAGCAAATAAGAAAGTAATCCCAAAACACCACCAGCAATGAGCCAATCAAAAACAAAATTGTGTGCTCGGTCAAACCACTGCTCTTGCGCATACAACTTTGGATTATAATGCTTATTAAAAACATAGTTGAAATTCTCTTGTCCGTATCCAAGAACTGGACTTTCTTTGAATCCTTCTATTGCCACACCCCATAAAAGAAATCGAGATTTTGTTGTGCCATCTTCTAAAGAAATATTTGCAAAACGAGACATTGTCTGACTATGCTGCACAAAAGACGTATTACGGACAGAGAAAAATAACCCTACAAACACCAGAACACCCAGAACAATCCCCGTTGCGACATTACGCACCTTTCCCTTCTCTTTTTCCAATAACCCTAAGAGGATACCGATAAGAAAAATACCTCCGATGAAACCAAGAATAGCTCCACGCGTTGCGGTTTCGTATAGAACGAAAACCTGAAGAAAGAAAGCCACACCATAAAATACTTTCATATATATGTTTGCCCTTTTGTTTCTTATATACAAAAACATTGTCACGAATGCAGAAAACATCATGAACTCTGCAAGGTATGTGGCATTTCCCAAGGTCCCATCAACACGATCTCCACCCTGATTAATAATTGGCAACAATTTCATCAATCCCTGATCTGCAGCCCATCCAAGAGTCTTTACCCCGTACGCACGAAATAGCTGCACAAGAGCAAACAATCCCATGGCAACGCTGGCACCTGTCATCGTGTGCCAAAAACGCATCCATAATTTTTCGGTATTAAGACATGTACCCACTACAAATAAATACACAAGCAAGTGAGCAAGAGTTACCCACCCTTCCATTCGTTCAAAATTACTCCAAATACTTTTATATGGATACATCCCAGAGAGATTTGCAATGAGCATAATACCGACAAACAAAGTAACTGCGCCTACTATCCATGATTTTTTAGGTCGATAAGTTGCGTCAAGAAACATTAATACTATCCAGGCACCGAGCATAAACTCTGTCACTGCTCGAAACATGAAGTTTTTTCCTGTAATAAAAGGAAATACCTGCGAAGCATCTACTATAAAAATAATAAAAGGAAGGAGGAATATACCTCCATATACCACGTATTTTGCATACTGCGTAATAAATTTCATATAAAGAATACTATATCATATTGTTACAAAAGGACTGGAGGAATGGTTATACAAAATGCTACACTACAACATATGATACGACGTATCCAGAACCACATTGAGTCATTCTTCAAAACAGATATCTCCTACATAGTCAAAGGTGGTTTTTGGCTATCTATCGGTAAAGGCGTCTCCTCCGTATCCTCCCTTCTATTAGTTCTTACATTTGGTAACATACTTTCAAAAACAGACTACGGTACCTACCAGTACATTCTATCTATCGCAGGAATTTTATCCGTCACAACACTTCCTGGCATGACTACTGCATTAAAACAATCAGTTGCCCAAGGAAAAGAAGGTGTTATGTCAGAAATGATTCAAACAAGTATTCGCTGGGGACTAATAGGAAGTGTATCTGCGCTTTCACTAGGAGGATACTATTTCTTTCAAGGAAACACACTTTTAGCTGCGGGTTTTTTCATGACCGGAATTTTCCTACCTTTAAGTGATTCAATAGCTATTGCACCCTCTATTTTTATTGGCAGAAAAGAATTCAAAATTAGCTCACTATACGGATCATTATTTAAAATACTACAAACGATAGCCGTAATTATATCTATATATATTACACATAACATAGGATGGATACTATTCACATACTTTACATCAGCCCTTGTGACACGGACCCTTCTTCTTATTATTATTTTTACATTCCATACACCAAACAAAGAAACCAACCCCTCTGCACTTTCCTATGGAAAACATTTAAGTCTCATGAATATCCTTGGCGCACTTTCAACCCAAGCAGATAAAATTATTATGTGGCACTTTCTTGGGCCCATAGCACTTGCAACATACAGCTTTGCACTTTCACCCATTGTTCAAATACAATCTTGGTTTAAATCAGTAGAAACACTAGCCTTTCCAAAGTTTGCATCTGCACAACCAGAAGTTCTCAAAAAAACACTGCCCAATAAACTTCTTAAATTATTTATTCTTATCGTCCCTATAGTAATTTTTTATATTCTTCTTGCACCCTGGCTTTATAGCAAATTCTTACCGCAATACAGTAGTTCCGTTATTTATTCCCAAACGCTTGCTTTAATCCTCCTATTTCTTCCCCAAAAACTTCTTTCGTCTTCTATTACTGCCCAAGCACAAAAAAAATCTCTTTATATCCTCACTACAGCAACCCCCTTAAGCAGAATCGTAACACTGATCATCTGTATTCCACTCTTCGGTATCTGGGGAGCTGTAGCAGCAACAATGTTCCCATACATGCTGGGCTTAGGTATGTCTACCTACTTTTTCTTTAAAATTAAATAAGCTTCTTTAAGAAATTTTTAGTAATTTTCTTGAGTCCTTTTTTCTGTCCGTAATACCACTTATCATCTCTTTTTGCATATAATCCAGCGTTGAGTTTTTTTTCTACGTCAACTCCTCGCTTAAAATACATTTCACGTGCTTGTTCAAGTTTCTCATCAGAAAGGTTGGTATGGAAGATAGTCCACACTACGCTCTCTTCTTGGACCAATGTATAGATATCATGTTTTTGTATATATTCTTCCCAAGCCACTTCAACAAAAAAACGTCGTCGATGATCTGAATCGAAAGGATTATATTCTGTAAAATTAGAATCTATAAAATCAGGCGCAAATTCCCTCACAGCTTTAGTGTGTACATCTCGCTTTATAAGTGCAAAATTTTCGCTAAGTCGTTCACTAAAATAATACCCGTCCTTTGAAGTATGATGTTTTGCTTTATAATTAAAGGCCCCTCCATATGCGAAAACTCCATCCTCGTCTAAAGATCGTATAGCCTCAACCAGCCAATTTTCATTTCCTTCTCTAAAAGGAAGTGTATCAAATTTAAAAAATAGAATATATTTCTTTCGCGCAAGATTTGCCACATGATATTCCCGAATATATGCAAAATCTTTTCCTGACTCAGGGTGCCCATTTTTATTTATTATCAAAGTATCAATCTGTCCTTTTTCGAGCAAATCCATGCACACATCCCTTGTTTCTTTATCGCTTCCCGCATCTGAAATAATAACTTCCCCTGGTTTTCCTCCTAAAAAAAGAAACCAATCCTCAAGTACTTTTTTAATATTTTTAGCATTACCATAATTAGCACATACCATCGATATGTTTTGGAGAATATCTACATTATTTTTTTCTGTATCTCCATTCATAATGGTTTATTTATTATCAGGCATCCATGCAAAAATCTTTGTCTCAGTCTGTGCAATCACATATTTCGGCACGAAACTTTTTATCAAACTCTCAATAACTTCCGGATCATCCGGCAAGTGGTACGTACAGATAGCAAGCTTTGGTTTAAATCGCTTGAGCACCATCTCTGCCCCTTTGATAAAATCTCTTTCCGCTCCCTCAATATCAGCTTTAATAAAATTTATATCTTTAATATCATTTTTTTCAACATACGAATCTAGTGTAATTTGATCAACCTCCTCAATATCGGTATAAGTATGAATACGAGTTTCTAATTTAGAACTTTTTACCAATCGATTTTTATCTACAAAAAATTTTACTTTTTGATTACTATCAGCGAGAGCGTATTGTGCAATTTTTGTATTTAAACAACTATTTACTTCTATATTTTGCTTTAACACCTCGCTAGTTTCTTGTATAGGTTCAAAGGCAAAGACCTTTCCTCCAGGACCAACTTTTTTTGATGCCAAGATAGAAAACATACCGATATTCGCTCCTGCATCCACCACAACATCCCCTTTTTCAAGCTGAACACCTTCCTGCTCGTACGAACCCTCTAAATTAATCTGGCTATTATTCAAAAAATTCCTTCTAACAAACTTATCATCTGATAGATGAATACTTATCACATCTCCTGTCGGCAACGCATCGTGATAAAAAAAGATACATTCACCTACCTCAAATTTTTTATCTGTCTTGCTCCACCTTAATAAACCTCTATTTTCAAGAATATTTTCTATAAAAAAATTCTTCTTCATTTTTCTAGAAACAGATGCTGGCGCTAAAGAATACAAGATAACTTTTAAGTTTTTCCCTGGAGCTTCCCTAATAAGAAAAGATAATCGTTTTATAAGTTTATGTAACATAAAATTTGTATAATAATTATTTTTTCCACACTTTCACTCCAATCATTTTTTTATTTTTCAAAAATATTTCCTCTACTCGATAACCAATAAATATTTTTTTTAATTCTTCAATAGTAAATTCTTTATAATGAAATTCATTAGTTTCTTTTGAAAGTGCCCCATCATCAGTGATGATGATGGCAAACTTGTTTATAAATTTCATTATATCTCTAAATTTTCCATAATCCTTTACGTGTTCAATAGTATCTACAGATAACATGTAGTCAAAATTTTGCTTATTTTTCTTAGCAAACTCCTCTACTGTCATATTTTGTACTTCAAGCGTTGGTAATTTTGTCTTAGCATATGCAATAGCAGATTCCACAGGCTCAACCCCTGTTACAGAAAATCCTTTCTCAACAAGAAAATGATCAACAAGCCCGTCTCCTGCTCCGATATCTACAAGCGTACCTGGTACAACATCATCAAAAAGTTCCACAGTTTCATCTACGAGGTTTCTATACTCATCGTGCCCTTCACCAAAATACCACTGCCAATGAATAGGACCTTCTTTATATTTCGTATAAGTGTTCTTAAGTAGCATAAAACGAATATGTCTTTTGAGAGATTTCGGTGTGTGTTGTTTTATAGTTCTAAAAATATTCATAATTATGTTTGTTTGATTATTATTACACAGAAAAGTCTCAAGTAAAAACTAACTAAAAATAGCCTTTATTTTTATAAGTATCCTGTACGAAAAAGATCTATCAATATGAGGAGTATATCTTACAAACTTATTATGTCGAGAATCTCCAGGAATATATGAAATTAATATATTATTTTTCCAACACACATAGTTACATGAAAGTTGATCTCGAATACTCCCGTTATCTACTTCTTGCCACCACTCTTCCATTGTTTTTTTGAGAACAGGATCATTATGTCGCCGAAGCAAAAACATTCCTACAATGAGACCCTTATGTTCTGGATATCCTTCTTTTCTATATTTTTCAATTTGCGCAATCATGACCTCATTTTTATCACGATTCCTTCCTGAAGCATTCATGTGTAATAATTCTTTTAATTCATCATAAACACAATCTCGACTGTCTCCTTTATTTTCTGAATGCGAGAAAGACGCAAAAGACATTTCGTTCAAATATGTATCCACAAGAACGGAGGGGTCTCCAACAAGCTCAAGATTCGCATCAATCCATAAACTTACTTCATACTCAGGAAGGTACGCATGAGGAAGAATTTTAGGAAGCTTGGCACTTTTTCGTGGATTATCAGGATACCGAACCTCAATAATACGAACATCCCACGCACTTGACTTCAAGTCGTGCCTATCCGTAAAACAAACAAAATCCCACCCTTCAGGTAAAACTTTTGGCTCGATTATTTTTCCCCTCTCACCAAAGAGTGCTGTATAAATAACTTTTTTATTTTTAGATATTTGTGACATTCTACAGAAAAACTAATACTTCCTAAAAATATGATATATTTTTTTAACCAACGAACGTACCGGACTAAAAAAATAATTAAAATAAATACCAAAAAGAAACGTTATTTTTTTCTGCCACAGCGCATATAAAAAAGATACAGATTTATGAGTCCCTCTCCATAGAGATGGTCCAACAAGTGAACTATCAGAAAATTCTTTGAACACACACTGATAATACTTTCTTTGAGCATCATGCAGCAACACAACCCCGTCAGGGGTTAGAAGACTTTTTGCCTCAAGAACACAACGTCGCCTTTTCCTACCGTCAACAAAAATGAGATCAAATTTCTTCTCCAGAGTTCTGGGAAACTGTATGTATTCATCCATTTCTGTGTGACGTTGTTTCAGAGAACCATTACCTGCATCGAATAAATACATTTTAATACCAGTATCTAGAGAAACCTCCTGTTTAATCTTCTCAAACCAGTCTTTATTATATTCAATACTTACCCACTCATATTCTATTCCTTCTTTCTGTAAAAACTTTGTAAAATAATGCGTACTTCCACCACTACCCCATTCTAGAATTTCTAATTTTCTACCATTTTTTGAGAGTCGCAAAAGTTCCCTCTGCATAATTCTAATCTCATGCGCCGTCATTAGAGGCGTTCTGCCAAGAGTATTAACCATTAGGATATAGTATAGCAAGATATTCAGAAACTATCCTTTCTTGATTAAAATCATTAGACCTTATAATACTAGCCTGTTTATATTTATCACGAAGAATTTTATCCGAAAGAATATTTTTCATTACACTAGCAATCTCAATAAAATCTCCTACGGGCACTAAAATACCTGCCGTAGTATACTCACTCCCATTTTGTAACACCTTCTGATAATCAGTTTCTAGTGCCAACACTTCTCGTGGACCATATGGACAATCCGTAGCAATAACAGGTGTCCCAACAACTAATGCCTCAATAATAGAATTAGGCATACCCTCCCAACGTGAGGTAGAAACAAATACATCGGCATGAGCAACATACCGATGAACATCTGAAACAAAACCAGCAAGATAAACTTTCTCACTTAAACCAAGAGCTATAATTTGTTTCTCAAGCGACTTCCTGTCTGAACCATCCCCACAAATTACCAAACGAGCATCAATCTCTTTTTGGACAAGATTAAAAGACCGAATCAAGGTACTAAAATCTTTCTGTGGACGCAATCTTCCGGCAGTCACAATGACTGGAACTTCTTTATTTTTAAACCATGGATGTGCAGGAGCATCTTTTGATTCTTTTTTTATACCCTCGATATTTTTAGGATTATATATAACGTGCAATCTTTCTTTTTTTATATATGCAATCTTTGATATGTCCTGCGCAACTCCCTTGGAAACAGAGATGATACTATCCGCATGCTTGTACAGATACTTCACACCAATTTTTACCAAACGATCTTTTATACTAGTATATTTTTTAAACATGTCTGTGTAGGATATACCAACCCTAAAAACAAGTTTTGTCTTAAATGAAAAAGAAATAACTTTTGCAAAAAGAGAAACAAGGTGAGTATGTGGAGAAATAGAAATAACAGAATGAGGTTTTTGTTTTCGTAAATATTTTGCGAGTAAGAAAATAGCTTTAAAAAAAGTTGCTGAACTTAAATTAATAATAGACACATCCTTACAGAGTTCATCCACAAACATGCCTCTGTCCTGCATTAATACCATATCAACTTCAAAGCCTTTCTCGCTAAAAAAATTAGCCAGATCAACGACAACCCTTTCTCCACCTGCGCCCGAAAGTTGCGCACAAAAAAATGTAATTTTATTATTATTTATCATCATGACTCATTGCTAGAATAGCTTTTTTAATAGTTTCCATCGGAACCCTGTCAAGATACCTAGCACTAGAAGTTCTTTTTGATTCTAAATATTCTCTTCCCTCAAATACACCGCTTTCATCCCCTAGAACTTTATAAACAATAACAGCATTGTCATTATAATACGGTAACCAATGAGGAGCTCCTTGCTCAGCGATAACTAAAGATTTTTTACCCAATACTGATGCTAAATGCGTAATACCAGTATCTACCCCTATATACATATCGGCCCTGGATAGAACTTCTGCCATCTCTACCAAAGAATACTTCCCTGCAATAATTTCCACACTAGATGGAAATTTCACACCTTCCACCTTTAACACGTCATCTTTACTTCCACTAACAAGAACTCTGTGATCTGGAAATAATTCAGTTATACACAAAATTATTTCTTCGAGTTTTTTACCAAAGATACTTCTTCCGTCACTTGAACCAAAAGGATGCAAAATAATATACGGAGATTTTTCAGTCACACTCTTTTTCTCAAAAGATAGACGAGTATTTGGTATATTTGAAGGCAATCCTATTTCAGGAAGTATCTTAAATAACAACTCTACAAACAAAACTTTTGGGTTGAATGGTATTAGACAGGAAAAAAACAATTTATTATATATGTACCCATCATCAAAACCAACAGACTTACCTCTCAGGGACAGAACTTTAGATAATACTTTTATATGCAAAGGATTCCTGCCAGGCGTTGGCGGTGTAATAATATAATTTTTTCTAAAAATAAATCTTAAAAAAGAAAGTGGTTTTTGATCAATAAGTGTCACGTATGGATACTCACAGGCTAGATCTTGAAAAGTTTTTTTTCCACGAGGAGTACTTATGTACAAAGAAAATGTGTTATCGATATTGTGTATTTCTTTCATTAAAACTAATACCATCAAAAAATCTCCTATGGAACCATTTAGGAGGTAGATAATATTTTTTTGTTTAATATTTTTTTTCATACCTAAGTGATATATTCTACTTTCATATCCTTAAAAAAATCTTTTACAAGAACTTTAGGTACTAGCTTTTCAGAATACATACTATAACCACCCTCTGCAATTTTATAACTCAAGATACTATCTTTTTTCAAAAGCCTAACAGAATTTGCAATATTTACACCACTTGCAATACCACAAAGTAAAACATTCTGATGATCACTCCCTAGCTCTAATATAGCAGGTGTTCGTGCTGTAATCACCGGTTTTCGAGCCGCCCACCCTTCAAACACCTTATTCGGTATGACATTCTGAGTCTTCAGAGTATCTCCAAAAATACCAAGAACTACATCAGCCTCTCCAAGAACTTTACTCATCTCACTATAAGGAAAAGGCTCTCTAAATGAAACATTAGTTAATTTTAGTTTTTTACTTTGCTCTACAGCTTCTTTGTATACACCTCTTCCATTATTTCCATACAATCTAAATTCTATACCCTCTTCATGCCTAAGTTCATTAGCGGCATCAATAATATATTGTATTCCCTGCAGTGGTATACCTGTTCCATGAAAGTGCACAATAAAAGTAGCTGTTTCTGTTTTTTCAACAGGATATACGACGCTATCATCGCTTCCCACATACACACAGATACTTTTCTTTTTTAACGTAGGAAATCTTTTAGACAAAAAAGAAATGTGTGTATTAGTATCAAGAAGTATCTTTTGTGGTAGTAGCACAGAATACCAATCAAGAAACCAGAAATAAAAAGCTTTCAAAGAAAATACTGAGCAGTTTTTTCTATCCTCTACTTCAGAATTATACAGAGACACAAACATATCAAAAATTATCTTTCTTCCAAAAAGAAGATATGCAAGCCACACAACACTATGTCCTGGAAATGCCACAAAAACAAAATCAAACTTCTCCTTTCTTATTTTTTTGTATTCTTTATACAAAGCAACAAATTTTGATACGGAGCCATATTTTCTTGGATTAACCTTACACAACATTACGGTATACCCAAGATCTTTAGCACCTTTTATAAGAACTCTATTACGAGAGTACTCTTCATCAAAAAATCCAAAAAATAATATGGTTTTCGAATCAGACATTATTTTGTATTCATTATCTTAACCAAATTCTTGATAAGATTTCCTAGATTATGCTTCTCCACAACTTCACGATGTATTTCTTCTTGCAAATAATGGAGACCTCCTTTCATCCTAAAAAAGTACTCAAGAGACTGTGCAAGACCAACAGAGTCTTCTTTTTCAAAAACAAAATTCTCATTAAATTTTTTCAGGATACCAATAGCAGAATCATTAGAGGAAACAACAGGGGTACCACAAGACATAGCTTCTAAAATAGTCTTATCAAGACTCTCTGTTTGACTAGCATTCACAAACACATCAGCTCGTTGAAAATAAGGAACAATATCGGCATGTGCTATGGGGCCAACAAACTCCGCAAAATCTCTAGATTTTTCTTTCAGCAACTTTTCATACACAAACTCTTCTTTTGTCACAGGAGCTCCAATAACAACCAATCTAACGTGAATACCAGACTCTCTTAAACGCCGCACAGCATCAACTACCACATGATGTCCTTTTGTAGGAGATATCCTCCCCACAGTTAGGATTATGTGTGATGAATCTTGTGCATCTGTATATACAGGAGAAAATTTTTCGGTATCAATACCATGCCCTGTTACAAACAACTTATTACTCGAAAGTCTAAAACTTTCTTTTGATGCAGAGAAAATAATATGTGAAAATTTTTCTGCAATCCTCAATTTCCAATCTACACTTTTATGTGTATACCACAAAACAATTTTCTTTTTTGTAATTCTCCAATACCATCCGGCTAGCACTATATAAATCGGATTCATGTGTACAAGAACCACATCATAATTATCTTTTTGTTCCCAAATAATATGCCTAAAGAAACGAATTAAATACTGAATCCTTGAACGTTTTTTTTCTTTTCCAAGAGAGTGTACTTCAACATTTTTAGGAAGATTATATTCTCCTGCTTCAAGACAAATAACCGTAATTTTTTCAACATGTTTAGAGAACTCAGCAATCCATTCATGGAAAAAACCAAGAACGCTGTCATTTTTATTTACCTTTTGAGTGATGATTAATAATCGCATATTGAATTCTTATACTGTTCTAAATACTCTGATTTTGTTTTTGGAATACTTAAAGAAACCTCTGAATATGCTCTCTCTGATAATTCTCGCATTTTTTCCTTATTCTCTAACAGAGAACAAATCTTTTCTACAAAGCAATCCTTATTATTTACAGAACATATCATAGCAGATTCATCATCTTTGAAGATGTCATTCATAATACCCACATCAGATGCAACAATAGGCACCCTCTGAAGTGCTGCTTCTACAAAAGTCATGCCGTACCCCTCATACAAAGAGGTTGATACAAAAGCTGTTGCATGCTCAAAATAATGTTCTGGATCCTGTTGCCAACCTTCAATATAAACATGTTCTGTAAGTTGCTTGGCTTCAATGTATGCCTCAAGTGCCTTTCTAAAAGGACCATCGCCCACAATAACCAAACGTACCCTATTCACACGAGACACAACTTTACCCATCACATCCACAAGGAAAAATAAATTCTTCTCATGTGTCAATCTGGAAAGAGACAAAAGCGTGTTTCCATCATCCTTACGCAAAGGAATGCCGACAGGACGATCCACATAAATAGGAAGAATTATAATTTTTTCATCAGTAATTTTTAGATTTTGCATTAGTGACAGCTTAATCCTTTTACTTACCACCCTAATAAGATACGCCTTTCGACATACATAAGGAGCCACCCACAAACGTATTCGATTAAAAATACTACCTTTCTTAAAGTAAGGACTATACATATCAGTATGTATTTGCACATGTAGTAGATTCTTCATTTTATGATGCAAAAAGTACCCAACAACACCTGTCTCAAATGGATCTTGCGTACTGACGATAGCCTTCTTTCGTTTACGAAGAAGTTCTTTTGCCAATACATACGCGTCAAAAACATACAGAATTTTATGCAGAGAAGAGGTTGCATACACCCAGACATTAGGAGAAATCTGTTCTGAAATCAAAGCATCATGCTGTGTAGTAAAAACAACAATATGCAACTCTTTAAACAGCGCTCCATACTCAATCATCCTCTGGCGCACAGAAGAATCTGTTTCAAATATCTTTTTATCGGTACTAATACTAATTATAGTTTTCATATCTGCATTTTTTCTACAAGAGCATCCAGAGTATTCTGTATCGAAAATGTCTGAGCTTTATCACGTGCATCTTCTGACATTTTCTTTATATCAATACCTCTTTCAAAAATATCTTGTATATTTTTTTTCATCTGCTTCTTATCATCAACCTCAATTAACAACCCTTCTTTTTTATGAGTAATTAGTTCTGGGAGCGAACCGACACGTGTCGTAACTATAGGTATACCAGTATGCATTGCTTCAACAACTTGAAATGAAAAACTTTCAAAAGAAGTGTCCAGAACAAAAACATCTGAAGCACTCAAATATTCAAACATAACATCTCTATTTACCGAACCAACTAAACTCACATGTTCCTCAAGTGAACGCTCTATAATTTTATTCTCTAAAGCCATTCTATCAGGACCATCCCCAAGAATAACTAATTTTATATGAGGATATTGAGATACTAATTCACCCACTACTTCCATAAGGACATTAAAACCTTTCCAAGGCACAAGTCTTCCTGCAGACATAACAACCTTAGACTCTGTAGAAATTTTCAAAGATTTTCTAGATTCAGAATATGAGGATAAGTCTTTTGGTAACTCAATACCGTTATAAATATGTTCGACATGGTTTTTTCTTGGATACCATGTGCCAACTAATTTTTTAAAATATTTACTCGGCGTAATAACAAGATCAGCCCAACCTACCACATGAATCTGCAAAAAACGAAGCATTTCAACCCTGAAGCCGTATTGTTTCTTTTGAAAATCATCAATATTATCAATGACGCCAAAACGTTGCCTAGATTGTTCCCAAGCATAATCTCCGGCCACACGAAGCCACACTCTCTTTCTCAATATTTTTGCAGCAAGTACACTCGGAAACCCAACACTAACAGGATCTTGTGCATAAATAATATCCACTCCACGAGATGCACGCATTACTTTAAAGAAAAAAACAATATGACGAAGAATCTTTGGCAGGTGCCTAACATCATCAAAAGTAACTACCACCACTTCAATTCCTCTTTTTGGCAGTTCATCATGGAGCAATTTCGAATAAGTGGCGGGACCTCCCACAGACGGTGGGTATATACCTGTCGCAATTAAAATCTTCTCAACTTTCATCCTTCAATAGTACCTCAAAAACCTGTTTTTGCATCTGGTGAGCAATAATAGACCAATCATGTCTATCTTGTACAAGAGTATAGGCATTCTGTATAATTTCATTTCTTAACTCATCAGATTCCATCATTTTTTGCACTTGTGCGGCAATACTCTTTGGATTATGCACCTCACAGAACAACCCTGTCGGTTTCTTGTCTGGATGTGCCTGAGGATCATAGACAAAATCAACAATACCTCCTACTTGAGTTGCTATCACAGGCGTACGCGCAGCCATAGCTTCAACAAAAGAATTACCAAATCCTTCAGAAAGTGATGGGCGGACAAATACATCTGCCATTTTAATATACGGTAATATCATAGAGTGAGACATCTCACCAACAAATTTTACCCGATCTCGCACACCGATATCCACAACACCTTTCTCTAGATGTTCTCGAAGAGGACCATCGCCCACAATAAACAAACGATAATTTTTAGGTAAATAAACCAAAGAAGAAATAATATCTTCTACAGCATTTTTTTTCACAAGACGTGAAGTTGTTACAAGTATTACATCGGATTCTTTTACATTATATTTTTTTCGTAGTACATCCACTTCAGTAGATACATCTTTTCCAAAGACAGACACATCAACACCATTTGGAACAACAGTAATATTCTCTTCTATTACTCCTAAATCTCTTGCAAATTGTGCAAGATATTCTGAAATAGCCTGAACATGTGTTGCTCGCGTAAATATTTTTTTAAATAAAGGATATACAAATTGAAATTTTTTTCGTAATTCCTGATGAGTATCCCCTTCTTGCAAAGAAAGGATAAAAGGCAATTTAGGGTGCAAGTATGAAAAAAATAATCCAGCAAATCCTGCATAACTTGCCATCATTGACCAAATAAGATCATATCGGTATCTTCGATGTAATATTGAAGCTTTCCAAATGGATATTAACGGAAAGAGTATTTTTGATTTTCTTCCACTACCTACCCTGTATATATGAACATGTTCTTGGTGCTCTTCTTTAACCTGTTTTCCATCAAGATTCGTTGTAATAATATCAAACTCATATTCTGGAAGTCTTTCAGTAATCTCCTTCAAGGCAATCTCTGCCCCGCCGATAAAAGGAAGGTATGTAGTAGTAAAAATAAGTATACGTTTTTTCATTATTCTAAAATTTCAATATCATCAACTGTCAAAGCATCATCTTGAGCATCTCTATTTTTCACAGGATATATGAATACCATACCAATCGCTACCAGAATAACAAGGAGCAGTGCTCCCACATACAAGAATAAAGAATCTTTCTTTTTAATGTCTAAGGGGTCGTTTTTTGTTAATCTAATAGACTCATCATCTGAAACAGTACCTTCTTCAATTAAGACATCGTCTCGTTCTACTGAAACACCTTTTACAAAACCTCCAGATACAGGAGCAGGAGCCTCTATTTTTTTAGGATACGACGACACGATATCTCCATGCGAATTATTAATAAAAACAATATAAGGATCTGAAAATCCAGATACACTGTTCATTATTCGAATAGTTGATCCACCTGCAATACTACTCATTGCTGGAAAACAAAATCTTTCACCCTGAGATGTTGTAAGTATCCAACCGCTCATATCAACAGATACCTCAGAACTATTTCTTATGGAAACATACCCTCTCACACCTGTTTCTGTCCAGGTAATGGAAACTTGTGGCTCAATCACCTCAACAATAACAGAATCTACCTTTTTATTAGAACCGCGCTTTGTTGAAGAAAGATATACCTCATATTCTCCTGTCTGCAAAAAAGTATGCCTGATAATATTCCCACTACCAGTAGTTCCGTCACCGAAATTCCATCTATATCCTATCCCCGATGTTTCCGTTTCTCTATCTCCACTACCCACAAACTCAAAAGGAACACCTACTACAGCAACATTTCTCTCTGTGTAAATATCAGCTTCAGTACTATTATCACGAACACTATTTTTTGTTTCTGATACATGCGCTTCTATTTCATCCACCGTATCCTCACCAGAATATACAACCTCTACCACACCTATATTTTTTGCCTTTGGAGTACCCTCTCCCGTAAACCAACCACTACTTGCATACTGAGCAGTCTCTTTTGTATCCTTATCTCCTCCGACACTTGACCAATCACTTCCTCCAACAACAGTATCAACGGTACTTCCTGATGAATTTTTTAAATACAAGGTCTCTCCCGTATTTGCCAAGGCACCTGTATAGATAATATCGGCAGAAATCCCCGGAACAGACGTATCACTTGTACGTTCTAGCAAAAAATAACCCCAAGCAGATATATTTCCTGAGATAGAAATATCCGGCGATCCATCTGAAGCAACAAGAGTCCACCCATCAAGAGAAACAGCAGTATCTGAATTATTATACAACTCTATCCACTCAGCATTTACAGAACTCGTGGTACCCATCCACGCTACCTCATTTATATGCAGAGATGCAAAAATGGTGTGTGGTATAGAAAATATAGAAATAAAACAAAATAAATATTTGATAACCCGCATGACCTTTCTACGCTATCTCTTACCAAGTATTTTTCTTAATTCATGCTCAGGAACTTCTTTTCTTTGAGAAGACTCTGAAGCACCCACACTATCTTTTTTTGAAATATCTAAATTCTTTTTATGCAAAGATTCAGTTTTCATTTCTTTTTTTTCTACAGAAAATATTTCTTTTCCTTTAACCTCTTGTTTGTTTGGAAGTGCGACATCAGTTTTTTTTTGTACCAAACTAGCAAGAACATCTTTAAGCTCATTCTTTTTTTCTTTACTCGGACCTTTATCGATACTTTTTTTCTTAGGTGTGTCAGTAACAACAGAATTCTTTACACTATGCTGTGGCTGAACACAATCTTTCTTTTGTTTTATTTCAATATGCCCATTCTTTTGAATAATTAAATCCTTAAAAGGATTTCTAACTACTTCCCCAGGAGAAGGTGGTACTGGGGTTACTTCTTTTTTCTTTTGTATGAAAGAATTTTCTTTTGTATTAAATGCTCGAGTACCCTTAGGTGCTGAAATATGCACAGTGGATTTATTACCTACAGGAGCCTGTACATATTTATGAGAATTTTTATTATCTACTTTTTTTGAAAATGATTCTTTATTCTTTTGCATCACAGGATCATGCAAAGAAACCTGAATTGCATCCTCCACTTCTTTTCTAGGTTTTGCAAACTGTTCTCTTGAAACGCGTATCACCTCATCTTTTGATGCCTCAGGAGCTTTTTCTATCGGAGGTAATGTACGAGCAGAAAAAGGCTGCGAGGAAACACCATCAATCATTAATTTCAAGTATATTTGCACAAAACCAAGATTAACGATGTCTTCTGCTGTAAACTTTGGTGCAAATTCTTTTTCAAGAGTCTCAGCATCATACGCACCAACTCTAAATGAAATCATTGTACCTACGTTACCAAATACAGCAGCTCGTACTTCATCAGACATTTGTTCAATATACTGATGTGCAATAGTAAGGGCAAGTTTATACTTTCTAGCTTCTGAAAGAATATCGGCAAATGACTCATTAGCAAATGACTGGAACTCATCAACATATAAATAAAATGGTGCTAATTTAGCATGCTCAACACCACTCACATCAGCACGACTCATGGCAGCCAAATATATTTTAGTAATAAGCATACTTCCCAGGAGATTAGCATTTACTTCTCCTACCCTACCTTTTGAGAGGTTTATTATGATAATCTTTTTATTATCCATCATTTCTCGCAAATTAAATGAAGATTTTGCTTGGCCTATAACATTCCTAATAAGAGGATTTGATGTAAATTGCCCAATCTTGTTTTGAATAGCAGGAGTAGCTTCAGCCGCAAATCTGTCTGTGTAGCCTGCAAATTCTTCAGTCCAATATGCTTTTACCGAAGGATCTGTAATATTATCTACCACTTTTTTTCTATATACCTTATCTGAAAGCATTTTATTTACCGACAAAAGTGTTGCGCCTGGATATTCAAGCAAAGCTAACAAAGTATTCGAAAGTATGTACTCCATTCTAGCAGACCACGCGTCTTGCCAAATCTTTTTGAAGGTACTCATAAGTCCAGACACAACTAAATGCCGCTTATCATAACCAACATCTTCCATCACATTAAAAGATACAGGGTTCTCAAGATCGAATGGTGCAAAGTATAAGACATCTTTCATGCGTTCCTTGGGAACGTACTCAAGAAGAAGGTCTGCTGTTTTTCCGTGAGGATCAATAAAAGCCATACCTTCTCCACCCTGGATATCTTGCACCGCCATATTTTCAAGCAAGGTAGATTTTCCCATACCAGTTTTTCCAATCACGTACACATGCCGAGAACGGTCTTCTTGTTTTATACCAAACTTGATACGCTGTCCACGCGAATCTGTTTCAGCAAAATACGTTATTTTTTCATCGTTAGAGTTCATAAAATTACTCCTCTAAGTATAACGTGTTTAAAAAAGAAAGAAAAAGGAAAAATTACTCAACTTCCAATGCTCCTGTCGTATAACGATTACTTGGACTCCATATCATCCATGACATAACTCCAGCATCATAACTTGCCTGGAACTGTTCTTTTATTTCTGGAACATCATAAGTACCCCCATAATCAAAATCCTGAATCCATGTTCGAAGTTGCTGAGGAGAGACTCTCTCAGCAATATTGCTTGGAGTTGTTGTAGCCGTACGATATATCTCAGCACGTTCATATGCAGATTCCATTGCAAAATTTACCACTTCATAAATATAATCATTAGGATTAGCCCACCCATTAAAATTCTTTGGATAGTGAGATGGATATACCATAGGTACAACATAATTAAAATACGGCAATGTATACTCAAGGTATTGTCCAATATTTAAATCATCCGTATTTGTTGTAGTCATGCCAAACAAATCTGCTGATGTAACAATCCCCTCTTTCTCATTTAATTCCTCATGTAAATATTCAAAAAAATCTCTAAGCACTTCTTTTTTATTTTCTACAGCACGTACGTGACTTATAGGAAAATAAATATCTTTCATAGGTCCATCTGAAGGATACCGGATATAGTCAAAATTTAACTCATCAAAACCAACTTTATGAGACTCTTTTGCAAGCTCCACGATATAAGCCCAAAAATCTTTAGCACCTGGATCTATGAAGTGAACCCCTTTATAATCAGACCAAGTACTTCTATCACTTTCTTTTTGCACAGCAGTATCAGGATATGCAATAGCATACATAGGATCTTGGAACACCGTTATACGTCCGATTACGTATATATTTAAATCATGTAGCTCTTCAATAAAACCCTTCATGTCTGAAGTACCACAACGATCTGAAATAAACGGTTTCAAAATAGGATTATCTGTATCAAAAGAAATACCTCCTGAAAAATCTTTTACATCAATAATAATTGAGTTTATTTCTGTTGTTTTGGCAATCTCTACCAAATCTTCTCTAAAACTAGGAGTACCAACCACACACGCTGTCATATAGATAGTCTTTACTTGCTCAGGAGTTTGTATGTATTTAAGAACAACCTTTGCATCTTCTTGAACTTCTTCACTAGCAATATTATCATTTTGTTTTTCTGCATCTACTTCGTATGTCACAGAAGAAACGGAAGCACCCACAAAAAATATAACCAACAATATGATACCTAAGATAATACCAACAATAGGTAATTTATGTTTTTTATGAAATATTTTCTTCACCTTCTTCTTCATGAGTAACTGGTTTAGCTGATGTTTCTGTCTGTGACATTTGTCTCGAATGATACTGCAACCTTTTTAATATAGACCTTTGCCACAAATTAAGCGAAGAAAGTGCCATAATTATAAGTCCAGATATAATAAGAAATACATCCTCCCATGAACCTGGAAAACCAGTAAAAGGTACCAAAAAAATAAGTACTCCTATAACAAAAATAATTCTGTTTGTTTTCATTTATACTATTATACCCTAGTCTTTTAAAAGTATCATCTCTCCAATCTTATACACGTCTCCAGCACCCAAGGTGAACACAATATCCCCTACTCCAGTTTTATTAAATATCTCTTGAGACACTTGTTCAAAAGAGTCATAGGCTCGAATATTTGTATATTTTTCTGTAAGATCTATGTGAGAAATACTTCCATCATCTTTTTCTCTAGCTCCATATATTGGCACAACACACGCCTCATCTGCCCCCGCAAGACTCTCTTGAAACTCTCCAAGAAAATCTTTTGTACGACTATACATATGCGGTTGAAAAATTATCCATAATTTTTTTTCTGGGTATGCTTCTCGTACAGCCTGGATTGTCGCCTGTATCTCGTCTGGATGGTGAGCGTAATCATCAAATATTTTTGTACCCTTTTTTGTCTCTCCTTTATATTCAAAACGCCTCCATGTTCCAACAAATTTTTCTAAAGATTTCTCTATTAACCCTTTTTCTATCTTCAACAGTTCTCCCACAGCATATGCGGCTTGTGCATTTCTCCTATTATGCGCACCGGGAATTTTAAGTTTTAATTCTGGAGCCTTAGTATAATCAACGATTTCTGCTTTTACATTAGTAAGTACCTCTGACACATTTTTGTCACTAGAGTTACATACAATATATCCACCTAAAGGAACCTTCTCTGCAAGTTCTCGAAAAGCTGATTGCACATCAGCAAGGTCTTTATAGTAGTCTAGATGATCTGCTTCAAGATTTGTAATCACTAAAATATTTGGATTCAAATTCAAAAAAGAACGAGAATATTCACAAGCTTCAACAAGAAAATATTTTTTTCCAGAGTGTCCCGACACAACATATTCCCTGCCTGCAACAAAATTACTTTTATATCTTTTTACTAAAGAACCAATAATAGCCGTTGGTGAAAGTCCTCCGTTAACAAGCACATCTGCAAGCATGGCCGTTGTGGTTGTTTTTCCATGCGTCCCTGAAACAGCAATAGTGTGCATTCCGTCAGATACAATTCCGAGCATTTGCGGGTACGTAAACACTGGTATTCCTCTTTTTTCTGCTTCCACAAGCTCAACATTATCTTTTGGAATAGCCACGGTATACACCACTAGATCAACATCACCTGATATGTTGTCTGCTTTTTGATCAAAGAAAATTTCACACCCTTTTTCCTTAAGCTTATCTGTCACAGGGCTCTCCTCCCTGTCAGACCCACTAACTGTTTTACCCCGGGATAAAAACAATTGAGCAAGAGCTGACATACCGATACCGCCAATACCGATAAAATGTACTTTTCTAATATTTCCTAATGAGATATCCATATACCAATACTATACAAATCGTGCGTCCAAAGAGCAAATTGACACTTAGAGGGGCCTGTGGGAATATACTTCTGAAACCAATTGAACATTCAAAAAGAAAGGACTCTGAATGATTGAACCTATATACACACAGAAATTAACTACAGACCTAACAATTGCAGTATTCGGTAATCAGCATGGATACAACTGGAGTTGCCCAGATTTACGCAATCCACACGCTCGCCTAACACTTCTTGCCAGTGAACAATTTAATCGTCTAAAAATTGCCCTACAAAAAGTTTCAGGAGATGCACACCTATCTAGAATTTTTCTTCCAAAACTTGGACTAGAACAGAGAATAGCTACTGAAAAAGACTATCACATCAAAATATCTGACAGTTCTTATACAGTTACCGTCCACAAGACTTATAATTTTTTTGACGCGACAGTCCTTCCGTTCGGAACAGCTCTCGGTATGCGGTCGGGAGATTGTCACACACTAGTTCTCTATGCAGGAAATAAAGTAGTAGCAGGGCACATCTCTAGAGATACGCTACTTAATCCCAAAGCCATAAAAGAAGGTCGTATTGTGAGTATTTTAGATGTAATGCGGAAAGAGTTTACATCATTCACACCAGGGTCAATAAAAGCTTTCATTGCCTGTGGAATTAGTGGAGAAAGTTTTATCCACCCTGTTCATATTTTGAGTGAACACAGAAAGAAAAATAAAACTCTCTTTAAAATATTAAATGATGAATACGGATATCCGATAGACAAATCTAGACTAGGCCAACTTGATATCCCGTGGATAATCAAAGAGCACCTTGTTCAAAGATATAGAATTCGTCCAGAGCATGTTCAAAACGATGATATCGACACTTTCCGTAATATTCATTGCCATTCTCATAAAAGAGGTGACCTGAGTCGAAATCTTGTACTTATCATTCATAGATGACCCCTTTCTTTCAAAAACAAATCACCCGTTAAACAATCGGGTGATTTTTTATTTACCTAATATATTACCTGCAAAAAATCTACTTTTTTACAAGAGTATTAAATTGATCTCCTCTATCGTATTCATTTTTAAACATTCCAAAAGAAGCAAATGCGGGCGAGAAAAGAATAACATCTCCTGAAACAGCAACATCTCGAGCTTTTATAAAAGCCTCTTCAAGAGTTTCTGTTTTTTCGATCTTAACATCCTTTCCTAATAACAGAGGTAACAAACGATCAGTACCTGTTCCTGGAATAGTTACTACTACTTTTGCATATAAATCTATTTGTTCAGCTAGTTTCGAAGGATCAATATCTTTATATGACCCACCACAAATAAGTACTGTATTTTTATCTGTTGCCACAGCACGAAGACCCGCAAGCGTGGCTTCAGGTGTTGTAGCGGTCGTATCATTATATATTTTTATACCGTCATATTCTTTTACCAACTCCAAACGTCCTGCTACTCCTGTAAAATTCTCTACACCAGACTGTATATCTGTATCAGAAATACCAAATGCTCTAAGTGCTTCCACAGCACATGCAATATTATATAGATTATGTTCTCCGGGAATTTGAATATTCCATTTCTCAGAAACATCCTCAGGACTAGCAATTATTTTTTGACTTTTTATACTCTTTAGAGAATAAACATCATCAATCATCTTTACCACCCTCTCCCCTAACACAAAAACATCTTTCTCTTCTTGAAACTTAAAAATATATGACTTATCATCAAAATACTTATTCACATCCCCTTTATAATAATTAAGATGATCCGGCATTAAATTTGTAAATACCGAAATATGTGGACTTATTTTTCTTTCTCCAAATCCCTGTAATTGCCACGAGTCGAGTTCTAAAACAGCAATTTCATCACTTGTAGAATCTACAAGATGTGCAAGTGTAGAAACTCCCTGGATGTTTCCTCCAAGAAATACTTTTTTTCCTGCTAACTTTAATGTCTCAAAAATAATATGCGTCACTGTCGTCTTACCACGCGTACCAGTAATTCCGATAATTGTTCCTGGATAAAAAGAAGCGAACAGCGCAGTACTCATCTCAACAGGAATACTATTTTTTTGTGCTTCAGCAACATACAACGAGTCTAAAGGAACACCATTTCCCTTTATAATAAAATCTCTATCTCTAAAATCTTCTAGTCGGTGCTCACCCAAGACAAGTTTTACATTTTTGAAATGCCTTATTTTATCAACACTCTCAAAGAGATCCTCCTCTGTCTTGATATCTGTAACGATAATTTCTAGTGCACCCTGTTCTGCCAAAAAAATAATATCTCCTACCCCGCGCCCAAGTAGACCTAGACCCATGACGGTTATTTTTTTGTTCTTGAAAAATGATGTGTAATTTTGATTCATACTAAGAATGTTACCACATAGAAGCTTCTTTTATAGAACTTATTATTTGACACATAAAAACAAGATTGTATTGTTACTAATATATGCCCCAACACCGCACAGGCCCAGGAATCGCAGGAAAACACACAACAGCTATTGATTCTGCTTTACCTATTATTGACGCCCTAATCAAAGTGCCCAAACTTCGAATGACACTAGGTAAGATAATCAAAACATCTACCAATGGAAATCGAACTCTAAAAATATCTAACACTAAATCAGGATTCCTGATGAAAGTTGTTGGAAATTGCTACGCACAAACCTTCTTTGTTATTGTTCCAAAAGAAAATATAGATTATATAAAGAATATTGCCTACCAGGCATTCATATAATTTGTTATCTAAAAAATAATACCCACGTAGACTATGTCTACGTGGGTATTATTTTTCGATACAAGAAATTGATCTAGATTTCTTCTACCAATATCATATTAGTTGGAAGTGCTACATCATTAAAAGGTACCCCTGCAGCAATGACAACCTTGTCTCCCTTAACCGCAAGTTTATTTTTCAAACAATATGTTCGAATATTTTTCATAACAGCATCAAGAGTTTTTTCTCGCTTGACCGAAACAGGATAACATCCAGAAACAAGTGCGAGCTTATGAAAAGCACGCTCATTTGGTGTAACTGCGATAATAGATGCGTCTGGCTTAAACCTAGAAATCATACGCGCACTAAACCCTGACTCAGTTAATGCAAAAATAAGCTTTGCTCCAATATCTTGCGCAGTATTTACAACAGATGCCGACACGGAATCCGCAACATCTACAAAACCTTCACCTTCATTTTTATTGAAAGCTATATCTACACCAGTATTATTCTCTATTTCAATAGCAACACGAGTCATCACCTCAACTGCTTGTACAGGATAATCTCCCAAGGTAGTCTCTTCAGACAACATAATAGCATCTGTCCCATCAAGAACAGCATTTGCAACGTCAGACACCTCTGCTCTAGTTGGTACAGGAGAATTTATCATTGACTCCAACATCTGTGTTGCGGTAATCACAGGCTTCCCTAGAGCATTACATCGCTCGATAATTTCTTTCTGAATAAGCGGCACTTGTTCTGCAGGAATTTCAATAGCAAGATCTCCACGTGCAACCATAACCCCATCAGCTGCCTCAATGATCGCTTCTAGGTTTTCAATAGCTTCTTGTGTTTCTATTTTTGCAATAATATGAGCATCAAGTTTTTTTCTTTTCAAAATAGTTCGGAGTTCTTTTATATCTTCAGCTCGTCGAACAAATGAAAGTGCAATGTAATCTACTTGATTTTTTACACCAAATTCCAAATCTTTCTTATCTTTTGATGTTAATGAACTTATCTTCAAATATGCACCAGGAAGATTAATTCCTCGACGCCCTTTTGTTTCTCCCCCCACAAGAACCTTACACACAACATCAGTTGTCGTGGTTTTGATTACTTCAAATTTCTTTTTTCCATCATCAACAAGAACAATACTCCCCTTCTTCAATTCTTGTGGAAGTGTTGGATAGTTCACACTAACAGTAGACTCATCTCCTACAATCTTTTTTGTAGTGAAAGTAAACTGTTTTCCCGCTTTAAGGGTAATTTTACCTGAAGCAGTTCCAAATTCTCCTGTTCTAATCTTGGGACCAGAAAGGTCTTGTAAGATAGCAAAAGGTCGACCTGTTGATTCTCTAACTTTTCTAATATTATCAACTTTTTCTTGATGTTCCGCATGATCACCATGAGAAAAATTAAGACGACAGACGTTAAGTCCTGCTTTCTTAAGCTTTGTAAGCATTTCAATGCTTTCTGTAACCGGACCAATAGTAGCCACGATTTTTGTTTTTTTGTGAGAAATCATAAATATATAACTAATTAAACTTTAACAGTCCGTAATCATACACGAAAGAGGCTCTATTTGAAAGCTATATAAGCTCAAACAGTTTTGCTATGAAAACACCATATAGAACAAGATAGAGTAGACCTTCCCATATATGAATACGTCTTGAAATACCTGAAATAACAAAAAGAAGTGTGGCGATAATAAGAAACGGAATACCGATAAGAATAGTTTTCTGATCAACGTACAATGTACTGAAAAGTCCCGGAACACCTATCACAATCAAAGCATTGAATACATTTGAACCAAATATATTTCCTAAAGCTACCTCTGATTGATGTTTCCAAGCAGCACGAAGTGATACGAGTAGTTCTGGAAGAGAGGTACCAAAAGCGACAGCGGAAATGGTAATGATACTAGGTGCAATATTAAATATTGCAGATAGATTAATCACCGCATCAATAAGATATTTAGCACCAATAATTAATCCTATACTACCTATACACACAAGACCTACGTCTTTGGGATTAATAATTTTATATCTAGCAAAAAATCCTTTCCTCCATAAAATATGTCCTCGTCGTTCTTCACGTGACGGAATGATATCTCCTACATCTTCAAAATCATCACTATCTTTATCATCCTTATATAAAATAGTATATGCAAAATACACAATATACGAAATAATAAGAATGATAGATTCTGGTAAATAAATAACCCCATCATACGCAACAACCACCAGAATAGCGGTTGTTGCCGCAAGAAGAGGAAGGTCCAGATCAATAAGGTTTTTAGTAACAGAAAGCTTTCTACCCACAATAGCCGAAAGTCCCACTATCAATAGAATATTAGCGATATTAGAACCTATAGCAGTGGCAGGAATAAGCTCTGTAGCCCCCTGCATGAGGGCCGCAAAAGCAGCTATTACTTCTGGAAAAGAAGTACCTAAACCTATAATCAACACTCCTACAAGAAAAGGAGAGAGTCCTATAGCAAGACCTATTCTCTCACTTGATTCAAGAAGCCAATCAGCACTCTTCACCAAGAGGACTAAGGATGCAATGAAAACAATAATCCAAATAAAAGTCATGTATGTTTATTGTATCAAATCTACACAACTTATGGAGGGTCTTTCTTATGCTATATATTTTTTGCTAATAGATACTGACATATATCCAAGACCTATAAAAACAAAACCAAGAACAATAAGTGTCAGAGGCCATCCGAATGAGTCTGCAAAATACCTTCCTGTAATATACGAAATATATGCTGTTAAGAAAGCTGTTGTTACTACCAAAATAGTACGACTTTTTATATAGACAGAGAAGAAAAATCCTCCAATAATAATTAGGGTGTATACAAACTCCCATATACCAGATTCAAATATTCGATTAAATGCAGATCCCAAAACTGCAATACTCCCAAAAAATTGAAGCATCCCAACAAGTCGACTATTCCAACCTTCACGAAATACATATGCAAACAAAAGATAACTTATACCGAGTATCATAGTTAGATACACAAAAATATCATCATATAGTACAGATCTCACTAATCCTTGGGTCAAAGATGCTGTGATTAAATAGGCGGATATTGTCCCCATAACGACGGAAATAAATGTCAAAATAACACGCTTATGGAACAAATTAAGTAACAAATAAAACACAAATATAGCAAAGAATACAATAGCTATTGGCCACAAAGAATTAATATTTGAATCAATCTCCGAAAGTAAAACCATCGCACCACTTGGTATCAACACACCACCCAATGCATGAAAGATTGACCCTATCATGTGCTTTGGTTTATTAACCAACAAGACTGAACCCAAAAATGCCATCAACATACCTAGCCCTAAAGTGACAAGCACACGTCCACCAGGACCAATATCCTTCCAAATTTGACTCAAAAACACCACCAATCCTATAGTAACTATAATTGCACCTATAACATACAACAGCCTAGTTATTGTCACCGGATTATGTAAAACAGAAGATTTTATTTGTACAGAAGAAGTATTATCTTGTTCCATAACCAACGTAACCTCTTCTTTCCGTATCTCACCCATTTGCACCTTCTGTATAAGCTCTTGTAACAACTCTTGTTTATTCATAAAAATATAAGTTAATTCCTTCCGGGAAGAACCCAGCCAATTAATAGTAATTCCCTACCACGATTACCGTAGTATAAATTATTGTAGGAATCTGTGATATTAATCTCTTGATGAGTATCACCTTTAGACAGATAGTTTTCATACATAGACCTGCCACCAAAAATTCCTATAAAATCTCCACTTGCTTTATACTGTCTAGTAATATGTATTTTATCTGGTGCAAATTCCGATGAATCCAAAGTCAACAATTGAGCCTCCATTAATGAAATTTCTCTGCTTTCATTAATATCTGTATTGTGAACAAAAAGATGCACCTTATATGTACCACTACCTTCATTTACATCCAAAATACCGTCATAATCTAGATCACGCAGAGGATCCATTTCTTTTACTACCAACTTTCCATTTTCTACAACATAGTTATCTTCAACATATTGCTCACAAGAATACCTTGGATATGTTACTCGAACACCCTGATCACATACTACATACACAAAATCATACTGAGGTGCAAGAAATATAGATGGTAAATATACACTCAAAAATACTCCGCCAATAAGAAGTACGGGCAAAATAAATGCAATAAGCACTATCCAATTTTTTTGTATAAATTTTTTCATATATATATATATATATATATATATATTATATC
>CAJQIN010000018.1 GCA_905478465.1 Minisyncoccota bacterium | reverse complement strand
CATCTCCAGTTTCATCTCCAGTTGCAGCTGAACTGCCTATTGTTACTGAGTCCACGCCTAAAAAGAAGCGCGTCATCAAGAAAAAGACCGATGCTTAAATCAAGCTTATATGAATTATTATATGACCTAATAGTATCGGTTTTAATAACGATTGAATTATTGGTATTCCAGTATTTTTTATTGTATATATTTGGCGTTTCTTAATATATACCTTTCCCATATCTAATTCATATTGATTATTTCCCAATATAATTTCCATTTTGTCATCAGACAATACTTCATTTATCTTTTTCGTAACATAATAATGGATGTTATTATCTTTATCAATCTCAATTCCCGGTGTTAATATTGGTTTACACCTGATTACAAACTCTTTACCATCTGGATCAGTATATATCATGTCGCAGTGCCATAATGGTACCATATATTCAATGTCATTGCGCATATATTTGTATATCTTTTGATTAAACAAATCATCTAGTGTTGGTTGTAGTATTAGTTCAGGTTTAATATCTTTTCTTGCAATTATTGCATCCAATATTGTTATTATTGCATCAACCCCAGGTGGCTTATAGATATATTGTCGAATATTCTTTAATGTATTCACATCTATGTCTTCTAATATAGATTCTCCTTTTTCAGATAATACAGTAATCACATATTCTAGTAAAGTCATATACGTCTCATCGTGGGGTTTTTTCATAGAGAGAACTTGATATGCTTCGTTAATTTCTTGGAATTTTCCCTTTGCTCCGTTATCATTATTTTTATCTGGATGATATTTTAACGCCTTTATATGATACTGCTTCTTTAAAGTTTGAGCATCATAGTTATCAGGTAATTCTAATATTTTCTTTGCTTCACTTATTTGCATGTATTACTATTTTTACTATCATATTTTCTAAATGATATATCGGTCTATAATTATTATTATACTGATACATGCAGATATGCATATCATTCATCAACTCCGGTAGTTTTTCCAAATCTAATATTGAATTCTCTATTAAACGCATTATTATAGTATTCAATACATCATACATTTTTATATCATATGTTAATAAATCATATAAAATTTCACGTAATTGAGATATTTTAAATGTCGTTTGGTCGGTAATCATCATTATTAGTTCATCTACTATTTTATATTCACTCTGCCCACTCTGCTCACTCTGCTCACTCTGCTCACTCTGCCCACTCTGCTCACTCTGCTGCTCACTTTGCTCACTCTGCACCTGCTCACTTTGCTTATACTCAACATTTGGTAAATATAACTCCTTTAAATTGTCTACGATATTCGAATGTTTACCAAATCGTTTATTTATATTAACTTTATTTGGTCTTCCAATATTTATAAGCATGGCATTATTTATAATACGAATTGGTAAAAACGATATTCTCTCTGTTAAAAATATAAATCTTAAATTAATAGGCAAGTAAAATATTTGCTGTATATAACTGTAAAATATATCCAATAATTCTGCGGATATATGATTAAAATTATGACACAATATTATACCATTATTAATTCCATTTGATAATACAATATTTACGATCGTATTGAATATTTCGGTCCATACTATTTTTGCATTACAACCCATCGTCAAAAAATCTACTTCATAATGAATATCACTTATTTTAAAAGTATATTCATTTTTATTTATAGTTAAATGTACCTTTTTTTCATATTTCAATTTGCTTGGACTGAATCGCGATATTAACAACAATGCCTGGCTGTACTTTCCAATTCCACACGGACCATTAAATATATAATTTGTCATGTCCTCTATTGTTGTTTCATTTCCAATCACATGTTGTAATTCCTTATGAAAATTACATTTTGATATTTCTGATATATAATCTTCATACGTTGTCTCGTGGTACTTAACCATTAACTTATTATATAAAAATATGTTTATATATCTAAATATATGAGTATTATTTTGAAAGATTTTAATATTAAATGTGTATATTTTGAGATTGAAACTAATAAAACACCTAGATGTTATACTAGCACATTTGCTCGAATTAATTATTCTAACGAATTTATGACCCTCAAAAATATTTGCATCAACTACACTTCGATCGCAATAAATATTGAACACTATATTTTAAATAAATATCTTTCATATATGACCAAATATAAACCTGATGTTGGATATAATCGCACACCTTGTTATGCAGTTAAAAATGTATCTGATATAAATAAAATTATTAAAATATCGGGTATTTGGGAAAATAGTTCTGGATTGTTTGGACTTGCTTTTAAAACATTTTAGCCATCCGTTATATAATAATCTGAAACCAATGACATTCCTACTAATAATAGAAATGAAATTATTGTCATTCCATATACGGATAAATATATTAATTTAGCACGGTCTTCACCTTTTTGACTGCTGTTTTTTGCTTGCAATTTACTTCGAAGAAGTCCGACATATAAACTTATTTTTACAATTAATAATAATAATACACCCGTATACATATTATAAAAAGTATTTGGTACTTTTTCTGTAAGGCCAAGCCGCCTCACCATTTTGTCCTCTTCGATTAATTGCTGTTTAGATGAAAATATCTGAATTAACCACGTAATTAAAAATGACATTAATATTATTGGCAGAGTTAACTCTCCTAACTCTTGAAGACTATTATGCAATCCCAAACCTATTGAAAAAAATACCATTAAATACAATGTAAATAATATCCAATATAGCGCCCATAATGTATTTTCTACGGAAAATAGTAAAATCAAAACACCTATTATTATAAATGATACTAATATATTAATAATTGCACGACTATCCATATAGTTTATATATATATATAAAAATATCTTAATCTCCTATAATACTAATGGACTCCCGTGTCGTAGAGAGAAATGTTGAAGGTAGTCGCCAAAGCTATTATTTAAATCAGCGCAATCTTATTATTCACAGCAATGACCGCAATGAACGAATCTGGCCCAATGCTAACCACTTTGAAGTAACTATCCCAAATGCATATAAAAATGTACAAAGTATTCGTCTTGGTAATATTATTCTTCCTAAATTTACTGAATCAACTTTTTCAAATAATAATCGCAACACAAAACTGACCGTCAAGCTTGGCAGTTCCACGAAAATCATTCAAATTCAAGAAGGTGATTATCAACCAGATGAACTTGCACATGAACTGCAAAATCATTTAAACAATAACTTTTATGGGGCTATTGGTGGCGGGATATATACATTCAAAGTTACATATAATCCTATTAAAAAAAAATTACTATTTGTTTTAAAAGTTGCTGATGGACAAACAGCTAATCAATCTACAATACCTGTTTTCACTATTCATTGTGAAACAAATGAACCCTATACAGAAACCGACAGTAATCGGCAATTACGCGTTGATGTATTTAATAAAGTTACGAACTGGGGACTGGGTTCCTTTTTAGGATTTAAAAAAGCAAAATACACGTCTGGGACACTGACCACCCCTGTATATGCTTACCATGTTGCGGGGGAAACGGTGTTGACGGCCGCCCTTGATCAATTTATTGAGCCCGATTTTGAACTACGTACTGACCATACTGAGAATGAAGTTTATTGTATCGAAATCGATAAAATCAACCAATTTGATGAGGTGACTCCTGACAAAATCATGGATATTGTCTTTACTAATAATGAAGTCGACCAACACACCACATCTTTCTTCTCCGAAGTTGTGCAACTTGCGGGGAAAGGTCCCGCAAACTCAGGTAGCGGAGTTTCTCACTTTAATCCACCGTTGGATTCGCTCAATAAACTAAAATTCAAAATTAGACATCATGATTATTCTCTTGTCGATTTTAAAAATCGAGACTTTACAATCATTCTTCAAATTGTTACATTAGAACCAGACCCTTTCAAAGTGGGGCGTCTAAGAAAACCTGAATTCTATGAAAAATGAGTAATTTTATGTGTTTCCTTTATCCATTTTATCACATCATCCTTACTATCCGTCATATAATCCCCTTTGTAACTTTTGAAATTCATAAATTTTGGCTTTGACATTTTATCTGTTTTATAATAAATATAATGTCCATATTTTCCATTTCGAATACTCATCGACTTGTTAAATTCTCTTACTACACTCTTTCCAGATTCCAAGGACGCATGCGTTTTCGGTTTTTCAATCAATGAAACTATATCCGATAATGTTATATCTTCCTCTTTCTTTCCCAGTGACGTTAATGTCACATTCCTATCATCATACTTTGTATATAATCCATACTTACCGCTATATATCTTTATCTCATGTCCATTATATGTTCCCACTGGTTCTTTATTACTGTTTATAATTACATCATAGAGAGAATATCCCCCAGAATCTAATTTTTTAATATCCAATCCCTCTTTCACCTTTAGCCATGTCGTCACACCATCTTTCTCTTTTTTTACAATCGGTCCATATTTTCCTACCATATATGTATGCTCATCATCTAGTTTTATATGACC
>CAJQIN010000017.1 GCA_905478465.1 Minisyncoccota bacterium | reverse complement strand
AGGTAAAACAGCAGAAGAAATTAGTACTTTTTATACTCAACAGTTCTTTAATGATTTAGACACATTACATATTGAAAAAAAATCCGTTATCTTCCCACGAGCCACCAATTTTATCAAAGAACAAATATCTCTAATCCAAAAACTTGAACAAAAAGGCTACACTTACAAAACATCTGATGGTATATATTTTAATACTAAAAAATTTCCTACATACGGAGAACTCGGGGGTACCAACCTGAAAGGGCTCAAAGAAGGCGCTCGTGTAAAATCTAATCCTGAGAAAAAAAATCCCACAGATTTTGCTCTATGGAAATTTTCAGGAATTGAAAAACGACAACAAGAATGGGATTCTCCCTGGGGTATTGGTTTTCCAGGTTGGCATATAGAGTGTTCTGCAATGGTAATGAAAATTTTGGGTGAACAGATAGACATACACACCGGAGGTGTGGATCATATCGCCATCCATCATAATAATGAAATAGCACAATCGGAAGGAGTTACAGGAAAACAATTTGCACAATTCTGGCTTCATGGAGAATTTCTTATTACCGAAGGAGAAAAAATGTCAAAATCAAAAGACAACTTCCTTCGAATACAAAGTATCCTGGATAAACATATTCACCCTCTTGCTTATCGATATTTCGTACTCACGGCACATTACCGCTCCCCTCTCGCATTTAGCTGGCAAGCACTTAAAGCATCTGAAACCGCATTATTCAGACTATCAAATATCCTCAAAAAATATCCACCCAAAGGGAAAATTAACGATCGCTATGTAGCACAAGCCAAAAAGCTTATTGCTGATGACCTTGATACATCTCGTACAATAGCGCTATTATGGGAGATACTAAAAGACACAGATATTACTGGTGCGGATAAAAAAGCAACAATTTTTGACATAGACAAAGTTCTTGGGCTAGATCTATGTAATTTAGAAACTAATGATGTCCAAATATCTCCAGAAGTACAAACACTTCTTGGTAAACGACTAAAGGCCCGCCAAGAAAAAAACTGGAAATTATCAGATGAACTTCGTGAGAAAATTGAAGCTCAAGGTTTAGAAATAAAAGATACCCCTACAGGACAAGAGGTTGTAGAAAAATAGCTATAAAAAACACCCGATAAATAAAATACGGGTGTTTTTGAAAAAGTATTCACGTTTACATCTAATAAACTAAAAATTTATATCCCTTTTTCCTTTTGTGTTTTTTGAAAAAACAAAATAAAAAGCAAATAATATAAAATTCCAAGTTTGAACAAACATCGAATACCATTTCTTTTTTCCACGATAGTACGAAGGATAATCAGCCTCATCAGAATACCAATCACTAAAACCGCAGGTACATAAAAATAATACAAATAAAATGACTAATGTTACGAACTCACACGTAGCTTTCAGAAGACTCTCGAGCCACGATTTTAATCTTAATAACATGATAATCACCTCTTTCTAAATAGAAATTAACATATAGAACCATTCTAGGCCATTTTTTTATACACACCTTACACACAAGTAATACTCAAGGTGATATGCAGGTTTTTCTGTATAATACTAATCATATATGACAGACACATCCCACAAGAAAGAACTTCGTATACCACCACAAAGTATTGATGCTGAAATGGCCTTTTTAGGGTCCATAATGCTCCGTCCTGAGGTCCTCTACGAAGTTATGGACATTGTCCCCTCTCAAGGATTTTACTCAGCAAAACATAAGATTATCTATGATGCGATGCTTGAGCTTTTTGGAAAAAGCGAGCCCATTGACCTTCTTACCCTCTCTTCAAAACTGAAAGAAAAGAAACGTCTTGAAAGTATCGGAGGAAGTAGTTATCTAACAGAATTAGTAAACTCTGTACCCTCTTCTTCAAACGCAGAACATTACGCACACATTATTCAAAAAAAATATATGATGCGTAAACTTATCGAAGCATCTGAATCAATTTCACTCTTAGGATACGATGAGTCTCAAGATCTAGACTACATTCTAGACAGTGCTGAGAAATCTATTTTTGAAGTCACAAACTTTTCAACATTACATAAATTTGTTGACGTTCGTTCTATTCTTGGTGATGCTTGGGAAAGAATTGACAAATTACACAACGAAGAAGACGGCCTGCGTGGAGTACCAACAGGATTTACAGGTCTGGATAATAAACTTTCAGGTCTTCAAAATTCAGATCTCATTATTCTCGCGGCTAGACCATCAACAGGAAAAACAGCACTTGCGCTAGACATCGCGCGCCAGGCTGCCATGAAGCACAACATTCCTGTAGGAATATTTTCTCTTGAAATGAGTTCCCAACAACTCGTTGATCGTATGCTTGCAGCAGAGTCAAAAGTAGATGCTTGGAAATTACGCACAGGAAAACTAACAGCTGAAGAAGATTTTGCACGTATTCGTGATTCACTTGAGGCATTATCTAAGGCTCCTATTTATATAGATGATCAACCGGGAAATAATATCCTTAAAATGCGATCAGTAGCACGAAGACTCAAGAGTGAAAAAGGTCTAGGGCTTATTGTTGTGGACTACCTACAGCTCATGAGCCCCACTAACAGCAAAAATAGTGACAACATGGTGCAACAAGTAACTGAAATTTCTAGATCCCTAAAATCACTTGCTCGTGAGCTTAATGTTCCAGTCCTAGCATTATCACAGCTTTCTCGTGCTGTAGAAAGTCGAGGAGGAAAACCTAGACTTTCTGACCTTCGAGACTCTGGTTCTATCGAACAAGATGCGGATGTTGTTATGTTTATTCACAGAGAAAAAGACGAAGATAGTGGTGGACGACAAAACTTAACTGAAATTATGATCGAAAAACACAGAAATGGTCCGACCGGACGAGTGGAGCTTTACTTTGATACTGACAAGTCTTCCTTTAATGATATTGATGGTGGTCATGCTGATGGAGGAAGTAAAGATTTTGATAATTTTTAATATACAAAAATGCAATCTATAGAAAGTCTCACACAGCTTATTTCTCAATTTCCAGGCATAGGGCCTCGTCAAGCAAAACGAGTCGTTTATGCCCTTTTGTCTAAAGAGGATTATTATCTTAACTCTCTTGCAGAAGAGATAAAAAACTTAAAAAGCCACGTTCGTTTATGCACAGAAAGCTATGCTTATTTTTATTCGCATGATACAACAGAAACACTTCACCCTATTGTAAAAGATGCCACACGAAATAACGACTTGCTCATGGTCTTAGAGAAAGATACAGACTTGGAAGCCATGGAAAAAAGTCACCTGTATCACGGTCTTTATTTTATTCTAGGAGGGAATCTTCCAGTTGTTGAAAAAGATCCCCAAAAAAGAATTCGTCTTAGCGAACTCAAAAGACGTATAGAAAAACAAGTACCCAAAGAAATCATCATTGCCATGAACGCAACACCCGAAGGAGATAACACTGCTGATTTTCTAAAGAAGGAATTAGATTCTTTTAACATCAAGCTTACTATTCTTGGACGAGGACTATCCACAGGAACAGAAATTGAATATTCTGACAAAGAGACACTAGAGAACGCACTAAATAATAGAAAATAAAAAAACACCCTTTGGGTGTTTTTTTATTTTATAGCAGTAATGGTAAGTTCAAAAAATGGTTGTCGATGTCCGTTTCTTTTGAAGTATCTACTTTTTGCTTTATATTTTACAACACTCACCTTTCGGGCACGAGCAATAGATTTTATATCACATACAATACTTGCACCCTTGATATACGGGTCACCAATAGTTGTATCTGCTCCGTTATCAACAAAAAGTACTTTATCAAATGTAACTGAGGAACCTTCTTCGTATGAACCGATAAGTTTCTCTATTTTAATAGTATCTCCAACCTGTACACCATACTGCCTTCCTCCTGTTTCAAAAATAGCATAATCTTTTGACATATCTACCTCTGTTTTCTTCACAGCTTTTTTTACCACTTTCTTTGGAGTAGTTGCTGGTTTTTTGGTAGCTGTAACTTTCTTTTCAGCTACTTCAGTTTTTTTTGGTGTTGTTTTTGTTGTTGCCATATATATCGCAATATAATAACTGAATTACAGAGATTTGCAAGCCCAATTAACAGTCCCTAGATAAAGTACCTTTTTCCAGTGTCAAACACAGAAATTTACATAAAATAGTCCTGGATTAGGTCTAAAAACTTCCTATTCTATTTCAGGGTTTTCAATCTCTTCTATTTCAACCCCTATAGCATCACCCGTTATTCGAAGAACATCCTTATCTATTTTCTTTAATTCAGACCCTGTCTTATTGTAGTGATTTACAGTGGTATTCAAAGATTTGCCTAAAGATTGGTGGTATTTCTCATAAGCTGAA
This sequence comes from Minisyncoccota bacterium, assembly GCA_905478465.1. Lineage (GTDB taxonomy): Bacteria > Patescibacteriota > Minisyncoccia > Phycocordibacterales > CAJQIN01 > CAJQIN01. The sequence goes on along the minus strand of CAJQIN010000017.1, from coordinate 50,700 downwards.
ATATGTCTATTTAACTCTGCAACACGTTTAATAATATCTTGTGCTTTCTCTTCAATCTGCATAGCTTTCAATCCCTGAAGAACTGTTTGAAGGTATGCCAAAAAAGATGTCGGAGAAACAATAATAACTTTATGCTTATGAGCAGCTCTCTGTATTATAGACTCCTCAGATCCCGTTTCTCCAATTTTATTAGTAAGAAGGTCATAGTAAATTGCCTCATGTGGAATAAACATAAAGGCAAAGTCTAGCGTCCCCTCTTCTGGACGAATATATTTTGAAGTTTCCTGTACACGCATTTTCAAATCAGATACGAAAAGCTTCTCTAGACGATCTTTTTCTTTTCCATCTTTTTCTTCCACAAAACGATTGTAGTTTTCTAAAGAGAATTTTGAATCCACTGGAATTATTTTATCTTTCACAAAAACTACAGCATCAACCATTTCTCCGTTAGCAAATCCATACTGCATTTCATAACTTTCTGGGGGAAGAGTATTCTTTAAAAGAGTTTCCAGATAGTACTCACCTAATACTCCACGCTGTTTTGGATTTTTTAAAATATCCTCTAAAGACTTCAATTGTTCAGCAATAGATGCTGTCTGACGACCAACTTCTTTTACCTCTGTTATTTCCTTAGTAATTTCTTTTATGAGATCTTGAGAGTCCTTAAATTGAAAACGAAGTGTTTCGTTCACTTGTTTATTAGCATCACCCATCTTCTGGTCAACTGTTTTGGATAGTTCATTTAATTGCTGTAGCAACATAGATGAGCTCTCAGAAGAAGATCCATCTTTCTTATTTGACTGTAACAGGATGATTCCTAGTAACAAAAGCACCGTAGCTAATAATACAACAATAAATATATCCATATACACTTAGTATATCAGATGTCTATGATATGATGAATGACATCAGATAATTATCCTTAATGTAATTTTTTATGTCCCTACAATCACAAATTAAAGAAAGTATTAAAGATGCTATGCGTGCCAAAGAAACCGTTCGTCTTTCCGTACTTCGAGGTCTGTCTACCGCTTTTGTTAATGACCTTGTTTCGAAAGGAGGAACTCCACAAAGTGAAATCTCTGATGCAGCTGCCTTAGCAGTCATTAAACGAGAAGCTAATAAAAGAAAAGATTCTATTGAACAATTTATCAAAGGTGGTCGACCAGAACTTGCTGAATCAGAGAAAGAAGAACTTGCTATTTTAGACGTGTTTCTTCCTGAGCTTATGAGCCGAGAAGATATACAAAAAATAGTTCTTCAAAAGAAAGAAGAGATGGGTGTAACTGACAAAACAAAAATGGGAATGCTAATTGGTGCTGTGATGAAAGAAACCGCTGGTAATGCAGATGGAACACTTGTAAAAGAGCTCGTAGAAGAAGCTCTTGCCTGATCAATAAAATCAAGATACTGTTTGTACAGAGTAAAGTAAACAAAATAATAACTAAGAGAAAAGAGAGGTTTCTAATGGAAATTCAATCTTGCTGGGACATATGGAAACCCATTATCAGGTTATCTGTATTTTTTGAAAAAAAATGGAAGACGCCTGAATACAAAGTGGCCTACCAAGAAATCAAAGATATTCCTGTTCCTACTCAAACAAAACAAGGAAGAAGAAATATCAAACTTGGCCTTTCTATAATGGGAACAAATTCTTAATTAACAGAGTCATACGCAAAAAACGTATGACTCTTTTATTTTTGCCTTTTCATACAAAAATGCTACTATTTCTTCATTCTTAAGGTTTTGTGTATTATTTTTATAAAGTAAGCACCTTGAGTTTTATTTTTTTGGCCCTATCGTCTAGCGGCTAGGACGTAGCCTTCTCAAGGCTGAAACCGGGGTTCGATTCCCCGTAGGGTCACAAATTTTAAGCCTTATTTTGCAAAATATTTACAATATTTTTTTGATTAGGTTTATTTGTACTTGTTTTTTAGATATCTAAAAACTAATGTTTATATAAGACCAGAGTTCCCCAAAAGACAACCTAATCTATTTACACGTACTTGACAAAAAACTTTACTATGTTAGATTTTTATAGGTTTTAATTTAGTCTGGAATGTTTCCAGTCTAAATAGTATGTTCATTTACATAACACACAACAGAAGGAGTACTCTCATGTTCAAGATAGTGTTCGTTATTCTTATTATTGCGACAGCATGCTATGCCGTCAAAGAGTTTATCAAGTGGCGACGTATTAGCAATGCTCAGGAAAGTCTTACGCAGGCCCAACTTGATTCGAAGGCAATGTCAATTGAAAAAGAAGCCAAAAAAATCAAACAGAGGATCAGCTAAAGTCTGAAGGGTAATAAAATCAAGAGCTTCGCACGTTGCGAAGCTCTAATATTGTACAGCTTTTCTCGAAAGGAACAGAGCACATGTTTAAATCGGAAACGATCGATATTCCCATCAAGGTAATCTTTACCGGTGTTTTCACAGTCATTCTCATCATTATGATGTTCATGATTTCCGGCGTCAATGATGCCGGTCATCGCACAGTCATCCAGTATCCGACCGGCACAATTGTTGTCAAATTTGAACCTGGTTTCTACTGGACATGGTTCGGCAAAGAGACCGTTTACCAAGATGTTCTAACCTTCGACTACGACAAAGACCAGAGCAACAACGATGACGCATCAATCCAGCAAACAGGCATTGCTGTCCGTTACCAAGACGGCGGCACGGGCACCATCTATGGTGTCACACGTTTCGATCTACCCAAGGATGAAAAAACAATGGTCGAGTTACATAAGGCATTTCGCAGTGATAGTGGCGTTGCCTTCAAACTGGTCAAGCCTGTGACAGAAGAAGCCATGAACCTTACCGCAGGACTCATGACGTCCGAAGAAGCCTATGCTGAAAAGCGTAGTACCTACACCGAGTGGTCCAAAGAACAGCTCACCAAAGGTAAATTCCAGACCGAAATCGAAGAAGTTGTTCAGACTGACGAGACGACGGGCAAGACTGTCGTCAAGAACGTTCCTCGGATAGTTGTCGGAAAAGATGGCATGATGGTTCATCAAAAAGGTGACCTGTCCGTTTATGGCTTCACCGTCTCTGGACATCAGATCGTTGACTGGAATTTCGAAGATAAAACACTCCAGCAAATTTCCACAAAGCGCGAAGCGACCATGGCGATCATCACTGCTAAAGCGCAGGCCGAACAAGCTAAGCAAGAAGCAATCACGGCCGAAGAAAAGGGTAAAGCTTCTGTGATGACAGCCAAGTACGAAAAAGAAGTCGACAAAGAAAAGGCCATCGTCGAGGCTGAGCAAAAGCAACAAGTGGCAGTTATAGAAGCTACCCAGAATGTGCTAGTTGCTGAGCAGGAGAAAATGGAAGCCGAGCAGAAAAAGTTGGCAGCTGCTGAGTACAAAGAGGAGCAGGAACTCCGCGGCGAAGGTGACGGAGCATACAAACGCACAGTCATGGAAGCCGACGGCGCCCTAGAACAGAAACTCGAAGCCTGGGTCAAAATTAACCAACGTTACGCCGAGGCCATCGAGAAGCAGAAGTGGGTTCCGGACATTCAGTTCGGGAATACGACTGGAACCAATGGTGTTCAGGCGCAAGGTGGCAATGCTGCTATGGACCTAATCCAAATGTTCTCGGTCAAAACGGCCAAAGATCTTCTGCTTGACATGCAGAACATCGGCCGGCCTACCCCCGTCACAAGAGAGGCTATTTCATCGGCCAATAACTAATGCTGTTGTGTTTATAATAAACCGGATCCCAACGGGGTCCGGTTTTTCTTTTTATACCCAAAAAATAAAAAACCTGCTAATATTCATTTTTGTTCATATGACACACATACTGTCTATACAATCACCTGACACATACACACCAAAAACTTTGAAAAAAGCCCTCTTTACGTTACAAAAAGGAAATACCCTTCTCTACCCCACCGATACTGTTTATGGCCTAGGAGTTGATGCCACTAACATAGAAGCAACCAAGAAACTCTACACTCTAAAAGAACGAGAATACACAAAACCATTCAGTATCGCCGTATCTGATATTGAAATGTTAAAAATATATGCAAAGGTTGATATACGCACAGAAAAAATTATTTCCACTTTTCTTCCGGGACCATTAACCCTAATTCTTCCCAGAACACATAAACTCCCTGATGAAGTAGTTGCCGGAGGAAACACTATAGGTATACGTATTCCTGAACATCCATTTATTCTTGAACTTATCAAACAACTTGGAAAACCAATAACCACTACCAGTGCCAATAAGAGTAGCTTTCCGGAACTAACAAATGTTCCAGAAATTATTAACCAGCTTCCTGAAATAGACACAGCTATCGACCAAGGGCCTTTAGAGAATCACATTCCTTCAACAATTGTTGACTTAACCGGAGATAAAATAAATATCCTTCGTGAAGGACCTATTTCAAAAAAAGATATTGAAGCTATTTTGTAATTTATCTTTTATTCCACTCATCTTCTTGTCTAACAAGAAGATTTTTTGCATACTCAGGATGTAGCATTAATTTTTCTACTATTTTTTCCAAACGAATAGACTGTGATCCTTTTATTAAAACAATATCTCCAGCCTGGATTTTGTCTTGCAAAAAGATTCCGGCACTCTCAGCATCCTTGTGCGCAGACATTTGAGAATTTTTTAAACCAGAAACTTCTGCTCCTTTTAAAAAATATGAACAATGCTCTCCAACCACAATAAACATGTCCGCATATTCACCTGCGATTTTACCGATACGCACATGTTCTTTTTCTGCATATACCCCAAGCTCTTTCATGTCCCCAAAGACAACAATTCTTCTACCTTTTGTTTCTATGTTTTTTAATGTAATAAGTGCTTGTTCTGCAGCCACTGGAGAAGAGTTATAACTGTCATCAATGAGTAGACTCTCATATTTACCCTCTAAGAGCCTCATACGTCCCCGTGGCGTCTCGTAGCTATCAAATACCTGTCCTAGCTTCACAAGGTTAATACCTTGTGAAATACCTGTTGCCAGAGCAGCTATCACGGGGTACACATGCTGTACACCGAGAGCTCCTTGAATAGTAATGGGTACACTAGCTTCTTTGTGATTTGCCCGAAAACGAACTCCATCTGGGAATGTCTGCTCTCCCACTTTTTTATATAAAATTTCTAGATGTGTTGCATTTACACCAGCTTTCTCAGTCATACCAAAAGATACTCCTTGCACATGAAGTGCGTCACGCAAAGATACAGATATAGGATCATCATTATTGGCAACTAGCACACCTTCCTGAGAAAGAGCATATGCAATAGACTGCTCTTCTTTAATTACATCTTCTGGACTTTTAAAATTTTCAACATGCACAGGTATTTCTGCAAAACGTGTAGCCACAACAATATCAGGATGTAGCCATTTTGAAATACTACTCATATCTCTGGCCTATCTGTACCCATCTCAATGATAAGCCACTCCGGATATTTAGGAGATGAAAGCATACATACAAAACCTCTCAAGATATTTTTCATCCATCCAGAAAGGCTCCCCCAGGCATTTGGTAATCCGAGTATAGTAAGAGGTACCCCTATTTCACTATTGAAACTTTTGTCACTTTTTCGTGTTGTAAAAAGAGTATCGAATACTGCAAAAACTGCATCTTTTGTTGATGTCTTACCCACAGTTCCAGTCACTACTACAATTTTTGGACGATATCTCCATAAGACAAAACGAGCCTCCATATTTAAAATTCCTGTAATTAAACTTCTTAGAATTTTTTTTGTTATTTTTTTCATAATAAGTACAAAGAGTTACCTGTCAGGCGGTATATCATAATAATTAATTAAAAAGTTTGTCATGTCCATAAAAGGATACGTAAGAGTATGTGATGCATATCGCTCTCCTTGTGGAAACTTTACATACAAGAAAATAAGAAATTTTGCATCATACGAAGGAAAATATCCAAAAAATGTATGTAGATATTTGTCATCATAGTACCCACCGTCTTCTGATGCAACCTGAGCAGTTCCTGTTTTGGCAGCTATAGAATATCGCTCCAGATTAACTGTACCACCAAGTAAAGCATCATCTACAACAGTAGTCAGCATACGACTAATATCCTCGGCAGTACCCTCTTTCAAAACTCTTTTTTCTTGTATTTCAGTTTTATTTGGTAAGCCATATATATAATTAACTTCTTTTACTATATGAGGAGTAATGAGTCTACCTCCATTTGCCAATACGGACAACGCTCTTGTTATAGTCATAGGTGTCACAGCAACACCTTGTCCATATGAAGCAGTTGCATGCTCAATTTCACGAGGAGAATTTAAATTAGCAGTCAAACCCAGTGTATCATTTGGCAGGTCTATCCCTGAAACTTCTCCGAGACCATAATCAAACATATATTGTGAGAAAATTTCGTTTCCCAATTCTGATGCCACGTAAGCAGCACCAGTGTTCAGAGACTGACTTAATATTTCCTGCATCGGAACAGTACCCCTTCCTTTACCATCATAGTTTTCTATACGAGATCCGTTCAACACCAAATATCCGGCGTCATAATATGTACTCTCTGGAGTAATAACTCCAGAATCTAGACCTGCCGCTACAGTCAGAGCTTTTACAATAGAACCCATCTCATACACATCCTCTACAAGCGGATTAATAAAAGCCGATAAGCTTTCTCCAGAAAAATCATTTGGGTTAAATGTTGGATATGACCCAAGCGCCACAACTTCTCCCGTTTGTGGATCAATGACAATACCACCCACTTGTACAGAATCCCATTCCTCTTGTGTATCTCTCAGCTTCTGTTCAAGAAAGGCCTGAACATTTGGCTCAATAGTTGTCACGACATCTCCTTCTTTATCTTCAGAGTATGTCACCACATCACGAATATTTGAGAAAATTTCTGCGAAAAAGTTCACATATACATTACCCTCAGTCCGACCAAGTACTTGTTCATACGAACGCTCCAAACCATATCGTCCCGCAAGCTCATCACCGCTATATGCAATAATTCCTAACGTTTGTGCAGCCATTTCTCCTCCAGGATAGTAGCGCCACTTTTCTTTACTAACTTGTAGCCCTGTCATCTGAAGATCCAAAATAGCATCAGCCGTTTCTTGATTTACTCTACTAGCTATTTCTTCATAGGGATCATCTACTTTTGAAGCTTTCGAGAAAAAATCTTCTTTATCTACGTCAATAAGAGACTCTATAGCCACATATGTGTCTTTAGGATTTTCCAATAAAGAGGGATTAATGGAGACAATGTAACCAGTTTTTAGCGTAGCAGCAGGAATACGTTCACCATCTTTTGTTTCAAAAAAAATTGTTCCCCTGTTAAAAAGAGAATGATTAGGACGTACGTATTGGCGATCTGCCCTCAAAGAAAATTCTTCCCCGTGTAAAATTTGTACATAATACAAACGTGTCATCAAAAATACACCGCAAAAAACAACACACACCGAAAGTATTTTAATTCGGATGTTTGCTGAATTTTTCATGTTTTTATTGTGTCGTATTTACAGAAAGATCTCGTGATCCACTACGTACTGCGAAATAAACATCCCTTCCTTCGTCAATTTTAGTAAAACCCCTATCATATGCATATTGCATAGTGACAACATTTTTTAAAGATATGTACTTAAATTCTAACTCACTGACTTTTGTACCTAACGTAGAAAGAACTGTTTCCACTTCCTCTCTAGCAACAACGTTTAGTACTGTGCGATTTACTAAATATATATACGAAACAAATGAAAATACTATGGTGAACAATAATGTCCATGTAATGATTTTTTCTTTATGTAAATGTAGTAATGTTTTCATTATATTTTTTCTGTTATTCGTAACTTTGCACTGCGTGATTTTCTATTATCCTGTATCTCTTCTTCAGTAGGAGTAATCGGCTTCTTGGTAATCCTTATAGCCAAACCCTCATCCTCTAACTCTCTAAAATATCTCTTCACTTCTCGATCTTCCAGGCTATGGAATGATATGACCGAAATTCTTCCTCCTGGAGACAATATTTCAAATGCTTGCCTGATACCCTTTTGCACACCTTGTATTTCATCGTTAACCGCAATCCGTAAGGCTTGAAATGTTTTTGTTGCCGGATGTATTTTTTTAAAATGATAAAACTTTGGAGTAGCCTGCTTGATAATCTCTACAAGCTCAAAGGTTGTTTCTATAGGTTTCTCTTCTCTCTTTTCTATAATCTTCTGAGCAATTTTCCAAGCAAATTGTTCTTCTCCGTATGCCTTAATGATGGTCGTTAGTGTCTCTGCGGACCATAAGTTAACGATATCTCTTGCGTTAAACTCATTCTTGCCCATTGTCATTTCAAGTGATTCATCTTTTTCAAAGGTGAATCCCCTTCCCGATGTTTTAAGCTGATCAACAGATGTTCCTAGATCAAAGAGTATAGCATCTACCTCGTCAACTCCTTTTTCTTTGATTACCTCTAGAAGTTCTGTGTAATTCGCATGCACAATATCTAGATGACATTCTTGTTTATTAAATCTTTCTTTACCCTTAAGAACAGCATCTTCATCCCGATCAAGAGCGATAATATGTATATCTTTTCCAAATTGACTAACTACTTCCTGAGTATGACCACCGGCGCCAAATGTTGCGTCGATTAGTGTGTCTCCTTTCTTGAGAGAGAGTCCTTGTATTGATTCATGTAAAAGAACTGGTATATGCTGTGTGTCTGTCATATTAGAAAGCACCAATATCACCAAGTTTTTCTGAAAGCTTTTCCGCTTGTGTCTCCATAACCTTCTTATAGGTTTGCCATTTCTTCTCGTCCCATAATTCTATTCTGTTATGTACGCCTGCAAAAACCACTTTTCCTTTCATTCCTGCAAATGTCTTTAAATGATCTGGAATTAAAATTCTTCCCACACCATCAACAGATACTTCTTGCGCACCTGCAAACATAAAACGACTAATACCTCTTTGATCACTACCTGCCATTCCTAAAGTTCCGAGTTGATCTGCAATTCTTTTCCACTCACCTTCTGTATAAAGAAAAAGACAACTATCAAGTCCACGAGTAACTACGAGTTTTTTTCCTACTTCTTTTCGAAACTTGGAAGGAAGTGAAATTCGTTTTTTTTCGTCAACTGTATGAATGTATTCTCCGATAAACATAATGATGCTAATTAAGATGCAAGATTCAAAACTATAAACCCCAGAGGGGCGCCCCTTACCCTAAGATTGTCTACGTTAGCGTATCTAATCTCAAAGAAGGGACTAACAACGGCTCGTGAGTTCATAGAAAATGTAATACTTAGTGTGTATCAAACTTCCCACTTTATCCCACTTGCTTACCATTATATACCACCATCACCCACTTACCTAAAGGAAGTTATCCACAACAGATAACATTAAAACACAACACCTTATTTAAACCCCAGATAATGTGCAAAAAACATGTCTCGATAAATCGAGACATGTTTTTTGCATAAGACTAAATACCTAAATTATTCCTTAGGCCTCATCATTGGAAAAATCTGTCCTTCACGAACTGATACACCTTCAAGTACTGCAAAAAGTCTCTCACTGATACCAAAACCAAAAGCAGGGGGCATTCCATATTCCATAGCTTCTATGTACGCATCATCTTTCATATGCGCTTCATCATCACCCGCAGCCCGAAGCTCTTCTTGATGTTCAAATCGTTCTCTCTGATCAAGAGGATTATTAAGTTCACTGAATCCTTTACCCATTTCACTTCCACCAAGAATAATCTGAAAACGCTCTACAGTTTCAAGATTCTTTTCACTTTTCTTTGCAAGTGGTTCCATAAAAACAGGAACGTTAATAAGGAAACCTGGACCCGTTATTTCTTTTCGGATTTTTTTCCAAATAAGATCAGTGGCTCGTTCTTTATTAATTTCCTTGGGATCAAATTTTATTGAAAGTTCTTTCATTTTTTCTACAAGTTCTTCGATATTTGCTTCAAGAACATTAACTCCTGTCTTTTCTTTAATGATTTCTACATAATCATATATCTCCCATTCTTTTGCCAAATCAACTTCTTGCTCACCAATAGTAAATACCGTTTTACCAAATGTTTTTTGAGCTACATATCGATATAGTTCAGTAAGCATTTTCATACCTTCTGTATAATCTGAATAGGCTTGATAAAACTCAATCTGAGTATAGTCCTGTAAATGCTCATATGACATTCCTTCATTACGAAAAATTCGCCCTATTTCAAACACCTTTGGAAAACCTGCAACAAGAAGCTCTTTCTGTCTTAGTTCTCCACCAGAAATACGTAGATACACATCTATATCTAGAGCATTGTGATGCGTCATAAAAGGACGAGCATCTGCCCCTCCAGGAGTATTCTCTAAAACAGGTGTTTCTACTTCCATGAAACCACGCTCGATAAGAAAGTTTCTCATAGAATTCCAAAAAACCGATCGACGTTGTATACGTTCTCGCACCTCAGTATTCAAAAGTATATCCAGATATCTTTTTCTGTATCGTTCATCCTCGTCTTTTAATCCATACCATTCATCTGGTACTGGACGGAGACTCTTGGCAAGCATTTTCCACTCTCCAACAAGAATAGTTTGCTCTCCCCTCTTACTAACAAAAAGAGTTCCTGTTACTTCTATAAAATCTCCATGATCGACAGTATTTTTAAATAATTCAAAAGGCTCTTCTGTTTCTAATCCTGTGTATGCAATTTTTTCATCAGACTTTAAGAGCGCCTGAACTTTATCTGTACCATCAAAAAGGTCCACGAAAACAAGCGCCCCCTGTCCACGCATAGACATAATTCGTCCAACAACAGAAACTTTCTTTCCCCCTTTTTCAAGAGACTCAAAATTTTCTTTCAAATCTTTTGTGCTATGTGTTCGAGTAACGCGTGCTGGATACGCATCAATTCCTCGAGCAGATAATACTTCAAGTTTTGCAAGTCGTGCAGTTCTTATTTCTTCTAGTGATGCCATATAAGCGATAGTATAACATGAATTAGATCGTAGTCATTAGTACTTAATTTTAGTAAAATACCACCCAAACAAAGTTTAGGTGGTATTTTTTAATTTTTCTAAAAAACAATTACTTGATACTTTGAATTGTATATACAACCTCTCCTCCTGGTGTCATTACGGTAAAATCTTCTCCTTTCTTTTTTTCTATCATTGCTTGTCCAAGCGGTGACTTGTTAGATATTTTTCCCGTAGACATGTCAGTTTCTTCAGACCCAACAAGCGTGTATTCATACGTATCACCTGTATCTTTTCTTTTTATTGTCACAACTGAACCAGCTGAAACCGTTTTCTTGTCATGATTATCGATAATTTCTGCTGTTTTTATAAGATCAGTAAGTTTCAAAATTCTATCTTCAAGCTTTGCTTGGGCCTCTCGTGCAGTGTGGTATTCGGCGTTTTCAGACAAATCACCAAGTGATTTTGCATACTCTAGATTTTGTGCAATTTCTCGACGTTTATCATGCTTAAGAAACTCAAGCTCAATCTTAAATTCTTCATGTTTTTCTTTTGTTAAATATTCTTTTTCCTCTAACATAGTATTTATTATGAGTCTACAAAATAATTTTGGCTATTGTACTGTATGTAACCCTACTTAGTCAACCTATGTTACAGAGAAAAATATTCAGACACATTAATATGCATCCAGTCAAGAAGAGTTCTCATAACATATACTCCCCCTAAATGATTGTCCACAGGACCATTTTCCATCACTACCGCAAATGCATATTTTGGTTCTTCATAAGGGAAAAAACCTACTACCCAAGAATTAACAAAATCTTTTCTAGCTCCTAGTTCTGCAGTTCCTGTTTTTGCAGCAATATTTACATACGATACATCAAGCCCTGATGCTGTACCGTCAGTTACCGCTAAACGCATACCCTCTCTGGCCACTTGCAAATATTCATCTTTTATATCAATAATTCTTTTCACAGAAGTATAACCACCCTTAGAACGAATAATAGATGGCTCAAGTAGCATACCCCCGTTAGCAAGTGCCGCAGTTCCAACTACTTCCTGAAGAGGTGTCACCTGAAACCCGTACTGCCCAATAGATGTGTGATATGTGTTACCAAGTCGCCACTCATCATTAAATACTTTTTCTTTCCATTCTGGATTTGGAATAGTACCGGAAAGTTCTCCCGGTAGTACAATACCTGTACCTTCACCAAAACCAAACAAACGCATATATTTTTCTATCCTTTCAATACCTAGACCCTCCTGATCTTCATACCCTCCTCCTATTTCATAGAAATAAACATCTGAAGAAACAGCAATAGCCTTACGCATGTCAACGGCACCATGAGCCTTCCAGTCTTTAAAAACTGTCGGTTGTGAAGGGGTATACGGATTAGGAATAACCAGAGACCCTGTACTTATGATTTCTTTCTCGGCAGAGATAATACCCTCACTCAAAGCGGCAACAGCTACAAAAGGTTTTACCACCGAACCCGGTGCATATAAACCCGACACAACTCTGTCTAATAAAGGTTTTTTAGGATCATTTAACACCTCTGATATATAAGAAGAGTCTTCGCCTCTAGAAAAAGCCTGCACATTATATTCAGGATAGCTCACCAATGAAAGTATCTCTCCAGTATGAATATCAATAATAACTCCTGCACCCCCTTCAAAACCAACATCATTTGCTAGTTCTTCCATTACGTCATACATTTTATTTTGTATACGACTGTCTACAGACAAATTAATATTTTCACCTGGTCGCGGGTCATTTATTATTCCTTCCGAAAGAACATCCCCGAGAGCATTTGTTTCAACAATTTTTGTACCATTCTCACCAGTTAGGACATCATTAAAAACTTTTTCTGCTGCCGCTTTTCCAACAAAATTAGTTTGATAATATCTTCCTAATGAATCAGTAGCTGGAAGTGTTACATACCCAAGAACATGGGCTAAGCCTGACATATCAGTGTATTCTCTCAGTGAATAATCAGAAGTATCAACATTTGGAATATTCCAAGCAAGTTTTTGATCAAACCTATCAAAAATAATTCCCCTCTCAGAAAAAATAGGCGTACTGTCTAAGCGATTGTTTTCGCTAATCTGTGCATATCTCTCTCCTTTATACACTTGTAAGAAATACATACGCATAAGAAAAAAAGTAAAAACACACAAAACAAAAATACCAACTAGAATAAAAGTATTGCGAGCTATCGGTTTTTCTATACGCCCTTCAAATTGATCAGTATTGAAATGTGAGACATTAGTAGCCTCTGCAAAAATTTCATCAGGACTTATCTCATGTTGTCGACGTCTTTTTTTTCTAAAAAATTTTCTTATTACCATTTTATTCAGTATAACATCGGAACTTTATAGAAGACGTTTTCGAACATTTTCAATAAAAACAAACACTATCAACGCTGTAAAAAAAACAACATGCACACTTCCCCAGAAGTGTGTCACTGGGACAGAAAATAATAAATCGTACATAAATGCAAAAAATATTCCTTCATAATATTTCTTGAAAAAACAAAAAAATAAGAAGAGAACCGTACCCGCAAACCACCATGGAAAAAATAGAATAACAACACTCAGTACAATGTATGAAAATATTCGTAAAAAAAACATAATTATATTTTAAGAGATTCTTGTGCCCTAATATATACATCCTGAAGTTCAAGTATATTCACAGGTGTTTTAAGTAACACATTCATAAAGGTATCCGTGTCTTCCTCAGACACATCAATAACTTCTGCAATAATTCGTGATGATAATGGATCTACAACAACATCATGTACTTCTATGTCTGCACCATACGGTAGTCGTGCTCGCATATTTCCTGAACCCCGCCCTTCGACGACAAGAGGTATTCCTGAACGCTGTACAACAAAATTTTGTGTGTACCCAGGAAGTGAAAATAATATCACTTTTGCAAATCCAAAAGACACATCGTCGACCATACCAATCATAATATTACTACCCACTAAGACATAATCCCCTTTCTCAACAGGAATATCTTTGATTCGCACTATCAAAGTTCCATACAAACTCTGAGGAGGACGTACAACAACAGAAGCTTTCGAGGAATCATTATCAGCATTATTATGTATAGAACTTTCTGCTTGGAGAAAAGTTATCTGCTCTTTTAGTCTTTTATTTTCTTGTAACAAAGAATCTTTTGAATGCAAAATTACAGAGTAACCAGAAAAAATTTCCCCAATTTTCCACGCAGGACTTGCAACAAAAAATACGACAGACTGTAACATGTTCGATAACAAAAATAACAATCCTATAAAGATGCCAAAAACAACAACAATTCGAAATTTACTTTTTTGGTGCAAGCTCATCTTCATTTACGATAAGGACATCTCTATAGACTTCAATATTCTCTAGAATGATACCTGCCCCTCTAGCAACAGCAGTCAGAGGCTCATTAGCCACCTGTACGGGCAACATGAGATACTCTCTAAGTAATTCAGGTAAACCCTTGATAAGTGCTCCACCACCAACAAGATAAATTCCATGAACCATAACGTCTGACAAAATCTCAGGGGGAGTAGTTTCAAGAACAGCTTTTGCTGTTTCAATAAGACTATCAATCGAATGTGAAATAGCTTCCCGTATATCAGTTTCAGTCAAGACCACCTCCCTAGGTAAACCAGTCACAAGATCACGACCACGGACCTTCATTTCTTCTGGTTTTTCAGACTCTAAAATGTTACCTATGGTAATCTTTATATCTTCGGCTGTTTTATCGCCAATTAAAATTTTAAAATTATCTCTAACGTATGAAATAATATTTTGATTAAAGCGATCTCCAGCGATACGTAGATTTCTAGATTGAACTATTCCATTAAGAGAGATAACCGCAATATCTGAAGTTCCCCCTCCTATATCCATAATCATTGATCCGATAGGACTACTCACAGGTAATTTAATACCAATTGCAGCAGCCATTGGTTCCTCTACAATATGCACTTCACGTGCTCCAGCACTTTTGGTAGCATCACGAACAGCTCGTATTTCAACATTTGTAATACCTGAAGGAACTCCAACAACAACTCTTGGACCAAGTATTTTTCGTGAACCTTCTTGCGCTTTATTCAAAAGATGTATCATCATTTCTTCCGTGATTTCAAAATCAGAAATAACACCATCAACTAGAGGCCTAACAGCAACAATATGCTGAGGAGTACGTCCCAGCATGCGCTTTGCTTCAGAACCAACCGCCACAACATTTCCTGTTTTTTGATTTACTGCCACGACAGAGGGTTCATTAACAACAATCCCTTTTCCTTTCATATACACTAAAGTATTTGCCGTTCCAAGGTCAATACCAATATCATTCGACAATGAAAGTTGCCAATTCATAATCTTTTTTTTCAAAAACTTCCATTTTTTCGCAAGGGTCATATGCACATATTTTTAAGAATATCAGCCGTAATACTTTCTTCTTTGAGAAAAGTAACTTCACCATTTATACGTTTTTTTATTTCAAATTCACCACTTTCTATAGTTTTCATACTCACAACAATACGGAGAGGAATGCCAATCAAATCAGAGTCAGCAAATTTTTGACCAGGACCACATTTTCTATCATCCCACAACACTTGCAGACCACCTTGCTCAAAAGTATGTTTTATTTTTTTGGCTTTTGATACCACCTCCTTATCATCTCCTATCGTTATCAAATGTACATGAAAGGGTGCAACCTCATGTGGCCACACAAGACCAGCATCATCACCATACACCTCGACAATAGCTCCCATGAGCCTCGTAACACCAATTCCATATGAGCCCATATAAACATACTGTTCTTTTCCATCAACATCTTTGTATTTCAATCCAAGGGCTTTAGAATATTTTTCGCCAAGAGAATAAATATCACCTACTTCAATAGAAGAAGATTCTTTAAAATTCATGTCCTCTTTTTTCAAATCAAAATCATTCAAAAGTTCATCAGAGAAATCGTCTTTGTTTATAGCAACCCCCTTCTTTTCATCATAAATAATAATATCCTCACCTGCAGAAGAGAGAGTCTGAAATTCAAAAGAATACTTAGAAAAAGAACCCCCTGAAGACATGGTTAAATATGTCTGCGCACCAATACCTACCCTATTGAAGATTCTCATATATACCTCTTTCATCTTCTCATAAAAAATTTCATGTTCTGTCTTATTCAAAGAAAAATCATACAGATCTTTCATTAAAAATTCTTTTCCTCTCATAATACCAGACTTAGCACGAAGTTCATTTCGAAATTTTGTTTGAAACTGATATGCATACACTGGCATATCTTTATATGAAGAAATGTATTCTTGCAGGATAGCTGTCAACGGTTCTTCATGTGTAAAAGCGAGACCTACTTCTGTGTCATTTTTAAGTTTTGTTTTGAACCAATCATCAACAATTTCGTCATTCCATCGTCCAGTCTTTTCCCAAATATCTTTTTTTTGCAAGGACGTCATTATCATTTCTTGAGCACCAACAGTATCTAATTCTTCTCGAATAATCTTTTGTATGTTAGTAAGGACACGAAGTCCAAGAGGAAGGTATGAATACACGCCTGACATTTCTTTATACACAAAACCAGCCCGAACAAGAAGTTGTGCATTCTTTGAAACCTCATCTTTTGGGGCCTCTTTTCGTGTTTTTGTAAACAATTGTGATTGCAACATTACACTATATAGTATACGAAAAGACCTAGTCAGTCCACAAAAATCACTATAAAAAAGTCCACCTTATAGAAATACTCTAGTATTCTGTTGAAATGGTACGCTCTACCTGTCTACCACCGTCACACCTATCTCTTCCTTTGGACTCAATCGTTGTTCTAATTTTAGACGATAACACTTCTTTTTTTGTTACAGTAACTTTTGCACATGTATTATTTTCTAGATTATCTATATAAAAAGTAAATACTTCTTCACCCTCAATTTCAACCCTGGTTCTAGCGACAGAGTTACCTGCACATTCACTATCCAGAATATCATAATCAATTTCATCAAGAATATCCTGAGGAATAAATAGTGCTTTTTTTGTATCTAGATACAAAGCACATTCAAGTCCAGTATCTGCAGCAAAAAATGCTTGCTGCGACCTCTTACCTAGAATAGAAAGTTGCACTTCACTAAGTGTAATTTTTGAAACAGAAAACGTAACAATACTTATGACACCAACAATTACAACAGCGTAGAAAAGTGCAAATCCTTTTGTTTTATTATACATCATAGTTATCTCCAATTAAATATATGCTCACTTGTAGTAAAACTCTTACCGCCCCTTCCGTACACAACAACAACATTTATACGGACCTCTTGACCACCAAGATCCTCAAGATTAAAAGAACGAATAAATCTAGAATCTTCCCCATCAGCATAACCATAAGCACCACTGCTATTTTTTTTAAGATAAGAATTGTTATGAACCGTATTAATAATTCCATCAGAATCCAAAATATCAACAGCACAATCATTATTAAAACAGACATCTAACCCCTCGAGCCAATCATTCTTACCCAAAAAATTAGTATCACGAACATTTTTTACCGACTCCACAGCTTCTTGAGCAAGATAAAAAGCAGTAATCTGATCTCTGGAAGAAAACAATGTAATCATTCCTCTTCCGATCACATTAAAGCCAACACCAAGTACTAATGAGATTATCAATACCGCAACGAGCATCTCTATAAGGGTAAAACCTCTTGATGATATATCTTTTTTTGTCTCATGTTTTATAAAAGAAAAATATTTCATATATTATTTATACGTTATCCTTAGGAAGCCTCTGGGAGACAGTTGTTTGTATTGAGAAAGATATATCTTCTGAACCAGAAATAATTGTTCCTGAAAGTACAAAAGTTGCCCTAGGATGAACACCATCATCTTCTATGCCGACCGCATAGACCTTGAATGAATCAATATACACACCTTCTGGTGTTACAAAATTAGAGAAACCTTTTGTTGTACGTATTAAACGCCCATCTTCAATATGATACGCAATAGAACTAAGCGACCCATTTTCAGAAAAATCTATTTGTATAAAGTTTGCACCGTCATCACAATTAGATTCTCCATTACCACAATTATAGTTACTACCAAAACGTACATCTCTAGACATAGATTCAACAGCAAAATTTAATGAATTAACAAGAGACTGACTGTCGCGAACCTGGTTATTTAAATTTAAAATAGTAATCATCGCTCCAACCGCCATAAGAGCAATGATAGAAAAAACTCCCAAAGAAACAATTACTTCAAGAAGAGTAAACCCTTTATTCATACTTTGTTTTGTTTGTGTATACGTATCTATCATATTAATTTCTTTCAACTGAAATTTCTGATCCTGCACCTATTATAATGTCTACCCCCAAATCAGTATTTGTTGTCTGCATCTTTATGATGACAGAAGAATACTCTTTTCCATCATTATCAAAAAAAGAAACATCTGGCCTAGGTCGTTTATATGTAATATTTATAGCATCACCAGTATCAAATGTAGTACCATCAGCAATAACATCCTCTATATTTGCATTTCGTAAAGTAAAAATGTCATTTTCCGTAGCCTCATCACCCACCTCAATGTCATCAATATCACCATCATATATACCATTGCTATTACGATCTACAAAATACACAATTTTGTCAGAACCACTTTCTATATATACTCCATATCCAATTTCAAAATTATCAATATTATCTGGATCTTCCAACACAGCCAAACCCTCTACCTGTGCCCTATGAATAGCAAGAGTCACCGTATCAATAGATTGTTTCAAAAGAAGATTGTCATTTAATCCTCCACGATCAACAAGAATAACCGCTGATATAATAGTAACAATAGCGAGCACAACAAGCATTTCGATAAGTGAGAATCCTTTATTCACTGTATATTTTATTTAGTTATACGTAATAACATATTTAATTTATATATTATATTGTAACACTTTCATATAAAAAAATATTATATACACAGATAATCCCAAAAAACATTACAGAAATAATTTTAAAATATCATTATATGTGACAACAATCATGAGACCGAGCAGTAACACAAAACCAACAGTATTAGCAATACGAAAAAACATTACAGGAACAGGTCGACGAATAATTGCCTCAATGATAACAAAAAGAAGTCTTCCTCCATCGAGAGCCGGGAATGGTACAAGATTAATGATGGCAAGATGAATAGATATAATGGCAGTAAATGAAAGGATATGTACAAAACCAAGAGTGGCAGCATCTCCAACAAGTCCAACTATACCAATAGGCCCGGTCACTTCGCCAAATCCTGCATTACCAGTAAAAAGTCGTCCAAAAAATTTACCTAGCTCAATCGCCACAGTTCTAGTCAGAGATAGTGTTGTTTTTGCACCCTCCCAAAAAGCCTGATGTGGAGGAAGAGATAGTGTGCCAATCATTTCAATGGCCACACCTAATCCCTTCCTGTCCTCAATAAAACCATCTTCCGGTAAAATAGTAGTTCCAAAAATCTCATCTCCTCTTTTATACACAAGTGACAATGTGTCATCCTGGTGCATTTTCACAAAATTCTGAAAAGAATCTATATCCAGAATACCTTTTGGCAAAATACTAGCATCAGGTGCCGAAATAGTTTCTACAACATCTCCAACACGTAACCCTGCCATCTCCGCAGGTGATTCTTTTTCTATTTGTAATACAACAAGTCCAGGATCTTGCACCGCGACAGAACCACCATAATCAACAGGAGTTGGTTGACCGATCATAAAACCTACAGAAATAAGTACCCAAGCAAAGATAATATTACAAGTCACGCCTGCCACCAATATCAAAGCCTGCCACCATTTTGATTTTGAAACAAAACTTCTTGTCTTGTCTTCCTCTTCAGAATCATTAATATCATCCAAAGATTCACCAAATATTTTTACAAATCCACCAAACGGGATGACGTTAACTGAGTACTCAGTTTCTCCGTATCGTACACTAAAAATTTTTGGCGGAAATCCGATACCAAATTCATCAACACGAATACCAGCAAGCTTCGCCATAACAAAATGACCAAGCTCATGCACAAACACAAGCGCCCCTAGTATTATCAAAAAAAGTAAAATGGTCATGCGTATTAACTGTCTATTACATTTTTATATCCTGTTCTTTTTTGTCAGCAATACCCTCGAGTGAGGAATTCGCAGATTCAATTATTTTTTGCATCTCATCTTTAAAACGCCGCTCTTCGTCTTCATTTATTTCTCCATCTTTCTTACTCTTTTCTATCTGACTTTTTATTTCATCTCGTTCTTTCCGAAGAGAAATACGCGCATCCTCGAGTTTTGCCCTCGATATTTTAATAAATCCCTCTCGACGTTCAGCTGTAAGCTCCGGAAAAATAATTCTCAAACCAGCATCATCAACATTTACTGATAATCCTAAATTAGATGTAGTAATAGCTTTTTCTATATCAATAGTTTGATTTTTATCCCAAGGAATTATTCGTAACGTTCTGGAATCTTCAATAGTAACACCAGCAACCTGATTTATTTTCATTTTTGCCCCGTAACTTTCAACAATAATATTATCAAGAATAAGAGGAGTTGCTTTTCCTGTACGTAAAGATTGATACTCTTTTGATAACCATTCTTCAATCTTAGTGATATTTTGTTTAAATGTTGTAAAATCCATTCTAATTTATTTGCTATTTTTTTAATTAATATATCCACTTTACCATATTCAAAAAAACTATACAGCAATAGCCAAATGTTCCAAAATAGTTTTTACAGAAGGAGAACGTCCATAAATTTTTTTTCGTGTCTCATATACAGCATGCAAAGATACGGGATTTTTATCTACAGCAAGTAGATATTCTAAGTGATTAATAAAACTCAATATTTCACCTTTTTTATTATTTTTCACAAAAGAATCTACTATCTTCATGCGTTTAGAAAAAGTAGACCCGATAAATAATTCAGCATCTGACACATCGACATGTCTACCTTTTTGTTCAACAACATGTACAGCACGAGACAGCATTGTAGGAAGCATAATTTCAGAAGAAGGCACTATAAAAAAGAAACATGTATTTTTTGAAGGCTCTTCCGTAACCTTCAAAAAAGCATTTTGTGCTTCACGTGTCATAGAATATGTTGCAATAACAAAAACCTGCAAAGAAGCTACGCTTGTATGTTTTTGCAAACCTTTGATATATCGACTATCCTCAACTCCAAATGATTCAAATTCACCTATCCAAAAATCAGGATTAGATCTAGTCAAAATCCCCAACTCATCTTCTGCAAATTTTTTAATCTGACCCAGCAATAAACCACGATCACCCGTGCAAATATATGTATGGTGAATATTTTCTAAAGATAGTCCTTCAAATATTTTTGTCATACTTTTTTAATTCAAGAATTATATCCTTAAAAATATTACCGTTTTGCAATAATTGATTTCTTATATATATGCAAGTGCTCAAGGGCTACACCCGTACCAGTCACAACACAAAAAAGTGCTTCATCTGCAAGATGTGCCCTCACTCCAGTTCGACGAAAAACAAGCTCAGGAAGATTACGAAGTTGAGAAGATCCTCCTGTCATTGTGATACCTAGGTCAATAATGTCAGATGAAAGTTCTGGAGGCGTCTCTTGTAATACATTTTTTATGGCTTCGATTATCGAACGTAGTTCTCGTGTAATAGCTTTTACAATTTCATTTGTTTTAATCTCAACAGAGCGCGGAAGTCCAGTGACTAAATCGCGCCCTTTAATTGTCATCACCAATTCTTCTTCCACAGGAATTGCTGAACCAATAGTAATCTTAATTTCTTCTGCTGTCTTATCACCTACAGCAAGGTTAAATGTTTTCTTCACGTAGTCTGTAATAGCATTATCCAACTTATTTCCTGCTACCTTCACTGAAGTTGAAGCAACAATACCACCTAGAGAAATTACCGCCACATCTGTTGTACCTCCGCCAATATCAACAATCATATGTCCATGGGCTTCTTGAATAGGAATACCAGCACCAATAGCGGCCAAGATGGGTTCTTTTACCACGTAGGCATTCTTTGCACCCGCTCGCACAGCAGCTTCTACTACAGCGCGCCTCTCAGTTGACGTTACACCTGCGGGTACTGATATAAGTACATCAGGACGAAAGATACTCCATTTTCCAAGGGCTTTTCTAATATAGTATCTAAGCATTGCTTCAGTCACTCGATAGTCGGCTATCACTCCATCTTTCATTGGGCGATAAGCAATAATATTGTCGGGAGTTCTTCCAACCATAGTTTTAGCTTCATTTCCAATAGCCATAATCTGATTATCATCTTCAGATACAGCTACAACCGAAGGCTCATTGAGAACCACACCTTTTCCAGGAACATACACCAACGTATTTGCTGTTCCTAAATCAATACCAAGTTTTTGTGAAAATATACTCATATTTATTCTCCTGAAACACGCTTTATATCAACACCAAGTGCAGAAAATCTTTCTTCTATTCTCTCATACCCACGATCGATATAGTAAATGCTATTTATAGTTGAAGTTCCTTTTGCAATAATGGCTGCTACAAGAAGAGCTAATCCAGCTCGAATATCAGGACCCTCAACTTCTCGTCCTTTGAGCGGTGTCGGACCCTGAATAGTTGCTCGATGAGCATCCCAAAGTTTAATATCTGCACCCATCTTCACCAAATCTTGTGTGAACTGCAGCCGCCCTTCAAAAATGGTTTCAAAAACAAAAGACTCCCCTTTTACTTGCGTTAGATATACTACAGTTGGTGCCTGTACATCTGTTGGAAAACCTGGATATTCATGCGTTTTTATATTAAATGCCTTAAGTTTACTCTTTTCAGTATGTTTTACACGAATACTACTCTTTGCAATCTCAATAGACACACCGCTTGAAATGAGTAAGTCTGTAAGGGCTTCAATATGCTCCGGATGACAATGTGTAATTGTGACATCTTTTCCAGCAAGAGCTGCCAGAATAAGAAACGAACCTGTCTCAAGACGATCTGGGATTGTTTTGTATATTTTAGGTGTTAAAAGCTTTCCATTTGTTCCTGTAATCTCCAACACAGGAGTTCCAATACCCTTTATCTTGGCACCACAAGAAACTAAAAATTCTGCAAGTGCAGTTATTTCTGGCTCTAAGGCAACATTCTTCAAAAAAGTTGTACCTTTTGCTAAAACTCCCGCCATGATAAATGTCTCACTTGCTGTCACACTAGGAATAGCAAAAAAAATGTTTGCCCCCCGTAAACCCTTTGGAGCACTAATTACAAAACTTTCTTTTTTCTCGTCCACAGTTGCTCCCATTTTTTCAAATCCAGATAAGAAAAGATCGATTGGACGAGCACCGATAACACAACCTCCAGGATGTGGAAAGGTTACCTTTTTAAATCTAGCAAGAAGTGGGCCCGAAAGAATAATAGATGCTCGCATTTTTTTTGACAACACCTCATCCATCACAGAATCTTTAATATCATGCCCATTAATCACATATTCTCTTTTTTTTACTTTTTCTGTTTTAGCTCCCAAATGTTCCAAAAGTTCCGACATACGATACACATCTTCTATATCAGGAACGTTAGTAAGACGTAAAGGTGCATTAAAAATAATAGAAGATGCCATGGCAGGCAAAACAGCATTTTTTGAACCTCGAACAGGAATTTCTCCAACGAGTGTTCGCTTTCCTCCTAATCCCTCAACAACAAATGACTCTTTCATAATTTCTTATAATAGCAGAAATAATCGAATTCATGAATATTAAGTTTTATAAACCAATGAAGTTCAAATTTTAACTCAAATGACCAATTCTAGACCTATGTTATACTTGCTGCACATATGACAAAACTCAATAAATCGTTCTCTACACAAATAGCCATCTTTATACTGTTTATTCTTATTGCTATTGGAATTACCTTTTCTTACAATGCTGGATATCGAATTAACAACTTTTCTCTTACAAAAACTGGATCCTTAGAACTTAATCTTTCAGAACCAACAACCTGGGTATTTGTAAACGAAAATCCAATTCATACAACCATTGCTTCAAGTGAACATCTTTCTATTCCAGACGTCACCCCTGGAAATATGCTAGTGACGGTTCTAAAAAATGGATATTGGCCCTGGGCAAAACACATAAATCTCATGTCAGGAGAGAGAAAAACACTTTATCCTTTTATAGTAAATCAACATATTTCTACTACCACCATCACCCCTTCTGACACCCAATATCCCGCAATACACCAAAGACTCTTTGGCAGAAATAATCTTGTTAAAAAAACATACACAACAGAAGATGGATTTACTATTTCCATAGAAGAAAATATACTAACTATAGGATGTGCACCTGAACAAACAGATATTTTGTGCAACACTACTATTCAAGAAAAAATTCCTTTTACCGCAGTAGCTGAGTACGGACACAACTCACATGCCCTGATATACAGCACCCCCATTAACATAATTATTACAGAACTTTCACCCCAAGGAGGACGAATATCACACACCATGTACACAGGAAAAGACCTGACATTCTACTCAGAAGAAAACGTCCTATATATAGGAGACGGTGGTACCATCATTCGTCTTGAACTCTAAAAAAACATATACTACACGATATGAACATTATTGATGTCGTACCTATCTCAAAACAATCTATACCCGAAACACTCTCATATTACTGCAGTGACACTGTTTTTGTTGGACAAATTGCTACAGTCCCACTACGCAAAAAAACAATTCCTGCTCTCATTGTGGGTGTCCGAAAAGTTACTGATGCCAAATCTATTATTCGTTCCTCAAATTTCCAGATACGTAAAGCTGAAATCATCTGGAAAGATCTGCCATTTACTAATTCATTCTTGAAGGCCATAGCTAAAACGGCTAATTATTTCGCTCGTACAGAAGGCTCTCTTCTTTATTCCCTTACACCTACACATCTACTTGAAGAAACGACTCCTTTCATTGAAAAAAAGTCTGCATCTAATAAATTTTGCATCATATCTATTCAACAAAAACAACAAGAACGTTATGAGATGTACGCTAGTATTGTCCGCGAACATTTTGGCAAAAAAGAATCTGTTTTTCTTTGTGTGCCTAGCATACAAGATGCAGAAAAAATATATTCTTCTATAAAAACAGGTATAGAAAAATATACCTATATTCTACATAGCTCCATCACACCAAAACAATTACAAAAAAGATGGTATGAAGCAAAAATAAACGAACATCCAGTACTCATCATTAGCACAGCTATGTACACATCCATACCTAGAACAGATATTGGACACATTATCCTTGAACATGAAAGCTCTGAAGGATACAGAACAATCGGCAGAGGTTCAGTAGACCTGCGTTTCTTTATAAGATCTCTAGCAGAAACAATATCTTGTCCTCTTACTGTCGGAGACACTCTCCTACAAACAGAGACTCTCTGGGAACACACCTTAAATCCTCACATGAACGATAGTGTTTTAGAGCACTTTCTATCATCGGCCCAAACAAATATTATGGATATGACCAAAGAAAAAAAATCTTTTATATTTCATGATAAAACAACAAACCTTTTAGAAAACGAGTTTAAAAATAGCCACATTTGTATTCTTGCGACCCGCAAAGGTTTAGCACCTCTAACAGTCTGCCAAGACTGTGGAGAAATCGTCATGGCAACAGACAGCGATACACCAATGGTCCTTTATGAATCTGAAAAAGGAAATTATTTTTACTCACCACATACACGAGAAAAACGTCCCGCAGATGAACTCTGTCTGCACTGTGGAAGCTGGCGTCTTCGCCCATTAGGCATTGGTATAGATACTATTGAAAATGAATTGCGAGAACTACTACCAAAAGCACATATATATAAACTAGACAAAAATACCACCAAAACACATAGACAAGCTCAGAAAATAATAAATCAATTTTATGAAAGTCCCTCTGGCATTCTTCTTGGAACAGAATTTGCATTACAGTATCTCACGGACCCCGTGAACTACAGTATTGTTGTTTCCATGGATTCGCTTTTTGCTATTCCTGATTTTAAAATACAAGAAAAAATTCTTCGCACTCTAATCACTCTCCGCACACACACATCTGAAAGAATAGTTATCCAAACTAGAAACCCTAATGACAAAATATTTACTTATGCAAAAAATGGCAATACCCAAGACTTCTACGACCAAACTATTTCTGAGCGAAAAAACTTTAATCTTCCGCCATTTTTTACATTAATAAAAATAACAGTCCAGAATAGTACTGAACACATACAAGAAGAATGCAATACAACAGCATCTTTATTTAAAAAATATTTAGTTGATATCTATCCTGCAAGAAATGCTCGCATCAGAAATATTCACATCCATAATGTTCTTATCAGAATTCCAAGTGACGAGTGGCCTAGCAAAAAAACCTTAGAAATACTCAAACATCTTCCTTCAACCCATACCGTAGAGATTGATCCAGTTGACATACTCTAATGTTCACACCCTCTTGCTCAACAAGGAAAAAATGTTAGTTTATATGCATCTATGATAAAAATATTACAACTAAAAGATAATGAAAAAATATTAAGGAGTATCTCAAAAAAAGTACCTCCAGAAGATATTACTTCTCCGACTGTCCAAAAAGTTATCCAGGATATGCAAAAAGCCCTCCACTCACAAGAAGATGGTGTTGCTATTTCTGCAGTACAAATAGGTACGCTTATGCGTATCTTTATTATTTCTGGAACGGCATTCGACCTTATACATGACACCGAAGAAGGTGTTTATCCAGATAGTATTTTTATTAATCCTGTAATTACCAGTACCTCAAAAGACAAACAATGGCTTGAGGAAGGGTGTCTTTCTATACGTGGTATATATGGAGAAGTAGAACGTTCTGAAAAAGTAAAAATCGAAGCTTTAAATGAAAAAGGCGAGAAAGTCTCTCGAGGAGGTTCTGGACTCTTAGCTCAAATATTTCAACATGAATCAGATCATCTCGATGGTATTTTATTTATCGACAAAGCACGTAACCTTTACGACAACAACTAAATAATATGAATAGTATTGTTTTTTTTGGCACAGATACATTCTCAACAATCACCCTTGATGAACTGAAAAAGGTAGACATACTACCTAGCCTTATTGTTACCGCACCCGACAGACCCAAAGGACGAAAACTCATCTTAACCCCGCCACCTGTGAAAGTGTGGGCACAAGAACATAAGATAAAATGTATTCAACCAGAGAGACTTTCTGCAGATCTATTTACCCAAAATACTTGGGACTTATTTATAGTGTCGTCATACGGAAAAATAATTCCTCAAAATATTCTCGACCTTCCGATACATAAAACTATCAATGTTCACCCATCCCTACTCCCCAAACTTCGTGGAGCATCCCCTGTTCAAAGTGCTATTCTTTTCGAAAATGAAACAGGTGTATCAATAATGAGAATTGATGAGAAAATGGATCATGGTCCAATTATTGCCCAGGAAAAATATACCTCTGAAAACTGGCCCCTATATGGGAATACTCTTGAGAAAAATCTTGCACACTTAGGAGGTAAACTTCTTGCTGAAACTATTCCAAAATGGATATCTGGAAGTTTGCAAGAAACACCGCAAGATCATACCAAAGCAACTTATACTAAAAAGATCACAAAAGAAGATGGGCATATTAATCTACAAGATGATGCTGATACAAATCTTCGGAAGATAAAAGCCTATTCTGAATGGCCTAAAGCATACTTTTTTGCGCAACGTCATGGCACACCAATAAGAGTTATCATTAAAGATGCATACGTACAAGATGACATCCTTCATATTACGAGAGTTCTACCCGAAGGAAGATCCGAAATGAATTACCAAGACTTTCTCAAGGGAAATACTAAATAATCTCCAATTTTAAACTGGAGGTTATTTTTTAATCCGCACCTTTAATACAAAAGTTGTTGTGCTGCAGACTTATTTACTAAGTCTTGAGAAAATAATTCAGCCTGAGAAAGTAGATACATCATACCCGTCACGGCAACTAACCAAAATATAAAAAGTACTGAGAATACATATGACCAGTTGATCTCAAACCCTCGACGTGTCATATCTTACCACTTTAGACCTCTTAATAATCTCTTTATTTTAGACATTTTCTTTCTACCAGTATCTTGTTTTTTATTTTTCTTTGATCTAAGAGATTGGAATAGTTCATCTTTTGCATCATCAATAGCAGCATATAAATTATTCTGACTTGATTCGGAACGGATAAAAATATTACCCACATGAAGATTAAATTCTGCCCTAAAGATATCTTCCCCTTTTTTATGATGGTTTGTTGTCTTTTCTACCTCAACATCACATATAGCACTCGTATCTTCTGGACTAATAAGCTTTAAATCCACCAAAGAAAGTTTTTTTTCTAGGTATTCACGAATAGATTTCGTAAGCTCTATGTTTGTTGCTTTTATATTTATTTTCATATGTATATATTATAACAAATTATTTGTCTGGCACAGCAAGAAGTTTTGAAGGGTGGCGATGCCCTGATATTATCCTTACTTCAGGAGTTGTTATATCAAAATATATGGCCACTAATTCACACGTTCGCCTATTTGCCATATTTCTTTCAGCCTTTTCTTTGACCCATGCTTCAAAACGATTATCCCCTACTTTTTTAAACACTTCCTCTTTGGATTTTGTTACAACTCTGACTTTAATATACATGCTTGCAGTATAGCAAGTTTTTTTGCTACTATATGGCTGTTCGA
This sequence comes from Minisyncoccota bacterium, assembly GCA_905478465.1. Classification (GTDB taxonomy): domain Bacteria; phylum Patescibacteriota; class Minisyncoccia; order Phycocordibacterales; family CAJQIN01; genus CAJQIN01. The sequence goes on along the minus strand of CAJQIN010000017.1, from coordinate 22,044 downwards.
GTCATTCGACACGAACAGAACATTGAAAAATAGAATTTGTGTTAAAACCCAAAAAAGTAGCCATTTTTTTAGATTTTAGTTTAAATTCTCAACATTCCCCTGTAGCTCAGCTGGTAGAGCAATCGACTGTGAAGAAGTTCTAACTTCCATGTATCGTATATTTATATATGCCATACGTACAAACAAGAACATATACCGATCGTGCTGAATATACAAAACTTCACAAAGGTATTACGCAGCTTCCTGTACGAAAGTCAGGTCGAAAAACGAGGTGAATTGCTGGAAGCCCTAGCGTTCAATCGCGGGTAATCAGCAGCCAAGCTTCATCTTTTTAAAAAAGATGCTGAAGGTTCAGAGACTATCCCTAACGGGAGTAGGCCTAATTAGATACATTAGGTCGAAGCGCCTTGTACCCACACCCATTTTATAATGGACGGGTAATGATATAGTCCATGCCTTTAAGTAATTTTAGGATCAATGTAATCGATTTGTCGCAGGTTCGAGCCCTGCCGGGGGAGCAAATCAGGACTATCAGCTAGTTCAAGTACCAAATTGTATGGAGAAACCATTGAAAACTCTAGCTTTTTTCCATTTACAACTGGGTTCTGAAGTATGAATTTCAAAAATGCTCTTTTTTGCATTGGTTCAGAACAACCATCGAATATACTTCTGGCTCTTTTTGCCACAGAAAGCACTGTTACAAGGGTTGTTTGGTATTCTGAGTTGGCATCTGTATGTTCTTCAAGTTCAATATTTAAGAGCTGTAGCTTATCGGCATACTCTTGGTGTTTTTTGTCATATATATCCTTAGTAATACTCTGGTCCAGAAAAGCATCTAATAATCTATCATCTTTATCTTTAATATCTTGATATTGTTTTCTAATTCTATTTATCTGAATTTGATGGAATTCAATTTCTGAATCTGAATGCTTTCTAATTTCAGCAAGTAAATCATTTTGAACATCTTCAGTAATGGTTTCAAATTTATCTAGAACTTTATAAATTGGTTTTAGAAAATCATTTTCATTTACATATTCCTTCTTACACATTCCCTTTGCGTTTGTGCAGGCACCTATAATATAAACTTTTCCACTTGGTTTTGTTTTAGTTTCAAAAGATATAGAACATCCACATTTTTTACATTTCAAAAGACCATCTCCTAAGATATATTCTTTCTTTAAATTCGCTTTTGATGGAGTTTTCTTGCGTTTTAAGCGTATTTCCATACATCTATCAAACAGGTCTTTAGAAATCAATCTAGGCACGTTTTCGACCTCATAAGGACCATACTGTTCGGACTGTGCTAGTCCAAAATACAAGGTATTTTTAAGAGTTCCATCTATAATACTTCTTACAGGAAGCTTGTCTTTATGAGTTCTAAGACCAAGTTTTATCATCTCATTTCTCAGTGTTGTAATTGAGTAATTTCCAGTAGCATAAAGCTCGAACATCTTTTGTATAAGATGACCTCTTATTGGGTCAATCAAAATTTCTCCTCTTAATCTTTTCTTTTCATCTTCTGCAACGCCTAGATAACCTAAAGGTAGCGGACCAAAATAATGCCCTTCTCTTCTCATTTGTTCAAACCTTCTTTTAACATTATCACTAAGCTGAAGAACATAACTTCTTGCGAACATTACACCCATATCCCAACGAATTAAATCGGCACTGTTTGATTTTTGGTGTAAATGTAGGTTTTCTCGAAAGAAAAATATTTCAACCTTTCCTGCTTTTCTTAAATCATCGAAAACAACTGATTCTCTGAAACTTCTTTGAAGTCGGTCAATAGTATCAACAAACAAAGATACTTTTTCTTTTGATTTTTTAATATACTCAATTACTTCTTGTAATTTTTCCCTATTAGCCTTAGACGATGATTCCTCAATTTCATAAATCTTTGGTTTATCTGCAAAACCTTTACTTGTTGCAAAATCCTTCAGCCTTGTAACTTGAGCAGAATTTGAATCTTGGTCTTCTGTTGAAACTCTAGCTAGGATTATTGTTTTCATAGGAGTAGTGAGATTAGTGATATAACAATAGCAATAATAGACATCGTTGTTGTTACAGGATTTTCGGTTGCTTTATGTATAAAATATCTCCATCCGCTTTTTCCTTTTGTTGTGAGGACTATACTTTCTGTAGTAAAAGATGTTCCGTCATCATAATCTGGACCACGATTATTATTTGCATAAGCATATTTGGTAGCTCTCTGATTTCCTATCATTATAAGTCCGTCCATTTCCATTCTTTTTAATTCTGCTTTAATACCATTATCTAGAGTTATTGGTTGTAAACCATTATGTTTTGGTAATGGATATTTTTCATTATATCGCCTTACAACTAATCTATAATTGGGAAAATCTATATACTCTTTAACTTCGTAATCACATTGTGGTTCTCCAAAACTATCCGCATACTTATTATAAAAACCACTTTCTTCTTCAAGACATCTTAGTAGTTTTATAAGTTTACTTCGCATAATTATTTTTTATTTTGCACACTTTTTAAAAAATTATTAAACTCAACGCTCTCTATACGATACTCTTTACCAATCTTATAAGCTTTTAGTTTATTTGCTTTAATATATCTATATATGGTCATAATATTCACATCTAGAATCTTAGCCAAATCCTCTGCTTTATAAAATTCTTTTTCTTTATTAGTGTTACTCATAATATTATTTTAATTTTTTAACATTTTTTTGAGTAATAACTTTTTGACCTGTCTCTTTCTCAATCTTCTTTCTTGTTTCTCCTGCAATCTGACCCCCTTTCTTAACATCCTTCTTAATATTGTCTAGACCTTTTGAATCTTTACTTTTTGTAATTTCAGTAGAAGTGGCTTCAGCAAGCATTGTCAGAATAAGTTCAACATCACCCATATGGTCCCTTAGATTATTTCCTTTTTTCTTATCTAGACCTTTAATTTTCATTAGGGATTTATGGTCCTGTTCAAATACTCCTGAATAAATTTCATTAGTAAGAATTCCATATTCGAAACCTTTTATATCTCTTTCCTTCCATTCATCCGTAAGAGTATTCCTGACTGCAATACCTCTCATTCTTTTATCAATCCAAGTTTTGTCGTACCCTTTTTTAGTATAAATTTCCTTAGCTCTATTAACTGCTAACTCTGGGTCAGCAATTTCATCAATTCTCTCTTTACCAACTTTAGCAAGCCATCTCTTAAACGGTTCTGCTTTTTGAGAAGGTATAGACTGGATGATTCGAAACATTCCTTCTAAATCAGAACAATTCATTTTCTGTTTTCCTCCTTTGGTGTCCACAACAAGGGGGGTGGCAATTTGCCCCCACCCTTTAGAAATCTCCTTATCACGTCTTCTTATATCTTTTATATAGCCCTGAACATCTTTAGATTCAGTTAGTATTTGGACAACATCATTTATGGCAAAATACCACCTTTCTTTGTGCCAGATTTTTCTAACTTCATTATGCTCAAACAAAGCAACCTCTTCTTTTTTAGTTATTTTTTTATTCATATTTGTTTATTATTATACTTTACAATGGTTTACAAGCCAAGCCCTTTACCCTAATGTCCAAATTAAAGCCTCAGTGAATAATGCTCTCTTTTCTTTGAGGTTCATCTTAGGATTGTCTTTTACTTTACTACTATAGTAATTTGCTATTTCTTCCCAAACCTTTAATTCTTTCTGTGGGTACAAATCTCTCTTGAAACTATCAAGAGTTTCTTCTAGGGTACTTGTTTCGACCTCTTTAATTTTACTCTTATACAATCTAACTCTTTCTATAAATTCTTTGCCTAATGATTCGTGTTTATCTAAGCCAAACTTTAGTTCAAAATTTCTTATTCTTTTTAATCTCATACCTCTTTTTACATTTTCAGAAAGTATATTTCTGTGACACATTGCCATACTTTCTGACAGACTATCTTTGAATTTTTCTTCAGTGCTTTTTTGTTTTTTATCTTTATTCATATTATTTATTTTCTTTAATTTTGTAAGGTTTATAATCTGATAACTTTCTATCAATCTGGGTAACCCAGCTCCTAAGTTTATTTTTTGTTATAAGTTCATTAGCACTTCTTACATCTTTAGATATCCGATACCAAGTTCTGTCGTGTGCCTTTTTTGAAATAATATTTCTAAGTTCACGCATACCATTTCCGTCTCTCGCAAGAACAAATAGTCCTAGAAAATATATTGCTTGCTTTGGTCCTATCATATTTTCAGAAACAAGTAATATCTGTAATATTTCCTTAAAGCTAAGTGATATAGAGAAAATTCCTAAGTTTCTTTCTTTAATTAGAGTATTCCAATAGTCGCTAACTATCTTTTTGCTCATTTCAGAACTAAAGACATCTTTGAATGTTGGATTTTTCTTAAACCCAAGATTTTCTAAAACTTTATTGAGTTTTTGTTTGTGGTTTAACCTAATCTCAAACCTGATAACTTCTTTCATTTCACTAAAGTTTTTATGACCACTTAGTTCGGTAAAAAGTGATTGTTGATACAGAGTTGGGTCTTTATCAATTGCTCTTTTCTTACCTTTTTTAAGGTCTGCGATTTTGTCATAAATGACCATCTGATGTGCAGTTGTGTGAGCATAAAGACTTTGTCCATCATTCATAAATCTAGTCTTAGCAAAATCAAAACTCTTTCTTAAGTCTGCTTTATTCATTTCAGAAATTAAATAATTAACTGTATATCCGTCTTCAATTAGAATATTTTTAGAGAAATGAACAGAACTAATTGGTGCATTTTCAAGTAACGATTTTGAAATAATTACTCCCATATCTTTTAATCTTTCCCTTAAAGTATCAATTACCTCAGGAAAATCCTTATTTTCTAATTCATCTAAATTATTTAGATAAAGCAACTTGGGAACAGAAAATTCCATTTTCACATTTGCGTCTTGTCCAAATCTACGACTATATCCAGTAAGTCTAGGGAAGTATTTTCCAGTTTCCTTTTCAGCCTTACTTGGATTACGAACAAACTTTGAATAGTTATCTGTTTTAGAATACAAATCCCAACTAGATATTCCTGATAAGAAATATAGTTTGTGTTTAGGAACTAAAAGACATACAGTATCAATCATTTTTTGCTGTTTTTAACTTATAAAGTGCAGGATTTTGTTTTTTATCTTGTTCAATAAGCCAAACGAAAGCACCGACAAGGTTCTTCTTTTGTTCAATCGAAAAATCTTGAAAGTTTATTTTGTTTTTCTTATTTTTATTTTGATTTATATCCTGCATAAAAATATCCCGAAGGATGTCTTCAGGATATCTTTACTTAAAATATAAATATACGATTTTATTTGTATTCGTTTAAAAAATAAGTGAGTTCACTTATTCTCTTTTTTCTTTTTCTTTTTTAATTATTTTTTGTATATAAGTATAATCTAGAATATCTCCAAACTTACTTGCAACAAGAGACGTTAGTTCTGCTAGTGGTAAGTCACAATTATCATATATAAAATCGTTTCTAATTTGTTTTTTAGAAGATTTTTTTCTTGAATCTTTTAATTTTATATTTTTCTTACGATATCTTTTCTGTATTGGTTCTATTGATGTCTTGTAGGTCTTTTTAATAAAATCAATAATATCTCTTTGTGTCATATATGGATTTACGACGATGGCTACTGGGGTAATTGGAGCAACCTCTGAACGAATAAAAAGTCCTGTGTTCATATCTGAACCTTTTCTGTCTTCGTATAATCCAACGGAAGCATTAGAAAGACTTACCAAGTCATAGACATCAGAAAAACGAGCATAGCCCATATCCATCATCGGTATCACTGAATTATAAAATAATAAATAATCAAAAGCTTCTCCAAAAATATTGAGACCATATTTTTCCTCAAAAGCCCATTTTCTTTTTTGGAATTCAGGAAAATTATGGTAATCATCCCCTTCTTTATTCATCATATAATCATATTCTAATTTATTATTAAAATGTTCCTCGTGATTATTTGGTAGTGGTAATCCATTTTCAGGTATTGATTCTAAACTATCATATTTAACGTGATATCTTCGAAACCACTTAATTTCAGATATGAAATCTGGATTACTTTTTAAATTTTCCACATAATTTATAAACTTTTGAAAAGCCTGCGATTCTCTTTCCTTTCTATATGAGTCATCATTCATAATAATACTTTACTTTAGTTTACATTACATATCAAGATTGATAAGCTAAATATAATGAAGATTACAAGAGATATGTTTATTTCTGGTCCATACAGAGACTGTCCTAAATGCAAAAGTGAAAATACTTTCGGTGTTTTTATACCAATTTCAGGTAGTTCAACCTATCAAAGAGAGTGTACTGAATGTTCTCACGAAGAAACCTTTCCTTTCCCCTCAATAAAAAAGAAAGTCGTATATTTAGACCAATTTATTTTAAGTAATTTAACAATACTGTTAGATTCTTCGCACCCAAAACATAAAAAAATAAAAGGCGACCAGTTCTGGACGAAATTATTTGAAAAGTTGGAGTATGTATCCAAATCTCAAGCGGTAATATTTCCAGACAGTTTCTTTCATAAAAATGAATCCGCTGTGGGAAAAATAAATTTTCAATATATCAGAAGACTGTATGAACACTTATCTTCAGGAAAAACATTTTTTCCTGACTATCTGATAGAAAGAGAGCAAATTTCTAAACATTTTGAAAATTGGCTACAGGACAAAAAAACAGACTTTACTTTTTCTCCAGAAAACATTTCATTTGAAGGAGATAAGATACACGAATGGACAATGGGTATAGGAATTTCAGTTTCACAAACCCCAAAAGAAGACGAGATAAATGATTTGGTGGAAAGAAATAAACAATCACAAAAAAGGCTTTCTGAGATATGGTCAGAGTGGAAACAAGTTAAGGAATTTGATTTTATAAAAAACGTACGCAATGAAGCATTATCTTTAAGATTTCACATAACTAATGTTGTTAAATTTTACGATAAACAAAAAGAATTGATGTTGAAAGTAGCTAAAGGTGAAAAAGTAGATTGGACACCAGAAAACATATTTCCACCAACTTCTAAGGATTTACTGGATGACTTAATGAGAAAGTGCAGGCTAAACAATGTGCCTGAGCCTGAGATTGTTCAGAGGATATCTGATTATTTTTCAGATTATAAATCCTTACTTCAAATACCTAAGATTAAAATAAGTTCGGTAATGTACGCAAATCTCTCTCGAGATGCTCATTTGGGTAAAACCCAACCTCCTAAATCATTTGTTGATTTTGAATTTATTTCTAGCTTTTTACCCTACTGCGATGCTATGTTTATCGATATTGAATCAAAAAGACTACTAACTGAATTACCTAAAGACACGCCCTCTGAATTAAGGTTAGATGAATTTACACAAAATATTTTTACACTGAGAAATAAAGATGACTTTTTAACATTTTTGGATTCAATCATAGATAGTATACCGAAGGAACAAATAAAAATACTCAAGGATGTTTCAGGAGAGAATTACTATGAACCCTATTGGGGTTTAATTGAAAACGAGAAAAATAAGTAAATTAGTTCTGAAGCACTAAACTTGGAAACATCTCTAAAATACCACTAAACTGTAATTCCTTTTGTATTTTCTTCCAATTAACGGTTCTGAACCTGTCCTGTAGACGGAGCTATTATTTGAGCCTTATTTTAAGCTACATATTTTCTGAACCCAAACAGGATTCAGAACTAAAAGAAAAACACCTCTGTCTTTCAAGGGGTGTTTTTCCAAGGTTTTACATTCTATAGAAGCGACTTACAATTTCATAAACAAATCACCTTTAGTTCCATCGTGATTTATTTCATAGATTAAGAAGTCTGCTTTTGGTCCTGGCATACCAGGTGAACCACTAGGCATTCCTGCCATTCCAATTCCTTTTATATCAGGTCTTTCTTCTAATAACTTTTCTACCGCTTCATTTGGGATATGTCCCTCAACAACATAACCTTCAATTTCTGATGTATGACAACTTTGAAGTTCCTGTGGAACACCAAACTGTTCTTTGATTTTTGACATATCATCTTCCAAGACTGTATCTGTCTCATATCCTTTAGTCTCCATATAAGAACCCCACTTTCCACAACAACCACAGTATGGGTCTTTATAGATAGTAGCTAGGATTTTATTCTCTGATGCTGGTTTATCTTTTTGATTTATCATCCAACCGATAGAAACAACTAGAATAATCAGAAGAAGAGCTGTTAATAGTTTATTCAACATAATTTATGAGTTAAACCAATCATCTAGCCAACCTTTCATCATATCAACTTCCTCTGTTTGGACAGTGATAATATCATTACCCATTTTTACAAGTTCTGGTCTATCTGTTTGCCCTAATAAATCTTCTGCCATTTCAATTGCTCCGATATGGTGAACTATCATCATTTCAAGAAAAGCTTTTTCATATTCTTCTCCTGTTTTTCCCATAAGAGGACGCATCATTTCTTCCATTGCGTGTTGCATCACTCCGTCTCCAGAGATAATTTCTTCTTCGTGTTCTTCATATTCTTCCACCTCATCGTGCATTTCTACCATTGTTTCAGTATCCATCATTGTTCGTGGAGCAAGTGTATATCCAACAAACAAACCAATTATTAAGGTTAGTAACCCAATTACTAATACATTGTTTTTCATATTTAATTTAATAGTTAAAGTTTTTAATAAAGAAAATACTAAAAACTAAGGAATTCTAGGATGAATTATTCCGTTTGAAATTGCGAGTTGTATTGGAGAAAGTATTGGTATTCTATCTCTAGTTTTATATAAAAGAGTTGTTACTTGTTTTATTTTAGTAAATAAAGCAAATAGTGGCTTTATAGAAAAAAGAACGGCTAGTATAGAAAGGATTGTAGCGAATGTGGTTATAATGGCACTACTTATTATTGTTCCGTGAGAAATAAAATCACTACACCAAACAGAAGTATGGTTCATATCAACAGAACAATGTGAGCTCATTGACTGCATTCCTTGATAGCAGAATACACCTGCCATTAAAATCATAAAAGAAATAGCGATAACTGTGATTTTCTTAACCAAACTATTCATAAACAATATAATAGCATTATTTAGTTCTGAAGTACTAAATCTGGAAACATCTCTAAAATACCACTAAACTGTAATTCCTTTTGTATTTTCTTCCAATTAACGGTTCTGAACCCGTCCTGTAGACGGAGCCAAAACCACTTTATATGACAAGGTGGTTTTTGTATCCCGAGGAGGACTCTATTTCAACATTTTAAAATACTCCAATATTTCATACTTTTTTGAAAACTTAAAAATCACTTGATCCTGAATTTTAGTTAAAAATATTTTAATTTATAATTTAAAACTAACGTATACTATCGTATCCACCTTTTACACCCTTTTTTTGATAAAACTATTTGCCAAAGTTGTGCCTTTCTTGCTTTAAAATTACCGACACAAGACAAAAAATAATAACTCAATACACGCACAGAAACCATTACCTACCCTAATTTTACAGGGACCTAGATGATACTGAGCATGTAATATTTTTTAGCTTCTAATTAAAAAATAATTTATTTTGTGTCATTATTTTTACACAAACGTACTAATCTCAATGTTTCAAATGAATATTTCTCATTTAAATTCTTAAAAATAATAGTTAATTTTCCATCTTTTGATTTTTCAAACTCCTTCACAATAGAATCAAAAATTTTCTTAGATGGTTTTAAATGAGAAATATCTGGTAATTTTTTCATACCTTGTAATTTTTCTAAATGGTTCAAAACTGTACCAACAGTCAATCCCCTTTTATCAGCTAGACTCTCAATTGAAGTTACCTTGGGTATTAGATCAGCGGTTATTTCAATCGTAGGTTTCTTTTTTATTTTTTCTTGCATTGTTTTCTTTTCAATAATCTGCCCACCCTCTTTTACACCTCCAAAACGCACAAGCAATATCTCAAGATGTACTTTTTCTTTTTTGGAATCAGAAAGTGTGGCGAGAATTTTCCCCGCAGAAGTAGACCAATTACGAAACTTCTCATCATGTAATAATATTTTTGGGTGCACAGAAAGCGCCATATCATTTAGTCCCATTAACTTCAGTCCAGAAAGTGTACGGACTCTAGATAAAGCTACATATCCCATACCAGGCTCAAATGCGTCAGATAGGTCAACCTCAGCAGCATCTAGCGTCATACCCTGACTTTTGTGCACAGTAATAGCCCACGCCAAACGAAGAGGTATCTGCTTAATAGTTGCCCGCACAGAACCGTTCTCTTCTAAATGCCATTCTTCAGGAATAACAACAATCCTTCGTCCATCAAATGTGCGAACGATCGGCAATTTTTCATCTTCATCAAATCCCTCCACAACAGCACGTGTACCGTTCACATACATTCCTGTTACAGAATTTTTTACAAACATCACCTCTGCTCCGATTTTCAAATGCAATTCTTCAGAAGCCATACAGTTACGCTGTAACACTTCAACTAATGTCGAAAAGCCATGAGTTTCCATATAATATACTTCTTCTCGACCCTCTAGTTTATCAAGTTCTGATTGATTTATAGTATCAACATTTTTATTACGAACGTACAAACGCGTTGGACGAACTGGACCCTCTGGTTCCTTTCTATAACGAGCTCGAAGAGGTATCTTTACATTTTCATTTGCTTCTCCTGAACGTATTGCATTCAAAATATCTAACAAACTATCTTCATTTTGTCGAAACTGTTCTTCTAGATAACATATCTGAAACTCTCCCTCTTCCCACGCATCACACTCGTATGCAAAAGTTTTATCATTACCACCGAATCCCCCTCTAGACACAGGAGGTAATTGGAAAAAATCTCCACAAAGTATAACCTGCAGTCCGCCAAAAGGTTTCGTGAAGTCTATCGCATGTCGCGTAATCCTTTCTATCATATCTAATTGATGAGCATGCAACATAGACACTTCGTCTATGATTAAAACCTTAGTTTTCTTTAAATTACGCTTGATACGATCATTTTTAATAACCTTCTCAAGCTCATCATCTGCCAACGTATCTCGTACCCCCATACCGCTCCAGGAATGTATAGTTTGTCCCCCAATATGCGTCGCAGCAATACCGGTTGAAGCTGTCACGGCTACACCTACGCCATGTTCATGTAAATATTCAATATATTGATTCAAAAGATATGTTTTTCCACTTCCAGCAGGACCAGTGAGAAATACATTATGTCCAAGTTTTAGTAGGTCGAGCGCTTCTTTTTGAGTCATAGATACTTATACTATCATGAGTAATGTCAAAATCAGATTCTGAAATATCCAATAAAAAACATTTATGTTTCTGTGTTAAAATACACACCATGTCAAAAGAAATGCAGCTAAAAATAACGATAAGTATCATAATTATTTTACTAGGAACTTCCGGTGTTCTTGGGTATCTTTTCTATACGACACATAAAAATAATATTTCTGAAATACAAACACTTAACGATATAATCCTAAACACAGAATCTACTCTTACCCAGAAAGAACATGACATTACTTTTCTTCATGAAGCTTTTCAAAGAGAGCAGGAACGTAATAACGATCTTGAAGAACGAGTTCAAGAAGCCGAAGATGTTCTTGGGATTATTGTTAAAATTCAAAACACAGACAAAGAACTTCTACAAAAATATTCAAAAGTATATTTTCTTAATGAACACTATCAACCAGAAAAACTTCGAAAAATAAGCGATAAATATATTGATGACTCTAGAGAACAAGAACAATATATCCATTCAAATACATGGCCTTTCTTGAAAGACATGATTGATGAAGCAGAAGATGACAACGTAGATTTACAAATAATTTCTGCTTTTCGATCTTTCGACGAACAAACAAATCTTAAATCTTCTTATGCTGTATCGTATGGATCAGGTGCCAACACTTTTTCAGCAGACCAGGGATACTCTGAGCACCAACTAGGTACAACAATAGACCTGACAACAAAAGAATTAAGTGGTTCGTATACATCTTTTGCTACTTCATATGCCTACGAATGGATGCTTGCCAACGCTCACAAATACGGATTTACACTTTCTTATCCAGAAGGAAATGCCTATTATCAATACGAACCTTGGCATTGGCGTTTTGTGGGAAAAAACTTGGCAACATATTTACACAGAAAAAATCTTCATTTCTATGACCTAGATCAGCGTGAAATAGATGAATATCTTGTTGAGATGTTTGATTAAATATTAACGTATCTTGTAAGCATACAAGATACGTTAATTAGATTTCCACAGTTTAAATACACAGAAGATAAATCCCCGTGATACACTTAATAATGATATGCAAACTCGTTACATTCTTAAAAGAGAAATGTTTCTACTAGATAGTAAGGATCCACGCTACACACTTAGAGTGCGTGATCTTCCTACAAATGAAAAACCCCGAGAGAAACTTATTGCACACGGTCCTAGCCACCTATCAATACAAGAACTACTAGCAATTATACTGGGCACAGGAACAAAGAAAGAAGAGGTTATGTCTATGAGTACCCGTATTATTAGAGAATATGGAGAAAAAAGTATTTTGAGTCAAAAAAATGTATCTACGCTTGCGAAACACCTTGATATCCCACAAGGAAAAGCTAGTCAGATTGTGGCTTGCGGAGAACTAGGTAGAAGATTTTTTTCAAACGATAACCTTACCGCACCCATTATACGTACGGCAAAAGAGGTTTACGAACACACGAAAGATATGCATGGATTAAGTAAAGAATACCTACGTGGTATTTATCTAAATAGTCACTATAAAGTAATTCATGACGAAGTTATCTCAATTGGTACGCTTGATTCAAGCATCGTACACCCGAGAGAAGTGTTTCGTCCCGCAATTGAATATGCAGCAGCTGCAGTAATACTTGTACATAATCATCCATCTGGTAATATAGATCCTTCCGAAGCGGATGTAAGTATCACAGAACAACTTATTCAAGCAGGTACAACCTTAGGGATTGACCTCATCGACCACATAGTTGTCACCAAAGATTCATACAAAAGTATTCCTGTAAATTATCACTTATAAATATTATTTTTTTATTTTATGGCTATTAGAAAATACTTACGAACATACTCAACCAGAATTACTTCTAGATTTTTTCGAGACGAAATGAATCGTGATGATGATACTCGTCGAGATTTTCATATCAAAACCGGTGATTATTTTGCAAGTCTTGCTACTATAATTGGTTTTATTGAAGAAAAAATACAAGAGACAGATCCTGAAAGTATGGAAGCACGTTTACTTGAAGGGGTTCGCAAAGACGCTATTTATATTCAAAAAAACTATACTCTTAAGCATAAAAAATAATTTTTGAAAGAATCTTTTAACTGCGGTATAATAAAGGGTAATGATTAAAAAAAAGGTCTTTATTATTTTAGTTATTCTTATAATAAGTCTAACGGGATATACTGCATATAAGATATTCTCAAATACTCACACAGATGGCACAATAATTAGTGTTTCCTTAAAGACATTCGAACAAAACGTCGAGGTTTCAGGAAAAGTTGCTCCTATTAGAGATGCGCATCTAGGTTTTGAGACAAGCGGAAAAATTTATAATGTGTACACAGAAACAGGAGACCACGTATCAAAAGGAGATCCTCTTGTTGAAATTGATTCCTCAGGTATCATTTCTGATCTTTCCAAAGCACAAGCTGATCTTCAGTCAGAAGTAACTACTCTAGACGATCTATACACAAAAAATGCCTCAGGTGTCCCCACGGAATTCACCAACGCAAAAGAATCAATGATTGCTACCCTGCAAGACTCATTTACTTCAATAGATAATGCAATACGTAACAATGTTGACCCTCTCTATGAAAACCCACAATCAGCTAATCCTAAAATATCTTTTGCTCTTGGAAATCTAGATGCCAAAGAAGAACTCAATACAAAACGTCGTGAGGTACAGATGTTACTTTCGAATCTAGAAACTCTTGTTCGTACACTTTCTGTACAAAATTTTACAGAAAATACAGTAATCAAAATAAAATCTGATATTTCTAATATAATTACTTTTCTTGATAACATTTCAAACGCTGTAAATTCTTATACAGCTGAATCATACCTTTCAACTAGCACCAGAGAATCTTTCAAAAGCGACATAGCGACAGCAAGAAATACCGTACAAACTGCCCTATCAAACATAATCACCGCAGAGGAGTCTCTAAGAATAGTAAGTTCTAAAATACCTCTACAACAAAGTAAAATAACTTCTGCTGAAGCAAGTGTTGAAGGCTACCAAGTAGAACTCTCAAAAACAATTATCCGCGCACCTTTTGATGGAATCATCACCGTACAAAATGCACAAATTGGTGAGATAGCGAGCTCTGGAACAGAACTTGTTTCTATGATTAGCTTAGAAGGACTAAAATTAGAAGCCTACGTTCCTGAAGTTTATATTGCAAAAATAATGCCCGAACAAAGAGCAGAAATGATTTTTGATGCATATGACGAAACAGATATATTCTATGCAAACCTGATTACCATAGACCCAATAGAAACTATCCGAGACGGTATTTCTACATACAAAACAACGTTCTATTTTGACACAGAAGATTCACGAATACGTTCTGGTATGACAGCTGACATCTCTATAATTACAGACAAAAGAGATAATGTTTTGATGATACCAACTCGGTCACTTATCAAAGAGGATTCTAATACTTATGTATACACCTATGACATGGTTTCTAAAAAAACACAAAAAAAAGATGTCATGATAGGAAAAAATGATTCTCATGGAAATACAGAAATATTAAACGGTCTTAATGCGGGAGATTCAATACTTCTCAATCCTCAAAATAAATAACTCTTATGTTTTTATCAAATCTTAGAGTTGGTTTTTTCCTAGCAATACGACAACTCCGCCGTTCAAGTCTATGGACCACAGGACTTATCATATCCATAATGATACTTACCTTTTTAAACCTAGTAGTGATCAGTGGAATTTTAGTAGGTCTTCTTGAGGGAGCTATCCAAAATACAAAAGAACATTACACAGGAGATATTATTATCATTACACCCAGAGAAAAAACATTCATTGAAGGGAGTCCCGATATTATTAATATTGTAAATTCTATACCGGAAGTTTCTTTTATAAGTCCCAGATATACTTCAGGAGGAATTATTGAATCTAATTACAAAGAGAGAATAAAAGAAACAGATATTCCAGAAGAAGTGAGCACATCTTTTGCCGGCATAGATCCCATAGCAGAAGACCAGACAACGGGGTTGAGTAAACTTCTTATTGAAGGAGAGTATCTAGATGTAGATGATTTTGATCAAGTAATTATTGGTGCGCTTCTCATTGACCGATATCTTGATTTTGAATCAGAATTATTCAGCACATTAAAAAATGTATATGTAGGATCGAAAGTACGCATTGAAATAAACGGTGCTGTACGCGAAGTTACAGTAAAAGGTATTTTGAAAAGTAAGGTTGATGAGATTGATAGACGGGTATTTTTTCCTGAAAAACAATTTAAAAACCTTATCGGACAAACTAACATTAATGAGATATCTATTAAACTCACAGGTGATGCTGATCCTATTCTTGTAAAAAAAGCACTTATTGCAAGTGGTATTTCAGAAAAAGACGCTAAGGTACAAACATTTGAAGATGCTCAACCAAAATTTCTCAAAGACATGAAAGCTACATTCAAGCTACTTGGAAATATTATTAGTTATATTGGACTTGCGGTAGCTTCTATTACAGTATTTATTGTTATCTTTATTAATGCCCTTACAAGACAAAAATTCATAGGTATTTTAAAAGGAATTGGCATTAACGGAACAGCTATTGAAATTTCCTATATATTTCAATCATTCTTCTATGCCATCATTGGAGCAGTTATAGGTTTTTCAATACTTCAGATAATTCTAGTTCCTTATTTTGCAGCACATCCTATTAACTTTACATTTAGTGATGGTATTCTTGTCGCACCCCTAACTGAAACTCTTGGAAGTGCAACATTACTTATAATTATCACAGTTATAGCAGGATATCTTCCTTCTCGCATGATTATTAGAAAAAATACACTTGACTCTATATTAGGAAGAAACTAACTATTATGATTAAAGTAAAAAATTTATATAAAACATATATCAACGGACCTATTGAAACAAAGGTATTACGTGGCATAGATCTACATATCCAAAAAGGTGAATTTGTTTCTATAATGGGACGCTCAGGTGCCGGAAAAAGCACTCTCCTATATCAGATGAGTCTTCTTGATACTCAAACATCTGGTGATATTACTATCAATGGTACACCTACTGAAAACTTATCCTACAAAGAACGTGTCTCATTTCGATTACAAAACATGGGTTACGTATTCCAAGATTATGCCCTTATTCCTGAATTAACCGCTGCAGAAAACATAATGATACCGTTAATTATGCAAGGAATGACAAAACAAACAGCATACGAAAAAGCCCTACATTACTTAAATGAAGTAGAGATTGTAGATAAATCTGGAAACCTGCCAAACCAAATGTCAGGAGGTGAGCAACAACGCGTAAGTGTTTCTCGTGCTATTGCACATGAACCAAAAATTCTATTCGCAGATGAACCCACTGCAAATCTTGATGCTGAATCGGCTCAAAACATCATGTCACTCCTTTCTAGTTTACATAAAAAAGGTCAAACTATCGTAATGGTGACCCATGAAAATGAATATAGTAAATATGCAGATAGATTAATTCATATTTCAGATGGGATTATCGACAAGAGAGAGAATTTACACTCTAACAAATAAAAATTATTCTAGTTCTTTTGTATATACACCAGCATCTGCTGCCACATTCATAGAAAGTCTTTTAATAAATTCATGCTGTGCTTCTTCTATATTACTTTCTTGTCCTTGCCACACCTTAAGTGCTGGAGCTTGTATTGCCCGAGCATACGAAAATGCAATCTCCCAAGGAAATGGTTCCAAATCAGCAATCGCATCTAAGTGTTCTGTGGCTGAAATAACACCTTGCCCACCAGAAAGAAATACGACTCCAGGGATATTATCTGGCACACTTTTTTTGAGCATTTGTACTGTAGCTTCTGCTATACGTTCTGGAGTAACGATAATTCCACTCTTATCTCCTGGCAAAACCATACTTGTTTTTAAAATAACCGCCTCGAGATTCACACGATAACGATCAAGTTGATAAAAAAGTGTTTGTAGTACTTCAGTAGTTACTTTCTCAGACTGTTCCAGTGTATGAGTACCAGACAAAAGAACCTCAGGCTCTACCACAGGTACCAAACCTTCTTCCTGACACAAACGTGCATATCGAGCCAGTATAGTGGTATTCGTATGAATACACTCTGGTGTAGGGAGACCATCTCCAATAGAAATAACTGCTCGCCATTTCGCAAAACGTGCACCCTGGTTGTAGTATGCTTTAAGACGGTCACGTAATCCGTCTAATCCTTCTGTAATTTTTTCTTCAGGAAATCCAGGAAAGTCTACCGCACCCTTATCAACTTTTATTCCAGGAATAATACCTTTTTCTTCTAAAACTTTCATAAATAATACACCATCAGCATTTGATTGAAAAAGGGTTTCTTCATGCAAAATAACACCACTAACATACGATTCGATATCTACTGTATTTAAAAACAGATCACGATACTTTCGTCTATTTTCTTCTGTATTTTCTACACCAATAGATTCAAGTCTTTTACCTGCAGTTTTCTGACTCTCATCGAGTGCCAAAATCCCTTTTCCTTTCTGCATCATTTTTGATGCTATTTGTTTTAAACTTTCAATATCCATATATATTAAATTATAGTAACTATTTTATTATAACATAGGTATTTTTCGTGCACCTTCTACGTTAAATTTACCAATACTAGTACGACGTAAATCTGATAATACAGCGGGTACACCAAGAGTTTTTCCAAACTCCTCAACTAAAGAGCGAATATATACACCACTTTCTACATTAAAAAATACCTTTATATACGGAAAATCCACAGACAAAACATTTGCATCTAAAACTGTCATCTTTTTTATAGGTATTTCAACTTCTAGACCTTTCCGTGCATACTCATACAAAGGTTTTCCTCCTCTTTTTATGGCTGAATATATAGGTACCGCCAACTCATTTTCTCCTACCAATACAGCAACAGCATCTTCAATCTTCTTTTTAGAAAAATTACCATCTTCTAAATTAATCTCTTCAAGAACATTCCCTTCTAAATCGCCTGAATCTGTTTTTATACCCAATAATATTGTAGCTTCGTATGTCTTTGAAAGTTTCAAATAATCATTGAGTTTTTTTGTACCTTTTTCAATACCAATAATCATAAGACCTGTAGCTTGTGGATCGAGCGTACCAGCATGTCCCATTTTTTTGATACCAAGCTCTTTACGTAAAATACGAATACAGTCAAAAGAAGTGACACCTTTAGGTTTATCTATGAGTATTATATTATCCTGCATATTCATATTAGATAATTTACCTCATTTTGTATAAAAAAACACCTGGGAATTTATCCCAGGCGCGTTCATGTGTATCCTTAATACAAATTAACTGGCAATAGCTGCAAATTGTGTCTGAAGCACACCAAGAACTTGGGCACAAAAAATTTCATCATCACCTGCGGAAATCTCTCGTATTAACCACAGAAGAGAATTCTTGTAATTCAGTCTAACGTGCTCAAGTAGTTTTTTTTCCTCATCAGTAAGTTCTCCTGAATAGACAACTCTGACACATCCTGATCCTTTCGAATACAAGTGACTGGCTATCCGAGCAAGTTCTGATATATTTGACACATTAACAACTCCAAATCCTTCTCGAATTTTACCAATCTCATTAACTGATACTAATCGATGATTATCATTATCTAGTATCTTTTTACATGAACCCAATAAAATACCAAATACCACGCAATTACCCAATGTTGTACCCCTTTCGATACAAAAAATTAAAATAACATACTGTTCAAATTATACTTTAACAGACTTTATCTACTTCGTCAACAAACTTTCTCCCTTCATTTCAGCAGGCTTTTTAAGGTTCATTATTTCAATAATAGTAGGTGCAATATCTGACAAACCTCCACCATCTAACAGAGAGACCTTTAGGTCTGTAACAATAGCCGGCACTGGATTTGTAGTATGTGATGTATGAGGATTTCCATTCTCATCCTTATTCACCTCTGCATTTCCATGATCTGCTGTTATAAAAGCAACTCCCCCTCTTTCAAGTAAACGTTCAACAACTCGTTTACACTGCCTGTCGGCTTCTTCCACGGCCTCAATAATAGCAGGTACATTTCCCGTATGTCCTACCATATCAGGATTCGCAAAATTTATAAAGATAAAATCCTGGCCTTTATCTAGCTCAGTAAGTGCAGCATCTGCGATACCTTCTGCACGCATTTTTGGTGCCTTATCATGAGTATCCACATCACGCCTACTCGGCAGAAGAACGTCTGATTCTCCACTGTACGGCTCTTCCCTTCCCCCATTAAGGAAATATGTGGCATGCGCATATTTTTCTGTTTCTGCAATACGAGACTGCTTAAGCCTGGCATCTGACACAACTCTCCCAAGGGTTTGGGATATGTCAACATCAGGAAATACAACTTCTGTTTCAAGAGCACTTGAATACTTTGTCATAGTAGCAAAATAAACATTTTTTCCTTGTATACGCTCGATAGATCGTTCGGTAAGTTGACGCGCCCTATCTGCTCTAAAATTCACAAAAAATAAAGCATCATTTTTCTCAACCTTATACACTTTTCCTTCTGTATCTGGAAAAATAACTGGCACAATATATTCATCAGTTATTTCTTTTGCATACATGTCCTGTATATATGCAGAAGGTTTTTTTGTACTACAACTATCACCCTCCCCTTCAAAAACTACATCTTCTGTTTTTTCAATCCTTTCCCAATGCTTATCCCTATCCATTGCATAAAAACGTCCAGATATTGACGCAATATATCCGACACCAAGCTCCATAATTAAATCCTCTAACTCCTTCAAGTACTCTGAACCACTCGTTGGTGATGTATCTCTTCCATCTGTAAATACATGAATAGCAATTTTTTTTACACCTGCCTTTTTTGCCTCTCGTAACACCTCATGCAAATGTTTGGAGTGTGAATGTATTCCGCCAGAACTTAGCAATCCTTGTATATGCAATGTTGAATTATGTTCTTTTACATGTGAGAACATTTTTTGGAGAATAGCGTTCTTTCCAAAATCACCCTCTGCTATAGATCTATTAATTCGTACTAAATCTGTATTAACTACTGTTCCCGCACCGATGGTTGTATGTCCCACCTCACTATTCCCCATCTGTCCTTCCGGAAGCCCCACAGCAAGCCCTGAAGCATTTAAAATAGTATGTGGATACTTTGCCCACATTGAGTCAAAAAACGGGGTATTAGCAGCTAAAACAGCATTGTCTTGTGGATCTTCTCGATATCCCCACCCGTCAAGAACAATTAAAACAACTTGTTTATTTTTCATAAAAAAAGTATACCACGAACAAATATTTATTTATGAATACCTACTCCCTAGCCCCTAACTTATATAATCTATTTACTTCAATAGCAGAGAGGGAATAGTTGTATATTCGAACGTCGTCTATATTTCCATCTAGGTAATGCGTATTAAATGAGTACCACTGTCCAATTCCCATACCCCCGACAGTAGTACTCATGTCTCCTGTTTTTGGCTCAGTATCAATGAGGATACTGTTTTTATAGAGACGAATATTACTTCCATCATAAGTAACAACAATGTGATACCAAGTACCAATTTGCACAATGTCACTATCAAGTACAAAAGACCATACACCAGTGTGAATACCTCCTCCTATTTGCCCGTCGTCTATACGTATAAAATATTGGCCTACTGGTTCATTTTGTTTAACAACAACAGTCTGTAAATCTGTTGTTTTATTTACCTTTACCCACGCACTCATTGTAATATGTGATGGATTAAGAGATGTACTATTTGACACCAAAACATAATCATCCACCCCATCAAATCTCATACCCTGACCAATAATACCTCTGTCTGGTGTTGGTCCGTTGGTGAGGGTTCCGTCATTTCCTTGACCTGAGCGGTCGTAGGTGGTGGCGGAACTACTACCACCCGCCTCAAGAACAGTAGGTGCGCCAGACTCAGCTAGCTCTTCCCACGAGCCAAGAATTGTATTATCATCAGAAATATATGAAGGGTAATCAGTTAAAGTTTGGTCTGGTGCAAGAAACCAATTCTCAAATCCATAATCAGCAAGATAAGCAAGCCAATGAGTATCATCAAGACGATATCTCGGTTGACCATTAAGAGTTCCGCTTTCAAGATACGTTCCGTTGTATGTAACATTACCCGCACCTGAAACAACATAACCACCTCCTCCAACTCCCTCAACAATTGCAACATCTTGCCCATCAAAACTCCACAGACCAACGAGTCCGTCGGTCAGTTTGTTGTTTTGGGAGGCGTTGATTGTTACTTGGTTTTCATTGTATATAGCTTGGATTTCTGTGGCGGAGAGGGTGGTGTCGTATATGCGGACGTCGTCGATGAGGCCGTTAAAGTACCCAGCATTAGCTCCTAAAATACGAGCCCCTATAGTAATATCATTTGAGTTATCTGGAACAGTAGTCGAAAAACTTCTCGAATCTACTTCCACACCATTAAGATATCCTTTTGCAGTTGCACCATCTAGAGTGAGTACCAAATTATACCAAATATCTTTTTGGAGAACTCCATATGATGCCGCTAGTGTATTATTTATATAAAAATTTGGAGAAAGACTACTATATGCTTCTAAAGAAAAATAAGAATTTTCACCTTTTTCAACTAAAAATCTTATAACACTTGCCGATGGATCTATTTTGAACCAACTAGAGAACGTGAGTACCGATCTTCCGCGAACAAGATTGTTGTCAGAGACACTCACATAATCATTACTCCCATCAAAATCAAGCGCCCCGCCTTTCTTTCCAGAAACCCAGTCAGTGGCAGCATCCATGTTAGTTAGTGTTCCAGTGTTTCCATTACCTGAGTGATCGGTGGCTGTGGTACCA
>CAJQIN010000016.1 GCA_905478465.1 Minisyncoccota bacterium | reverse complement strand
ATATATTATAGGCTTTAAATATAATTATGGAATTCTCAAAAGGCACAGATTTCGTGACAATAGACGCAAGTAGTATTGATATTTCAGGCGAAGAGCAAATCCGGATTACCACAACAGGCATCGATATCTATCACTAATCCATATCTATCACTAATCTATTGTTAGAAGAGGTAATTGCGGGTGCTTCCCCGATTTTTATTGAGTTGTTCTCTATTTTTGTTACATGTTGATTACCAGATATTTCTATAAAATCACTTTGAATATGCATTTGGTCATTACCGCATAGGTCTATACCCTGAGAACTGATATCTATTTTTGGCATTTCTGTATTACACATATCAAATGTCATCATACCTAATGTACTCACAAACATATGCCCGCCACCGCAAATGTCGATGCCACCTAATTCAATGTTGCCGAAATTATCCTGCATTCCCGATATATCAATGCTAATTTTTTTATTAAATGCCATTATTATTATATATAAAGCCTTTTAAATATAATATTAAATTTAATTATTGGAAGTTATTTTGCAGGAAGCTATTTATTTTGCATCAAGCTATTTATTCTGCATCATGCAGCATGAAGCTATTTATTGGAAGCTATTTATTTTGCAAAACTATTACAGCCGCCTCCAAAGTTTCCATGCGGGTCTTCAATTGTGCATTCTCTGCCACTAATGCATCATTTCGCCTAGACAGCTCTTGTATTGCACTATGGTGGAGCGCAAATATTTGGGCTTTATCAATTGTATGGAAATCATTCACTTCTTTGCCGTAAAAGAATACATTTGTATATTGTTGTTCAAATTTGAATTGGTTAGTTTTGTTACCAGATGCATCTTTCTCACTTTCAATTTCTACCTTTATTTCATCATTACCAGATGGATCATTGCTTACATAAAATCTACATTTACCAGTTAGGTTTTCAACCAACATGTCTAAATCTACAATGGTTAAAACATTTGCATCCCATTGGGGGGTGGTAATGACCCTCATTTCATCGGGCAGCCAATCAGTTAAAATATTAACAGCGTTTGGTACAACTTCTTTAACCTCCTGAGCAATAAAGCCTATTGTTTTCGTTGTTTTTCTTCGTTTAGGGTCAATATAATGATATTCTCTGCTTTCCAATGCATTCACTTGTTGCAAAGCGTGGTCATCATCAACGAGTGAAATATCGGTTTTTATGCGGTTGTCACTCTTAACAAATAAGTATGTGCCGGCCAATATGCCATATTCAGACCTTATTGTAATGGATTCGTCGTGTAGTGTGGATTCCGGTGCAATTACCCCCCCGGGACCAATATAGGTGCCGGCCGCTGAATTACCAGCAATCCCGATGTACCTACTGAATACATCAAGTGGTACTACGGGAGTATTAGTCCCAATACCCACATTTCCATTATCATCCAAAACTAATACATTATCCCTATAAATATTCCCATTATCATTTATATTTCGTATCATAAGGTCGTTGTCGCGTCCATTTACAAACTCCCACCTGAAATTGTCATTTGACCTTGCAAGTGTTAATCCCGACGAACCATTCCATTGACCCGAATGCGTGCCGTTATTGGTATCCGCACATTTTATATTTAATAATGATTGTGGGGTAGTGGTCCCAATGCCGACTTTTCCCGCCCCACTACTACACAGATGGACATTTTGTCCGGAATGATGATTAATATAACAGCCAACTCCATGCGTGTCCCAGTGCCAAGGTTCATATTCGGCTGGCCCCCCAAATTGGGTGTACCTGCTGCTGTAGGTCGGCAACGTACTGCAAATACGTATGGCGCCGACAACTTCTAATTTATCGTCGGGAGCATTGGTCCCAATCCCAACTCTCCCACTTTCAACATCTAAAATGATGTTATTCCCATTGCCACTCATATCTATGCCACTGGGGTCGATTTTTGTATGATATGTTGCATCTTTAACGTCCATCTATATATATATATTAGATACCTAAATGTTGTTTGATTAAACTAATTTCATTTTTGAGTTCAGATATTTCGGCAGTTTTTGTAGTATTTTCTGCTTTCAATTGTGCATAATCTGTTTCTAAACTAACTATCTTCGCATCCTGTTTGGCTTCCAAAGCCTTATGTTTCCTATCTAATTCCTGAATTCCAGAACAGAATAAAGCATTGAGTTGTGTCTTGTCTATATGATTAAAATTATTTACTCTGCGACCATATATAAATATCTTATCATAATTATCCCTGAATATAAATGAACCATCTTCTTGTTGTCTTACTTGTTCGCATTGGGTATCACCAGTCCCCGCAGAACATAAAAACTTAACCTTTTTCGTGTCCTCGGGTCGCCAATCAAAATCATAAAATAATTTCCAATTACCGTCCTCTTGTTCTATTAATTCAAAATCTTCTATATATCGTTGCTCGTCAGGGACATAGTCGTGTGTATTGCGTAGTTTAATATTAGGGACTACCGAAATAGCCTGTTGTGCTATGAAGCCAATTGTTTTGTATTCATTTTTAAGGAGTGGGTCAATGTAGTGATATTTCTTTAATTCCAGAC
Organism: Minisyncoccota bacterium; assembly: GCA_905478465.1. Lineage (GTDB taxonomy): Bacteria > Patescibacteriota > Minisyncoccia > Phycocordibacterales > CAJQIN01 > CAJQIN01. Next base: position 552 of record CAJQIN010000016.1, on the reverse strand, counting down.
GATTTATTTGGTCTAACGCTTCTTTATCATCAACATCTTCAATTTCTGTCTTAATACGAGCATCGGATGCACTGAAATTACCATACATCGTTCCTTTTTGACAGTATATAGAACCTGAAGCCGCATTGTCGGAATGAAAATAAATGGCTTGCCAAGCACTATGATTAAGCCAAACCGTAGTTTCGCTAGAAGTCCCAGGAGTATGAGCTAAGAAGGCGAATTTTGATTTGTTAGTACCTTGACCTGAATTGGGGGAACCCGAAGGCTGTGCTGTATAAAAACCATTATCAGGGGACATTTGTGCATATGCGTCACTCACCCCCCACCCACCAAACCGCATACCACCGCCACCATTATTCGTCATAAGATGTCCGCTGCATTTAGTTAGACCGACCAACATGATGCTTCGCCCATACGTCCCACGTCCCCAATTTGACCCAGTAATTCTAGAACAAGTAATGGTGCCATCCATATCCAAGTTGCCATCCACATCCACTTGCACTTTGTTTTTCAGCCGCACGGGTTGGCCATCTGAACGGCGCACGTATATTT
>CAJQIN010000015.1 GCA_905478465.1 Minisyncoccota bacterium | reverse complement strand
GCACAAGTGTAATTGGCGCAGATTCTAAAATATGATATGGGGCACTTACGCGGTCATATTTGCCAGTAAATGTGCCGCCACCAGCTTGGTTGTATATATCATTTATGGGATTAGTAGGGTCCTTCCTTGTCCCGCCCGGATTTCTATATGGATAATTAAATAAATCTTCACCACCAACACTATAACCGCGGCGGCATACTAAAAACCAGCAAATAGGTAAATATAGCAGAGCTAATACAACGCCAGCTTCTTTTGTGGCACCTTTAAGCCAATTAACAACATTTTTTGTTTCGTCATCTTTGTCTCTCTCTGCATCGCCTGAACCCATAGTTTTATAGAATTCATATTGTCCGGTGAAATGATGTGTCATTTTTGTACGGGCGTCGTTCGATGCTAATCCTATTTTGTCTCCAATAAATCTTAAAAAAGGAAGAATAGCTAAACCGTTCATTTAATATATCAGTATATTTTATAATGCAAATAAAAGATTATTATGATGCAATAATAATTTGTTTGATTCTTCTAACAGGAATATCGGTACTGTTATCTATATATAATATATTTTGCAAAAATTGTATTGTAGATCCGATAGACATAGGAAATATATTTAAAACAAAAAAAATACTTGAATATATGAAACCAGTATTTGGGGGGGAGGAATGTAGTGGTATATTAACAAATGAGGGATGTATAATAAATAAACCAATAAATGAAGCAAAAGAAAAAACGACAGGATTATTTACAGATATCAGTTATTATAATAATACACGAGCGCATTAGATGGGTGAAAAGCATGTGATAATTATACATGAATAGAGGATTCCAATATAGAATATTAATCCAATAAGGGAAATTGCAGTGATGGCGAATAGTTCGATGGAGCTTCTGATAAGAATAGACGGTACAGAAACAGATGCATCCAAACGGCGATTACCGGCCAAGTTCTGAATTCTATATTTAATGTAGATATGTTCTTTGACATTTGGGATATCGATAACGGTGGGGTTGCAATTCCAAAGGTGTTCGTTTCGTGTGACACGGAGCTGAGTGCAGATGACATAATTAAGTCCAATTTCATTCATATGATGTTTCCAGAGAGAACATACGAGGGTAGTATTAAGTTCAGTTTTTGAAGATGTACAATTGATATCATCAAATAGGAATGTGATAGTTTTCATATCGAAGGTTTCGCATTTTGTATGGGAAGCGAAAGCGAGATGAATATAAGATAAGAAGATGTAGGCCAGACGAAGCATAATAATGATATGATATAATTGAGAAACAAAATCAATTAATAATATAAGAGGATGGATGGACCTTGGTATGAAACTGTTGAAATCAGCGCGGGGGAGGTTAAAACACTATTTGAAAAAGAATATAAAGAGAAAGTGACAAATATAGAGGCACTGCGAGAAATCATTAACAGTGTTGTACCAGATGATGTTTCGCTCGGAAGTTACAGGGGATATTATACGTTTCTACATGCCATGTATAAAAAACAAATCGAAGAACGCATCAAAGTCCAAAGTGTTGATAATGTCACGTTTGATACATTATAATTTCACACATACAATAAACATAAACTTTTCTTCTTCTATTTTTTTGATAATAAATTCATTTTCTTCCAATAACTTTACTAATCTATTTATTGGTTTCTCTGCTTCATCTACCTCTTTATTCCATCTCTTATATGGTTCTGCTATAAGGAGTATTCCTCCCGTATCCAAAATACGATGTGCTTCTTTCAAATAATCTTCGCAATTACTTCCCCACATTGCCAGCGAGAGAATAACCACATCTATATCATAATCATCCAACCCAGTATCTTTTATATCTCTCTCTACAACTAACTCACCAGATGAATGATGGTCGAAATTATGGAAAGTAAATCGTGAATTATTCACAAAATGTTGATTAATCTCTGCAAATCCACACCCCAAATCGGCAATATCTTTTTGTTTTTTCCCTGGTATATTTTCAAGATATTTAATCATTTTATTCCGTGGGATTTCATCTTCTGGAAATGATTCTTCATTGTCTTTTGATATTTTATGATATTCATCCCATTTTTCTGGGTTTTCTTTGAATAATGTATTCAAGTTTTGAGAGGTCATAGTTTTGTATTTTTGGTGCAATACAGATATTTCACTTTTAGCTCGTTGTTGTCGTTCTGCTTTAATTTCTAGAGATGATTTTTTAGGAATTATGATAGGTTTTGACATGTCTTTTTTGGTTGGAGGTTTTTTCACAAGTTCATTTTCTTTAATGTATTTTTCAAAATACATCGAATATTTATCATCAGTAACAAATGATTCCCAGGATTTTCTAATATTTTCATTTTTCATACTATATTTTTTAGTTTTATAGTTCGTTAGTTGATGACTAATCCATTTTTCTAATTGTTTTGCATCAGTGGCAGATTTTGAGGGTCTTTTCTTATTTGTATCAATATACAATTTCACCTTGTCTAAACTTTTATACCACATTTTATACCACAATGTATCTTTATCTTCAAAATATTCTGAATACTTGTCATCAGTAACAAACGATTCCCAAGATTTTACAATATTTTCATTTTTCATAATCTCTTTTTTAGTTTTATAGTTCGTTTGTTGATGACCAATCCACCCACCTAATTGTTTTATATCAGTGTCTTTATCACATTGTGGTGGTCGTTTCTTATTTGTATCAATATACAATTTCACCTTTTCCAAATTTCCATACCACAATGTATCGGGATCTTCAAAATATTTAGAATACTTGTCATCAGTAACAAACAATTCCCAAGATTTTCTAATATTTTCATTATTTGACATAATCTGTTTTTTAGTTTTATAGTTCGTTAGTTGAGTACCAATCCACCCACCTAATTGTTTTGTATCAGTGTCTTTGCTACCATGAGATGGTCTTTTCTTATTTGTATCAATATACAATTTCACCTTTTCCAAATTTCCATACCACAATGTATCGGGATCTTCAAAATATTTAGAATACTTGTCATCAGTAACAAACAATTCCCAAGATTTTCTAATATTTTCATTATTTGACATAATATATTGTTTAGTTTTATAGTTATGTTGTTGAGTACCAATCCACCCATGTAATTGTTTTGTATCAGTGTCTTTGCTTGAATCAGGTGGTCTTTTCTTATTTGTATCAATATACAATTTTACCTTTTCCAAATTTCCATACCAGAATGTATCGGGATCTTCAAAATATTTAGAATACTTGTCATCAGTAACAAACAATTCCCAAGATTTTCTAATATTTTCATTATTTGACATAATATATTGTTTAGTTTTATAGTTCGTTAGTTGATGACTAATCCATTTTCCTAATTGTTTTGTATCAGTGTCTTTGCTTGAATCAGGTGGTCTTTTCTTATTTGTATCAATATACAATTTCACCTTGTCTAAACTTTTATACCACAATGTATCTTTATCTTCAAAATATTCTGAATACTTGTCATCAGTAACAAACGATTCCCAAGATTTTACAATATTTTCATTTTTCATAATATCTTTTTTAGTTTTATAGTTCGTTAGTTGATGACTAATCCATTTTGCTAATTGTTTTGCATCAGTGTCTTTATCTGTTGTTGAGGGTCTTTTCTTATTTGTATCAATATACAATTTCACCTTGTCTAAACTTTTATACCACAATGTATCTTTATCTTCAAAATATTCTGAATACTTGTCATCAGTAACAAACGATTCCCAAGATTTTACAATATTTTCATTTTTCATAATATCTTTTTTAGTTTTATAGTTCGTTAGTTGATTACCAATCCACGATGCTAATTGTTTAGTATCAGTGTCTTTGCTACCTTTAGAGGGTCTTTTCTTATTTGCATCAATATACATCTTTACCTTTTCTAAAGTCTTATACCACAATGTATCGTTATCTTCAAAATAAATCGAATACTTGTCATCAGTAACAAACGATTCCCAGGATTTTCTAATATTTTCCTTTTCCATAATCTGTTTTTTAGTTTTATAGTTCGTTAGTTGAGTTCCAATCCATGTTCCTAGCTTTTGAGTTTCTGAATTTTTGTCATTATACGATGGTTTTTTATCATTTGTATCCATATACATCATTACATTTTCTAAACTTTTATACCATTTCTTCACATTCCAATTAATATCCACTTCCAAAACACCTTGTGAAAATGCTTTATCAAAATCAATACTACTTTCTTTTATTTTCCAAATGACTTCCAAATCAGGATGCATATGAACATCAAACAACTTGGGTCTTTTCTTTGGAGGTTCTGTAGATTTTCTTTTAATTGTCTGTTTCTTATCTTTTTTCACAATAGGTGAATATGTTTTATCATCTTCGCAATAGAATAATCGCAATGGTTCTTCATCCATAGATTCCTCATTAACATATTTGATTGGTTCATCGTGGTTCTGAGTATGAATTTCAATCGTTTTATCACATTTTTCAGCAACCAGTTTTAAAAGTTCTTTATTCCCAATACCATCACCATCAATATCCAGTTCAATCCGTTCTTTTTCGCACACATATTTAAGATTATCAAGTAGGTTTCCTTGTGATTCCTCAACAATTAATCCTTGTTTTTCAAGATTATCTTTCACTTCCTTTGGTGCATACATATTTGGGTATCGCAAGCACATTTCAAACAAATCTGGGTCATATTGATATTTAAATGCACTAATAACATTTAACGCCGTGTTAAAATTACCACATTCAGATAATTCTTCACGAATCATTTGGTCTCTTTTTTCAGGAGTATCCAAAGAATAATATTTTGCAATATCTACCTCGCATGGAATAAGAATAATTGCTGGTGGCATATCTTTCTCCGGAAGTCTCACAAGTCTACCAATCCTTTGCGATTCTTTTACAATACTTTTAGTAGGATTAATTGGTACTCCCATATTAGCCCATTTCGTATCAATGCCTTCATTCAACATTCCACAAGAGGATAGAATATAAATTCTCCCTGGGACTTTTTGATCGAAATCTTCAAGGATGATATTTATATTTTTCGTTCCTGTATAAAGACCTTTTAAAATGACATTATCAACCGAATATACAACTTTAGTATGAGGAAATTCTTCATTTTGAATTTTAGTAAATAGTTTTTTAACTAATGTTTGATTTTTCTTAGAAGCAAAGTCTTTTACAAATGAAATGGTATCGCTCATATCTTCACTTTCATTTACAAGTGAATGATACGTTAAAATATTCCAATAGTCATACTTTCCAGATAAACAAGCTCTAATGATAGATTCAAATACAGGTTGATATTTATTTTTGTATTCAGGTTTTTGTGTATATAGACTAATTTGCGTTTCAAATGGTTTACATACTTTATCTTCAATTGCCTGATAATATAAATATTCATATGCTAATGGTCCACAATCACTGTTTTCGGGGTCATCTCTATCATACATTGTTATTCCATTTTTGTTAACAGGTGTTGCCGTGTAATACCGCGTTTGTTCCACAATATTATCCAACTCCTGATTATTGAATACAATATTTTGTATTTTGTCACCAACAATATGATGTGCTTCATCAAATATTAATTTACCAATGTTGATTTTCTCCAAAATACAAATGTTAATAAATTTTTCAAACGAGTGATATGTAACTAAAACTAATTTTTTATTATCAGTTTTTTTAACGAATGTTTTGAGTTTATCTTCGTCGGTTGTAAATATTATTTTACCTTTCGATTTTAGTTTGCCGTCATTGTCTGAACAAAACGATAAACACTTAAACTTATCAAATCCACTTTTGAATGGTTCTTCAGATGATAAAGCATAATCATTACAGTATTGATTAATTAATCCCAGAGACGGAAACACAATAACATTCATTTTTTTACAGTCGTCGAGTAAATCTACTGTAAATGTTCTGGTTTTACCAGTTCCACACCACATATTAATCAAACATTTTGGATATTGTTGTTGTTGATGAATTGCTTCTTTTTGATGCAGATATAGTTCCCCCATTACAGGTAATAATACAAAGTTAATAAAAATCAATTTACATCACGAAGTGAGAAACATATTTTTTAAAAAACAAATCGAAGAACGCATCAACATAATTAAATAAAACTTATAATATATATGAAATCAACCCACATGAAAACGCACATTATTTCGTTCATTGTAATGGTAATTATTGGTATGTTTTTTAATCCCATGAACATTTTAGCATTCAGATTTTCAGATCTGTATTTATCATTAACTCTATTTTATGGCGGATTATTAATGGCTTCAAATATGATATGGGGTCACGAGATTATTCATTATTTATCAATGGGTCATTTTAATATGTTTATTTTCTGTACCGGAATTAGTTTATCTATTAGCATATCACTATTATTATTGCGACAACAATTATTAGTTGATGATAAACAATGGTTAATGCGAATGATACCCCATCATTCAACCGCACTCACAACTACTCATAAAATTTATGATAGAACAAATAATCCCAAAATTAAGGCTTTGGCAAAAGAAATAATTGATACACAGGAAAGGGAAATTCAACTAATGAAATCTCTGTTATAGATAAATTGACTATTTTTATAATCTATAAAATTATATAATGACCTATTTAGATGTATTACCATATGAGTTGCAAGATATGATATGGAAATATGTTAATGAAATAAAACTAAAAGATGTGCATATTGAACTCAAAGCCGAATTAAGCAATGATATTCCGAGAACTGAGGTGTTGGTATATGACAATCCAACGCTATATATGAAAAAATTAAATGAGGTGATGAATATTCTCTCTGAACACAAAGATTCTGCTCAGAAATGTTACAAGTATTTGATATGGTATCTAATAAAATATTATTCAACAAAGCACAAGGTGGCATTTGCAAACCCTAAGGCATTTGATACACGCGGCAAAGAATTAGTTCAACATGTAAATAATATGGTACAATCCATACATAGATTGACGTATCATATGCAAAGTATTGATACAAAAAATTATACGGGTTTATTAGAAATAAAAAATAGATTGACCGTTTTAACATATGGAGAATTGCATGGATTAAAAATACATATGGTTGAGATACGACTATGATACTTTACGATAGGCGACCTTTATTTTTTTATTGACGTTGTATTCATCTTTGAACATAAATACTTCAAAATAATGCGCACTATATTCACGAAATAGTTCTGTGGTGATGAATTTACAAGTGTATTTAATCTCAGGAAAATATACAGAATATTGCAGTTGTCCATCAACTTTTGCGATTTTGTCGAACACATACCCTTTATAAATGTCATCTCTGAATTCGCCATCAAACAATGCCATGACATTACAAATGTTTTGTAGTTTTCTGGTGGCTCTCATAGATGTATTAATATAATCTAGCCTACCGATCCAATTACTATGAAATACATCAGCATCAATACCGAATACCATAAGACCCAGATTGATTTGGATTTGAATCATATTCAACAAATCAACAACGCGCCTAATGGGTGATGTGATATGAAGATAAGAGTCGAGTTTAAGATGATTATGAGAGGTCATGTCCGCATATTTAACATATTCTCCAAATGTGTTGCGATATTGAGTGAGATAATTACAAACATCTTCTGGGAGATGGTCGGTGCTTGCACTTGTGCTCGCCCCGCTTGCACTGCCCGCGCTGCTTGCACTGCCCGCGCTGCTTGTATTCACATTTCTATAAATACCGTTTTTGCATTTAATCATACTGATAGCAACATTATGATTCATTGTTACCATAAGATAATTGATAACATCGCGCGAGGAGGTCATTTTATTATGGTCGATACGTTGTATTACTTTGAGGAGTTTTCTATATTCGGGGACATGGTGACAATTAGAGTAGGTCAAGTTCTCTCTAACTCGAATAAAACAATTTGAATAAGTTATCTTAGAAACATGACATATACTTTGTTGTTCAATGATATGCATATCCATTGTGAATGCGAATCGTTCTTCTCCTTTTTTGAGAGAACAAAGACAATCAGAGAGAATAGATGGTATCATGGGTCTTTTTTGGTCTGGTAGATAGATGGTTGATATTCTCTCTGAAAACGAATTCCAAAGGTTGTAAGTTTCCATCCAAAGTGCAACATTGCTAATGTAAACACTAATAATGTAACCAGTATCAGTAGATACAATGCTAACTGCATCATCATAATCCCGTGTATCTTCATTATCAACAGTGAAGACGAAATGTTTAAGACGTTCTTGGACGCGGTGTTTATTTTTGATGGCTTCGATGGTTTCGGGCGTCGGCAAGACAGTCAATCGTTTTTTAACATCATTATTGAATTTTTTCATAGAGATATCGAGGTTTTTACATACCAATTGATATTCATAAAAGTTAGAGAGAATATCGGTTGTTCCGATAGTCTTAACAATTTCGCCTCTAGGATGTTTTTCTTCCCATGATTTGAATTTAAAGGAAACATAAATAGGTGTCAGGCTTTTCTTAAAGTTGTAGGGAATATTGTATGGAACAAGAAATTCGGGAAGATGGTGGTCATTAGGAATGCATTTATATAGAAATTTATCTTTATAAGTGCCAAAAGTTTTGGAAATAATAATGACGCCAGCGATATTGCGATGGCTAGATGAGACTACGCGCACTATACCATTGTCAAATGTGAAAATGTCATTATTTAGAAGTTTACAATGAAGTGGTTCCAGTCCAGGGAGAATAGTGGGCATGTCAGTTTTGACATTAATCACCTGCCATTCGGAGTATTTTTTGTCAGCGACGAATATGCGAAATTGCTCCATGATGCCAAATATACGGAACCCAATAGAAAATGTCAATTTATTATACATTAATAATCGTCCCAGGTTTTCGGAAAGAAGCTCGCCGGAGGAGTAGCTTATCATCCTCAGTGATTTGGTTGTTGGTCACCTTCAATCTCCATATATCCGGCAACGACCCAATGAGATCGATGAGATCGGATATGTCTGTGATTTGGTTCCTCGACAAATCACAGATCCAAATGCTCGACCCATTGAGAGCAGAAATATCGGCGATTTGGTTGCCTGCCAGGGAAAGCATACGAATGTTGGACCCTTTGAGAGCAGAAATATCGACGATTTCGTTGCCAGTCAAGTCCAGCCGGTAAAAGTTGGACCCTTTGAGAGCAGAAATATCGGCAATTTTGTTGCCGCGCAAGTCCAGGTTCATGCCGTCGTTCATCATATTTTTAAGAGCACCGATATCTGTTATGCCACAATGGACAAGATGAAGACACCGACATAACGTTTTTGGCATACATGATGCAATAAGTGAAACATCTTCTGGGGTGAGCCTTTTCTTCGAGCGATAATCCTTCGAGAAATCCCACATGTGATTTTCACGATATTCTTCCAAATCAGTGCCGTCAGACAGCGTATATGTGTGTTTTTGAGCGGATTTTCCAGCAGACATGGTTGGTGATGTTAATAGAGCTCCCTTATTTTTTATCAATTTTTTATCGAGAAAACATTAAACTCGCAAACCCGTTCTTAATTTCCAGAACATTATATCGTTCTTCAAATACGATAAGGTCATAATCATATTGATACATGGACCCTTTTTCAGATATACCAGTCAGACCACCACCCGGGGCACATACACTCAAAGATTCAAAAATCGGATTAAGGGGTGGTTCAATGGTGTTAAATTCAAATTCAACGGTTTTGAATTTGCTGAGATTGATAGCACCAGATGGTTGATATTCAAACGGGCTAGTATTTAAACAAAAATTATAACAATATAATCCATCACAGGTGTTGCCTCCGCAGCGTATTTTCTCTAGATAATCATATATTCCAACTTCAAACATATTCTCTCTATACTTGCCATCCATAAGTATTCCCAAAGTATTCAATATTTCTTTAGGGGCATATGAATTGTAACTTCTGGTTACTAATGGTACTCCTGATAAAACCGACGTAATATCACGACCATTCCATTTAATACCGGTGGTCTGACCTTTATCCACACTATGTGATATTTTATTCATACATATATCAGTTGCCTCTAAATATCGATTCTTATGCAATTTTGTATTATAGTTATGATTTGTATAATTAGACCATTCATTATAATCACGCGCATCATCTCGTTGAAAATAAAACATCCAATTTGACACTAATGACGACGTTTCTATTTTAACTCGACTTGTTCCATGTACTGATTGATATGAATGTTTTTTAATGTCTTTGTATAATATTTCATGATTTGTTGTTGTAAACATATCAGACTCTTCATCAGATAAAAATGCATAGGTTGATATTAAATGGACGTCGCTTTTCCAATCTTCTCTCTGCGCATGCCAATTTGCCAGTTCGGCAACACTCATATCTTCATAAACGTCATCCTCAAGTGATGTGCGTTTTGTTGGATATATAAACCACTTTAATTGATGCGCCGAATCCGTATAATTCGGCGCAGTACGTGTATAATAATGCAAATGTTCACTATCTTGTGTAGCCCAATCACCTTCTATATATGTGCCAGATGCATCTCGATCAGTATTAATTATCGTATATAAATCCTTTACTGGTTTAAGTGTCACGTCAATTTCCAAATCTGTATATTGTAATGCAACCAATGGTAAAGAAGTCTTACTTGACATGCACCAAAATGCATTTAATGGTATATATAAAGTCCTAGCCATTATAGACGGATGTCCGGTTAAATTACTACTGTCGCCTCCATCCAGATCGCGCTGTCTTACATTATTTGGATAAGACTTATATTTAAATAACATGTCCTCCTCACCAGGATTATACATTTCTTCAACATTACCGGTCATTTTATTGAAGAGCTCTTTTTTTTCATTTGAATAATCTCTTTCAACTACACATTTTATATATTCTCCTGAATATTGTTGAATAACTTGTCCTCCAATGCTGATTGTAATTTCATTTATCATTTGTGTACCAAGATCTTTAATCCATTTAAATTCATATGAAAATATATTACCTTCGTCGGTTACAATCGGACTCCAAATAGTGGGCATTCTGATAGCAAGATAGGTATCCATAAGCAAATCCCCATATTTTGGTACTTTGAAATTAAATTTTGTTTCCGAAGTGGGACTTAGGAAACGAATCCCCTGATGGTCAATTCTAAATTTTTGCAAACCGAAGTTACTATGTTTAGCATATGTCACTTTAAAAAATGTTTTTTGAGGGTCACCATGGATTATTACATTTTGATTCCCGACGGCAATAAGATTTAATAATCCACCGGCCATTATATATTTATTTATATTATATTTATTATTTCTTTTATATATATAATATGGCCGAATCTGGTAATTTAATTTATATAATTGGATTATTATATAGTTTAATCATTATTGGAATAGCAATGTATATAATATCAAAATCGGCTGAGGAAACTACTCGTTGTAATTTTTTGAAAGACATAGACACATCAGAAGGGTCACGCCCCTCCGATATTCCGGCTTCCGACGATTTAACAACGGCAATCAGAGACGCAAAAATCACCCTGGGCGGCTCCTCCCTGCTAGTTGATGCCAAACCCATTTCCTATATATATGCAAAAGGCGACCCCACTGATCAGTGGAATCCAACCATCACCCCGCTCGGTGACAGCGTATTACAGGATGACGGAGCAATGGACATATCATATTCATGGGAGGGTGAGCAGCGTGTATCAAGATTGATATGTAATTCAGGAACTTTTACTATCCCCGACACCCCCGCCG
>CAJQIN010000014.1 GCA_905478465.1 Minisyncoccota bacterium | reverse complement strand
TATTTTTGATAGATGATGCATATAGCAATTTAGAAATAACAGATTTGATAGGTCCGTTTCATGGAAAAAGAACAACAAATTTTAGCGCGGGCGACTTTATCTTGACATATGATCCAGACGACAATTTTATTGGAGTTGATTATATATTTTTCAAAATAAAAACTAGCGCAATCGATGGAATAAAATCACGCGAAGGACATATAACATTTATTGTGAGCGAACGAGAACCAGAGGCGGAGCCAGAGCCATATATACCAACAGAATATGAAAGATGTAATTGTCTGCCCGTGGCGATTGTGGATTCCACTATAGAAAGTGCCGGAAATAATCCTAAGATAACATTAGCAGAATTTTATTCAATGAGAAGTATTAATATGCGCCATTATGGGAAAAAAATATCGATAATAGAAATGCCAAAACGGGCAATTATAAATCAAAATATGCGTTCATCAAATAATCTGCGCAATTTCTGATAAATAAAATCTAACATTATAATATAAAATGCCAAAAAGACATAATAAATCTGCCGATGGAAAATACCATATAGGGTCGAATGTTTATGACATGCTTATAGGTTCGCGCGCGCAGGTTCATCATGGAACTGCGTATAAAACGTCTGGGGGTTTAACTAAGAGTGATTTAGTAAAAAACAAGAATGGCCGGATTGTATCTAGAAAAGTTCAGGAGACTGCAAAGAAGCAGAAACGTTTAGAAAAGGCTGGTTGGACTGCCAAGAAAGGCAAATTCGGTGCAGTAAGAATATCTGCAGGAAAGTCTCCTAAGAAGAAGAAGTCTCCTAAGAAGAAGAAGTCTCCTAAGAGGAAGAAGTCTTCTAAGAGCCGGTAAATAATTGACAAAAAAAAAGTAAGATAGACAACAATATGTATAAATTTGTACAGTTTTTACAAGAAAACTTTACAAATGAAGACGAAGAACAGTGTGAAGAAGAACAGTGCGAAGAACAGTGTGAAGAGCAGTGTGAAGAACAGTGTGAAGAACAGTGTAACAAAAAAAAGTTTAGATTATTAGAAAGATTTAACAGAGTGAATACATTAGATGTGAAATTAAATAAGTCAGGGGACTTGAGTGTCGGTAAAAGCGAATATGACGTGATGAATGGCTTATATAAAAGGAAAGGAATCATAAATGGGATGCCATATTGGTTTAAGAATACAAACTATGACGAAGATGTAGGATATCATATATATTTTGCAGATAAACAACAAAATATGTGGATCATATCAAATGGTCGAAATGCAATATATGAATGTATTAATAATCAAATAATATATGAATGAAAAAATAATAAATATTAAAAAGGGTAAATTTCCCAAGAAATATACAGCATATGTGAAACATAAAATTAGTAAAAAAATACGCAAAATACATTTTGGAGATCAGAATTATGAACAATTTAAAGATAGGACGCGTTTAGGAATCTATACAAAAAAAAATCATGGAAATAAGAAACGTCAGAGAAATTACTATTCAAGACATTCTGGTGAAGCAAACCGGCAAAGAGCTATCCGCAAAGAAGAAAAAAAATCAAGGGGAGACTATAATGCAAAAATATTGAGTCACCGTTATTTATGGTAATTAAATATTTAATAATGCGTTTATTATTTAAAGAAACGAGCAGGAATAAATATACGTATATGGGTGATAATCCAGGGAATGTATTAACAATACGAACAGTTCAAATCGCGCCATTTCGAACACTAATGACTGCATTAAAGGATATTTTACAGGAAACAAATATTATATTTCAAAAAAAGGGTATAAAGATTATTAATATGGACAAGTCTCACACTATATTAGTACATTTATTTTTAAATGGCTGCAATTTTGAAGAATTTGAGTGCAAACATGACAAGATTGTAATTGGTGTAAATATGTTGCATTTATTTAAATTAATCAATTCAATTGAAAATACTGATACATTGACAATCTATATTGAAAATGGTAATTATAATGATGGTGTTGTATCTGAACTAGGATTGAAATTTGAAAATGGAGATATTAAACAATGTAAGACACATAGTCTTAGATTGATCGAGCCAGACACAGAAGAGTTAAAAATCCCGGATGTTAAATATTCATCAATTATTAACATGCCATCAGGTGATTTTCAAAAAATTGTGCGAGATATGTTAGGAATCTCTGAAAAAATCGAAATCAAATCTGTCGCCAATGAAATGATATTTAAATGTATAGGTCAATTTGCTTCATCTGAAACGCGAAGAGCTGAAACAGAGAATTCTATGAAATTTACGCAACAAGATGATGCTAGTGCAGTAATACAGGGAGAATTTTCATTGAAAAATCTTGGATGTTTTATAAAATGTACTAATTTATGCAATCAAATAGAAATTTATTTGGCAAATGATTTGCCATTGATTGTGAAATATAATGTGGCATCACTAGGAGATATACAATTATGCTTAGCACCATTGCCATCTAGTCAGTAAATCAACTATGTTTTTTAAAGATACAACATTCAGTAAAACGAATAATATTATTATCAAACAATTTAATATCATCATATTTGTCGGTATTCATCCATACTTTGATAATGCAAAAGAATTTTTTTGGTGATATTGTAATACCATTAATAGCTTTCATTATATTTTCATCTTTAAATAATGTGTTGCCAGCTGCACTAAATATCAGAGTTTTCCATATGGCAGGCACATGTCTATTTTGAATTTTAAAGGAAAAGCACCCACCGTTAATATTCTCAGGTGCTTCCCATACAGGTGCAATATTATCTTTCATAGTAAAAAACATGCAGTCTAATAATAATTTATCATTAATAAGAGAATTTAAGGCAACACATCTCTCGGTAGTATCATATTCAAAGAGTTTAGTGTAACTTTTCAATGACCAATCGGTATCATTAGGTAGATGATACCAAATTGTCCATTTTGAATCAAGTACATTCGTCATATTAATTAAATAGATAACTGTTTAATTAATAATTATTAATAATAGAATAAGAGTCGAGGTGAAATAGAATACTGGAATTTGAATCAAGTTGGATAAAATCAAAGTTATTATCAAGAATGACCCAGCTATAATTATGATCAAAATTGCCTACATTATTAATATAGGTCATATACCAATATAAAAAGTCAAAGTCGATAACATTATTAACACAATAAAAATCCCAAAATGTATTGGCTAATTCAATTTGATATTCTTCATCGTTAAACGCGACGGTAATATTTAAAAAGGTGAAATCGCATAATATAAATTCAGTTGATTTGTTCATAGTAGATAACACTGAATTATTGGCAGTAACAAGACTATTAATATAAAATTGTTCGCCATTAGAATTATAAAAGGGTAGTGTCAAATCAATATCATTATTTGTATAATAGTGAATACATTCACCAAGATATTTATCATAACATTGGCGAAAATAGGTATATGTTTTGCAAAGTGTAAAAGAACAAGAAAAAAAACAAGATTTAATGGAATCAGACATTGAATCGGGTATTGAATCCGGTATGAAATCAGGCATAGAACCTGGCATAGAACCTCGCACAGAACCTGGCATATAATCCATACTATATAGTATTATTTAAGTTTTTATAAAAAGTGACTTGGTGTGAATAAAGAATTTTTTTTATGAACGGCAAAAGATTCACTTAAATCAATAATTTCATCAGCATCAGGTAGAGCAGCACTATTCTCCTTGTCAAGTTTTTTTTGAAGGGCAATTTCGTGTTTAATAATTTCATTAATATTATAGGGTTCTGCTGGAGGTTGTTTTTTTTGAGTAACATTAAATTTTTTATTAATTTGCCCAGGATTAAATCCTAAGAAATAAATGAGAACAACAAGTAAGATAGTCATTGTGATTATAGGAATGAAGACAAACATCCATGAGACGACTTCTAGGCCGCGTTCACATAAAATATTTAGCAAAGTTGTAAATATCAACATTGTCCAAAACTTAAAGAATGCTGTGGTGAATTGATTTTTATAAATATCGATGACAATTTGAATAAGAGAGAATGACAAATATACTAGGGCTGGCGCACAAATATTCGAAACAACTCCATCTGACATATATATATAGTATTATATTTATAAATATAGTATTTAAAATTAGAATATAATAAATATATAGTAATGGATAATTCGGGAAATGAAGCGAAGCAAGCAGAAATACTACATAAATTAATTGAAATGGTTGTTCGACAAACAGAATATGATTATGAAACAGCTCGGACAAAACTGATTGAAAATGAGTGGGATTATATGAAAGTAATACGAATGGAAATGGGAATTAAAGATGCACCAAAACCAGCGACTGGTACATTAAACCAAGAGATATATAGACAAATACGATTAAAGATGGATGAAGCGGGAAATAAAGTCTACTAATTTACGTGAAGAATTCTGATTTTTCATTAGTTTTGCTTAGATTATAACCATTAATTTTATTATTTTTTTGATTAATTTGATATTTTGAATTATCGTCAAATAATTGTGGCAAAACACGCACCATTGGTTTATTTACAACTAAAAGACATTTATCATAATTACATAAATCTCTATATTCTTCAATAGACAAATTACCCATGTATTTTTTTAATGTAAAATGCGGATTCGGTGCGGGTTTAAAATTATGGCCATAATTAAAAATTTCACCATAAATATAATTTATGAGATGATACCGTTCAAATTTTTCGGAGTCGCCAATATTTTCTTGCATTAAATACGCACAAGCACATTCAGGTGTGCAGAAATTTCCATATACAGAATATTTTCCATTAGTATTAGATTTTCTAGACGGAATATAGATGGCATCATTTTTAAAGGGTTCTGAGCACCAGAAACAGTCTGATTGTTTTGTATAATTAAAAATATTCAAATCATGTTGTAGTTTTGAAATTTGGTTTGCTAAATTTAATCGAATTGAAGATTGGGTAGGAGAATTTTTAAGAGTTGGTGTTTCTTCAGAAACAATACCAGAGTTGATTTCAAATGGCTGTGATGAGCCTGAATTAAAACAATCATCATATGACTCGACGGTCTCGATATTAGGGATATAATCAGTGCTATGCAAAAACTGTTGCCCATCTAGATCTTTCATATGACATTTGAGATGAACAATAATATTATTAATGACACTATTATCTGAGGGCGGGATTGGAATATTAGTTGCAACGATTTGGCCACCTTTTGGTTTCCGACCGCGTTTTTTAGGAGGCGGCTTAATTACAGGTTCCGTAGATTGTGCCTTAGGTTTCCGCCCACGTTTTTTAGGAGGAGAACTCATTATAGCTAATCATTTATTTATTGATTTAAGTTGTTTTTAAAATAACATAAACGACAGACAGGCATATAAATATCATCATTGCCGACAACAATTTTTTTTTTGACATCTGTAATGCGTCTGGTATAGTTAGCAACATTTTGACAGCAATTACATTTACTACTGAGTTTGTGAAATTCATCACTAAGAGGAATGCAGCCAAGTATTTTGCCAAAGGGTTTTTGTTTATAATCATAATCGAGACCAGAAACCCAAATATTAATATCGATGCACTGCATATTGTATAGCCATTTATCTAAATCCTCGAAGAACTGTCCTTCATTGACGAAGATATTTTGAATGTTTTGTGAAAGGATGGTTTCTTTATCATATTGGCATAGGGTTTTACAGAAGGTTGATTTTGTCTGACAAAGGATATTATCATGAGATATACAAAAATCGGAAGGGTTGCGATTATATTCAAACACATGGTTGATAAATAATGTGTTGGTGGATGATGGAAGTTTATTATGCTCGGCAATAAGCCAAGTTGTTTTTCCAGAGAACATAGGGCCGAATGCAAGTTTTAGATACATAAATATATTATAATTAATATATAAGTTTATATCAATTTATTTAATTATGCAACAAAAACAAGGGCCTTGGGTTGAAAAATATCGACCAGATCAATTTGAAAAGATAGTGTTAGATGACATAAATCATGATATACTTACAAATATAATTACTCAGAATGATTTTCCAAATCTATTGTTTTATGGGCAACCAGGGACAGGAAAAACCACGACAATTATTAATTTAATTAAAGAATATCAAAAAAAGGCGACTGGGTCAGAAGATAGTAAAATGATGATTCATTTAAACGCATCAGATGATAGAGGTATAGATATAATACGTAGCCAAATCAATAATTTCGTAAGTAGCAAACCATTATTTAATACAGGTATCAAATTTATAATATTAGATGAAGCAGATTATATGACGAAAACCGCACAACAGGCATTACATATATTAATAGAACAAGGCAAGAATGATGTAAGATTTTGTTTAATATGTAATTATATATCAAAAATAGATTTGTCATTACAGAATGAATTTATACATATGCGTTTTAATATATTACCAAAGGACAAGATTTTAGAATTTTTAAAAACAATCATTGTGAATGAAAAACTTAAATTAGATGATGAAATTTTAAAGCATATAATAAATATTAATAATAATGATATTAGAAGTATGATAAATTATATCCAAGTCAATCAAGAAAAGATCCAACATGTCAAAGTAATAACTAATACATTATATCAAAATATAGATAATATATTAAAAAATGAAGGCTATGGAATGCAAGAAAAGGTCAATAAAATCACAGCGTTGTCAAGTAAATATTATTGCAAGCCCGAATTTATAATAAAAAAGTTTTTAGGGTATAAAATATTTATAGAAAGAAAATATGACGATAAACTGATTAAATATTGTAATATGATAATGCATCATAAATATACAAATATGATGTTGAACAGGATATGTACACTATATATATAAATTGATATAAATATATATATAAAGAACTATAAGAATAATGACATTGGACAACGATTGGCTTGACTATTTGAATAACGAAGAAAGTTGCGAAGGAGCAGTGGTCGAAAGTGTCCGGGTGTCTGATAAGACGCCACCAATCGCGTCGACATTGTATATCTCGACAAAGACAGAGATTGCATTTTTAAATAAAGAATTAGACTTGTATAATATATTTTGGCGGCTTCCAGTCACAAATTATGACCTATTGGAATCAGGATTTGTAAAGAAACAAATGAAATTTATTTCAAATTCATTACCGGAATATGAAGAAACCCAAAACAATTTAAAGGAATACGGTGAGCTTTATATTGAGCAACAACTTCTTTCAAAAATGAAGGCCGACATTGGTGCAAAAAAATATAAAGATGTCCGAAAAATATCAATTGGTTTGTCAAAAAAAGACCTATTGACGAATCGCACAAAAAAAAAAGGTGCGTTTTATAATTGTTTTGTATTAATCCTACGAATTGAGACCAATAAAATCTTCAAAGAATTTCATATTAAAATATTTAATACAGGCAAAATTGAATTGCCTGGTATTCAGACACATCAAATGCTAATTGATGTAAAGAAAAAATTAATCAGTATTTTGAATGTATCAATCGATAGTGAATTGGCCTATCGCGAAGATATACTAAAAAATTTCGATGGGATTGAAAGTATCTTAATAAATTCGAATTTTGATTGTAACTATTATTTAGACCGTTTTAAATTATCTCAAATTCTCAAATACAAACGCAACCTGAATGTCATTTATGATTCATGTTCATATCCTGGTGTCCGCTGCAAATTTTATTATAACGCAAAGACTGTAAACTATTCTGGTATTAAAACGGAAGAAAATATCAAAAGCATTTCATTTATGATATTTAGAACAGGAAGTATATTAATTGTGGGCAAATGTAGCGAAGAAGTATTGCGAAATATATATTTATACATCAAGGACTTATTGTACGAATATTATGCAGAAATTGAAATCCCTAATGTAGAAAAGAAAGAGAAAATCAAGCATATTAAACGTGTCCGGAAACAAATAATGATAAATTAAAGGACGATATTATATATATTTTTGTTATCAATATAATTTTGGGAAATATGAGACATGAATGTCAGTACATTTTTAGTTAATATGGTAAATGGTGTATTTTTTATTTTATTAATCATCACATAAGAAATTAAATTTTTGATATTATTTAGGGTATGTATTTTTAAAATATGTTCTGTCACTAAATAAATATTTTCATTAAATGCATAAAAATGATGTGATTCATTGATATCAATCCCATCTATATAGTGAAACAATAGTGTGTTATGAAACACAATAAGTTCATTTAAAATAGGACATAAATCACTCATATCATTCTCGTCGTGATTAATTATATTAAATACCGATTTTTTTAACACGAAAAACACAGCATCTGTTGGCGTAAGCGATAACTGATTATCATTAGCAGATATTTGTGATATAAATTCAATATAATAAAGATAATTCTTATGACATATATCAATTGTTACTGTAATATTTTGGGTTTTTAACAAATTAAATTTAAAGATATGTGTTAGCAATTCAATTCCCTTGATGACAATATAGGTATAGCTATTATCCTTTGGAAGATTTTCATATGCATAATTTAAATACTCGTTAATTAAAGTTGTATATTTAATATAATAATTTTGAATGATCGTTTTATTTTCTACAAAAACGTCCATATATATAAATGCGTTAATATTGGTTTAAAGAATATCATAAAATAATATATAAATGGCAAATAGTCAATCTTTCCGTCAATGTTCAACTGGAGCACTAACTAATGTCGCTAAATTAGCTATCGTTGAAGACAAACCTATCATGTTTGATTATTGGACTAATTCCTTAGAAGGCAGCGTCATTATTGGTATAAAAGAAAGCGGTGACAAGTTATTAGTCAAAAGCGAAGATGAATATACCAGCCCTATACAAAAAATTTACAAAGTTGAAGAAGAATATATTATTATGACCGAAAACTCTATTTATATCGTGGCATCGAGTATATCTACCAAGCGTATTAGCAATTAGCATTAATTAGCAAAATTAGCATAAATAGCAATAAGCATAAATTTAAAATATTATGCACATATATAAATGAATCATGAAAGAGGCCTAATTATGGTAATCCATTCA
The DNA here is from genome assembly GCA_905478465.1 of Minisyncoccota bacterium. GTDB lineage: Bacteria > Patescibacteriota > Minisyncoccia > Phycocordibacterales > CAJQIN01 > CAJQIN01. The sequence continues at coordinate 19,248 of CAJQIN010000014.1, read as the reverse complement.
ATAATATTTGCTATCGTTGCTTTTATTTTTATGCGATTTTCCCTTAAATTATCTCAGCCAAAAAGTGAAGATAGAAGCATAGCCCTTGGCGCAGTTGTATTATTGTATATGCTTTTATTTGGACACCAATTACCTAATAGAATTAATAAAAATTTACTCTAACACAATGATCCGATTTTCGTGACGAGCGTAGTCCGTCTCTCGCAATTCTCTTAGCTCGTTTCTTAATAATTTAACCTCATTTTGTAATATTTCGGTTGATGTCAATGTCGGATTATACCAGTTATATACACTATAGGTTCCATATGTAGCCAGATTCAATACCTGAGTTACTGCAAACATCGTAGTTTTTACGACCACTGTTTCTATAATAGATGCTGTCAATGATAACATATATTATATTATAATATTGTTTTAAGTGATTCAATTTGAGAAGATTCTAATTTGGTAGGAAATATAATATTATAAAAAATAATAATCTTGCCAATTGAATCGTCACGTTTAAACCCGAGATCATTTAGGGAAACTTTTGAACCTGGTGATAATAATTTATTATTTCTTAGCGTAAATTTTTGTCCGGATAAATGTTTCAGCTCGAAAGAACACCCACACAATGCATCTTTCAATGAAATATCAATCTTAAATTCCATATCAAGACCATTTCGTTTAAAAGGTGTATATTTAGGGAGTGTTGTATCATCAATATTAACAAAAATTTTAACATCACCCCTTAGATTATCATTTATAACATGACCTTTATCTCTAATAATCAACATTTCATTATTATCAATCCCAGACTTAATATCAATATAGATCGTCTCTTCCTCTTCATTCATTCCTGGCATTTTATGCCATCTTTTAATATTAATAGGAATATTACAACCATTATAACAAGAATCCATGCCAATTGTAACTTTTTGTACAATCGGTGGGGGCTTTTCTAACGGAGAGTGCCCCTGAAACATATTTAGGTCATCAATATTGCCAAACAGCTCTTGTATATCAAAACTGGCCTGCCGAGGCCCTCGGCTACCACATTCAAATGTATGCATTCTAGGTCTCGAGCCGCCACCCATGCCGCCGCCACCCATGCCGCCGCCACCCATGCCAAACATCATTTTTATAATATCGATTGGAATTCCGGCATCTGCTGCTGTAAATAATTCTCCCTCATCATCATCATTCTTACCCGTTAACTTTTCGTATGCATTATTTAAATTTCTAAATCTGTCATCAATATCAACACCATTATTTTTGTCTGGATGATATTTTATTGATAAACGTCTATATGCTTTCTTAATTTCGTCTGGTGTGGCATTACCAGTAAGTTCTAATATTTTAAGAGATGTAGTTCTATTCATATTATTATATAAATATATACAGTTATTGTATTTAAATACGCATATGATATCAAAATATAGAATTAATACTATCAACGATTGCAGTATCAAAGGGAACGACCAACATAATATTCAACTTTTAATTGAATCGCATCAAGTCAATCTTATAATTGCAGGGCACTCCGGTACTGGTAAGACAACTCTTATAAATTTAATTGTTGAACAATATTACAAGGGTTGTAAGAATATTAGAGAGAATATTTTAAACATAAACAGTCTCCAAGAACAAGGTATACAATACTATCGGTCCGATGTTAAAAACTTTTGCCAAATAAAATCATCAGCCCCTGGCTTTAAAAAAACATTGATGGTTGATAATATTGACGAAATAGGCGAACAACAACAACAAATATTTCAAAATTATATCGATAAATATGATATAAACTTTATTGCGACTACTAGCGCAATAAGTAAGGTTAACCATAATATTATTTCAAGACTTAACTATATTGAAATGCTAGATATCAATTATGAGAAACTATCCAAGTTATATGATGATGTATATGAGCGGGAAAATATGAAAACACAATTAGATAATATACACAAAAACCTAATTATTGAATTATCCGGAAAGTCATATAAAAAACTATTGAATAACATTTTTAAAATAAAACTATATGGGAAAAAATGCACAACCGAACACATCACTAAAATGTGTAGCAATATAGATATACAATATTATGATTCGTTTGTTACAAATATACGTGCGAAAAAATTCCCTGAGAGTTTGAATATTTTACATTCAGCATATACCAATGAAGGCTATTCAATACAGGACATTTTATTCTATTTTTATTACTATATAAAGAACCAGAAAACCCTAGATGATAAATTTAAATATGAACTGATCAAAATTATAACAAAATACATTGCGATTATAATTAATAATTACGAAGATGAACTCGAATTGGCACTATTTACAAGTGACTGTATTAATATAAAATGAGCGTAGGATTTATTTGATATCTTGGGCCAATAACATATATTTCGATATGATTAAATCACTATTCAATAAGCTCTTAATATCAATGCGTAAGAACCAATTATATGCAGTGCGCAGAGCCAATTTTTTATCTGGTATATATATACCATATGCATCTTCTAAGATGTCAATATATTGGGTATTAAATAACTCTTCTAATAATATATTTTTTCCGTTTGCATCTTTAATGCCAATGTGTTTTCCATTCACTAATGCCATTTTTTTATTATTTACAAGATTTGATAAATACTTGCCAATACTGTCTTTAAAATCACTTTCACTTGTATAATCGGTTGATATTAACTGTTCTAAATACATACAATACTCTTTCATTATGGCATGTTTTCGTTTCCCACCCATAAATGTATTATCTGGTAAATATCGCTGTTCGGTCACATAAGAAGTATCATCTAGTTTCTCACATGCGAAAATACCGTGTTTATTAACATTCTTAAAATATAAATTTTTCAAAGATTTACTACACACAAATGAGGGCGGTACAACAATACCACCATACTCATATAATAGTTTAGCATTGGCTAGATGTCTAATTTTATTACGAAGTGTAATATCAACGGCATCTAAGTCGACTGTCCAATTTTCCAATAAGCGTTTATATGAGGTATCGTCGATTAAACAAATATTGAATACTTTATCACATTTTTGAATAATTGTCTTAATGCAATAATAAACATATGGTTTGTTTAAATTGCGATTACTTCGAGAACCAAAAGATTCCCAGTTTCTTGCATTTAATTCATTATCAACATGAATCCATAAAAAAGGTCTTGTAAAAATATCAATGTCTTGTGTATTTGTCCGATTTAATAAAAATTCCTTAATATGTGTATTGGTTTTGCCTTTATCTTTTTGCAATTCCTTCATTTCCCATGTTTTATACAAAGAACCGACACCAATTATTAATACAAAGAATACTACATAATTAACATAATTCATCTATATTATACTTGGATATTTCTTATTTTCATCATCTAAATATTATTTTGAATCTAATATCTGTTTAAATTTGCTCCACCATACGGTTTGTTTTTCTTCATTTTTAGTAGTCTCTTTTGCTAATTTAAATGCCCTAAGATTTGCCTCTTTATCAGCCAACAATAATTGTTGTTTAATCATATTCTCCGCAGTTTTTTTTTCAATTGGTGCTGTAATTGTTTTACGTTCTTCTAATGCTGCATCATACGATTGATGTTTCATATTACCAGATTCTAAAATTGGTATGATACTTTCTTCATGCGCGTTTTTTAAATCATCATATTGCAATTTACTAAATAGGCCGGACCCATATGATTCAACTCCGTCTAAATTATGTCCAGTTGAGGTATAAAAGTCCTGAATATCATGTTTAACTAAGACCATCGTCTCACGGTGAGCACTCAGAACCCCCGCCATATCCTTAGGTGTTTTGCATTTTGGTAACTCTATACAATTATCATCCTTCAACCAATCTCCATAACCATCCTCCTCACGCACCATATGCATATTGGTAAATAATTCATTAAAAACCGTGTTAAAATTTTTACTCTTTTTAATTCGATTTATAAGTTCTTCGTTTTCCGTTTCAAATTCTTCTACATCTTCGGCATCATAATCCTTGTCATCACGCTGTTTTATAGCAATTTTTGATCTAAATACAAAAACCTTATATAATAATTTATAGGCTTTGGAAAAAAAGAAAAAATAGTCTTTGTCTAAACCAGACTTATCGGGATGAGTTTGGTGCACAATTTTTTTGGCTGCCTTCATATCCTTTTCCGTATAATGATATGGTAATTTAAAAAGAGTTAATATATCATCAAAATCATAATTATCAATATTCAAATCCATATTATATGACATATATATATTATAACCGTATTTATATCGCACCTGCCACAACTTTTAAAAAATCTTCAATCACACTTTCTTTACCCGTAGAGATTGAATATGTTGGCGGAAAATGCTTATTTGATTTATCATAAAAAAATAATGTCGGAATACCGTTCAACATACGTTTCGTTTTCATATAAGCATATACATCTACCGATTGATCAATATCAATCTCCAAATAGGTAAGCCGAGCTAGAACATCATCCGTTAAAAACGCGGTAACTAATGGCTTGGACCTTTTACATGGACCACACCATTCTGCTGTAAATTTCACCAACAGAGGTTTTTCTTTGGTTTGAAGTAGTTGTAAAAAATCGCCACGACTCATCATCTCTTCGTCAGAAGACATTATAAATAGATACTATATTATTTTTATATGATTTTATTATTGATTTCAATATTAAATTGTTCAATATTAAGTTGGTCAAATTGTACGACAGATTCCCAGAAATATTTGAAAAATGCCCATTTTATTACACCAGAATCATAATAATGACGGTAATTGGTGTCTAAGTAAGTTCTGATTTTTTCCGGAATCAAATGATGCGAGCTTCTTGGTAAAACATAAGCCAATTGTGTATAAGGTGATACAGGAAGCTTGATATTATTTGAAACCAATGTAATATTAAAACTTGGAATAAACCGATATAAATCGGATAGAAGTGGCGCATATAAATAATTATATTTCCAATACCAGTTATTGCAGCCATGTGTATAATAGCACATTGTCCATTCTAATCCTTCAAGATAATTTATGCATAATGTTTTAAGAACATTATCATTATTGCGGTCAATATCATTCAGGTGATTATAATATCTATCTTGCCAAAAACTTTCATATGGATTAATCATTTGTTCCTCTCGCTTATCTAATAGTGGCAAGAATAATACTTTATCATCTAATGAGGTTTTATTCAATTTATAGTTCCGTCTCTTTGAATATTCTTCCTTAATTCGAGATAATTCATCCTGTTTCAACCCTTCTATAAATAGTTTGAAATTTCCCCAATGGATTGTACCATCCCTAATCAAGTATCGCTTTTGCCTAACAATAATATCATTATAAACAGCCATTAAAACATTAATACCATTTGTTCTAATATTTATAGACGGTGTATGTGGAATGAAATCATTGCCCAAAATAAAACACATAAAGACATAGTCTGAAATACGACCTACATCTCCAAAATCATCACCGATTGCCTTTCCCAAGTGTTTAATATCCAATACATAATCCTTTGCCGGATCTAATGACGAGTCTATTTGTTTTATAAATTGTGGCGTTTCTCTATACAATACAATATGGTCACAAAACTGTGAATGATTTAACGATAACATTATCAAATCTGCATCCAATCCATATATACATGTTATTGTTTTCAAATGATAATCAATGTTATTTCTAACCAAGGCGAAAATTTTATGTTCGCCTTCACCAGGTTGTTCCGACGACGAAACAACAATGTGTGACGATTCAATATAATAATCCTTTAAATTATCGGACAATTTTTTCATAAAAAGTGTACCGGGTGTAATAGCATTTGTATTCCATTTAGTAGGATTTGAAAGGCCGAGTCCGGACCGAATATCACGTTCATATTCACTCTTAAAACGTCGAACCCGTTGTTGTTTCATTTTTGCAAGTGGTGCGACACCATCAAACGCAATATAGCATCTAGAACGTGGATGGACTTTATTAATTAATGCATTTAATCGCATAATAATTTGTTGGATGAGTTCGTCTTCGAAATTCTCAGAAGGTTCTAAATCGTTATATGAATCATATATGATGGAATTTCCGTCAATATATAAATTATCGCAGGGAACATTTTTCAGAGTTTTGATGATACTACCATGATTCTTAACAATATAGGAATAAAAACACGGGATACCCATTCGGTATATATACTCATTTTATATACCTATATGATTTTTGTTCATAGTTATATAATCAAAATCATCGTTAAAAACATATAAAATTTAAAAATCGATATATATAAATGGCAAAAAAATCAAAAATCGTGACGGTACATTCTCAAATACTGAATAGTATTGAGAATATTTCTAGTATCAAAGATGCTATAAAACGTGGTATCCAAAACAGTATGTTTTTTAAAACGGCAAACATTATGACAATAAATGAATTTAATATTTATAATCAGGCATTAGAAGAGAACTATTTAAAAATAAAGGAGCTGGAAGAAATAAGTCTCTCTGATACTGCCGACAAAAACGATATTAAAAACTATTTACTTGATATTTATATTTGTATATCAAAACTATTTAGCCAATTTGGATGTTATAATATTGCTGATTTTTATAGTGCTTATGGTGTCGAAGAAACAACTCCACAAAACGCTATGGGAAACATTATATCTACTTATTTTCATCCATATTCAATAAATATTCATAAGTGGGAATCAGGAAATAATGGTCAATCTATTGGGAGCCGCGATTTTAATAAACTAGCTATGGTAAGCGAACAGGACCAAATAATCTATATGGACACGTTTGAATGCTTGGATTTATCCAGACTTTCACAGAAATTTTACGAGCGAGTGAATGGTATACGCATTATTGTTCAAGATAAAAAAAACAGAGAGACTATAATATTTGATGGTGTATTGGACAATCATAATATTGAATATTTTGAAAACGATTTCGTTTTAAATAAATTAGTATCACTTAGCGACTATATTAACATCCAAGAAAAACCCATATATGAAAAAAATGAACATCTCGTTAATTTTAAGAATTCTCTGATGATTAAAGATCTGCTTATATACTCAGTCGAAGAATTAGAAATAAAATATATTAGATTTCTCTCTAAGAGTCAAAAAATGATTGAGGAACCTGTCGGTGACATTGTAAATGAATTTACAAATGAAGATTTATTCGCAAAACGCATTAAACTAATAACACTCTTAATACGATATGAAAAGGTAGAATATCAATATCTTGCATATTTATTGTATGATATGTTATCAAATACGGCTTCATCCGTCGATTCATTTGAACAGAATTTATTATATGAGAGTTTCCCATGGACTATAAAACGATACTTTAAAGATGCAATGAAACAAACCATCGACTATACGACAAAACTTAGCGATTATGAAATAAATGTACCATTAGAACAACAGATTTGCTTGATGAAGGCAAGTGACGCAATAAAACAAAAAGCCATGATAAAATTAAAAGAAGTAAAATCGAAAAATGAAGAGTCAGGTTCAAAAGCACGCCAATGGTTGGAAGGTTTGTTAAAGATACCATTCGGTGTTTTCAAACAAGAACCAGTATTGAAAATATATCAAGAAATTAGAGAGTCTCATAATGAATTATTACAAGGATCAGAACCCAATAAAGACTATAATATTATAGAAATTAAAAAATACCTTAGTGATAATAATATCAGTGATGAAGAATTAGTAGTAATTAAAACAAATGATATTGAAAAAGCATTGACACAAAAGAAAAGAACCACTATAATAAGCACGATTAATATATTAAATACATTTTCAAAGAATCGGAATGGGATTAATAAAATTTGCCATTCTGGAAAAACAATCGATTGCATGAATCTACAAATTAAAAACTATTTTAATACAATTAAACAGTGTCCAGAGTTAATCAATGATTTATATACAGTGCTGAATTTAAAGACAGACTACAGTCTAAGACAATCCTTAATGACCAGCATCTCTGATAAATGTGTAAATATCAACACTTCTCTCCAAACCATTGATACTGTCTTAGAAGACTCCATACATGGTCATAATAATGCAAAACGACAGATTAAAAGAATAATCGGTCAATGGATAACTGGTGAAAACTCGGGATATTGTTTTGGTTTTGAGGGACCGCCTGGTGTTGGCAAGACTTCCTTGGCCAAAAACGGATTAGCCAATTGTTTGAAAGATTGTAATAATAATACTAGACCCTTTGGATTTATTGCCGTAGGCGGTTCTAGCAATTCCAGCACGTTAAATGGTCACAATTACACATATTTGGGTTCAACCTGGGGTCGCATAGTAGATATATTAATGGAAAAAAAATGTATGAATCCGATAATATTCATTGATGAATTAGACAAGGTGAGTCGGACAGAACAGGGTAAAGAAATCGTATCTATATTGACCCATTTAGTGGATTCGACACAAAATGATTGCTTCCATGATAAATATTTCAGTGGCATTGATGTTGACTTGTCAAAAGCATTATTTATATTTTCGTATAATGACGCCAGTTTGATTGATAATATATTATTAGATCGTATCCATCGCATTAAATTTGAACATTTATCATTAGAAGATAAATTAGTAATTGTATATAAACATATCTTACCTGATATGTATCTTAGAATTGGTATTAAAAACGTGATTGAATTTTCAAAGGACGTGATAACATATATCATCGATGAATATACATGTGAGCCGGGTGTCCGAAAATTGAAAGAAATATTATTTGAAATCATCAGTGAAATCAATCTATCAATACTATACAACGAAACCTATGAATTACCAATTAAGATCACAAAAGATGATATTAAATTCAAATATCTTAAAGAACGTTGCAGTGTAAAACATAAGAAAATTCATGAAATACCCGAAATAGGTAACATAAATGGTCTATGGGCGAATGCTATGGGTATGGGTGGGATAATACCAATACAGGCAAAATATTTTCCAACTGGAACTTTAATGGAATTAAAATTGACTGGTATGCAAGGAGATGTTATGAAGGAGAGCATGAATGTCGCAAAAACATTAGCATGGTCTTTGTGTGAAGAATTAATATGCGTACAAAATGTAAAACGATTTGAGGAAACCAAACGCCAAGGACTGCATATTCATTGCCCGGAAGGTGCAACACCAAAGGATGGGCCATCGGCCGGTGTCGCCATTACAATGGTTATATATAGTTTATTAAATAACTTGCCTATTAAAAACGATATTGCAATCACTGGCGAAATTAATCTACAAGGATATATCACAGCAATCGGAGGGTTGGATTTAAAGATATTAGGAGGAATACAAGCTGGAATAAAACATTTCATTTTTCCGTATGAAAACAAAGATGATTTTGAAAAATGCAAATCAAAACAAGACAAAATTATAGATTTTGAAAAATATAAATTTACAATGGTATCACGAATTGAGGAAGTAATAGCTATTGTATTTGAATAACCATATATATATATATGGTACTCGAAAAAATATTAGATGGAACCGTGGACCTTAATGGTTATATTATGATGTTTCCAATAATTATTATTGTTTATATTATAAGTTCCAGTTTTATGATGCAGGATATGTGTGGATTAATATATATATTTGGGATATTGTTGACATTGTTAAATGTTTATGCAATGAGTTCCATGTCAAATAGTACCAAGGCAACACTTAAAAATTATAAAAGCGGCGATTGGACAAAAAGTGGTTTTTGCTATATTGGACTTCCATTAATAAATCAAAAGTATAATAATGTATCACCAAATGCAGCCATCATAATATTTACATTATTCTTTTTTTTAATGGGTGATATAGCAAATAATATCCGCGAGATGAAAAATCCTTTTGGATTTAGTTATTTCTTATTTTTAAACAAACCATGGCTTATTGTGTTTTTTTGTGGAATGTTTGCATTAAATATTCTTGCAGAGAGAATGTATAGTTGTAATTATTATGTTGCATTGGATTATTTTGTGGGTGGGGGGGCAGTAGGATTATTTTCGGGTTTATTAATTATGGTCTTTTTTTTAGCAGTCGGTATGAAAAATAATTTACAAACAAATTCCTTTTTACAAAATGCATCATCATGTGTTGTCCCATCAAAAAAAATGTTTCAATGTGATAATGTGTCGCTTGATGATGACCGGGTATATTTTTTAAAATATGGCGAAATAAAAGAAAGTCCATATTGTGATTCTATAATACCGGGTGATGTAGATACATATAATATATCCACCCTGAAAAACTATGGCACTTATGATAAAATTATTATAACCGGTAAGACAATGGTATATTTTTATGAAAAAGAAAATCGGAAAGGAAGAGTTGTTATTATTGATAAATATGGTAAAATGAAAGGAAAGGGTGATTTTGAAACCTCAGAAACAGACCAAACAGAAACCCGCCAAATTTCTTGGGCGGCATTAATAACTAAGTTTACAACAGATTGGCCGGCAATGAAAAATACATTTGAAGGTCCGCAATCAATTCTGATTCATAAAGAATATTAATAGTATATATATGATTATTGGAGATATATTTAATGTGATTTCATTAATGTCACCATATCTGGTTCCGACTTATTTAGTAATGGGTTCAATGATAAATCAAGATGTTAAAGCATTTTTATACTTGGCGTGTTTAACTCTTAATGTTTTAATAACGACATATATTGGACAAACGATATCAGACCCGGGGGTCCAAGACCCAAACCTTAAAACAATATGTCAGTATGGCCCTCTAACCCAAATAATAACACTAGTTTTACCACCGTCCAAATCGTCTCTATCGATTACTAGTAGTATAATAGGATTTACATTAATATACTTACTTTTGCCTATGCTTTTTGCTAATAAAATGAATTATGGAATATTTGCTGTGTTTGGATCCCTTTTAACAATAAATGGTTATGCACAAATAGCACATGGGTGTATTGATGGCACCGGTGTAATTTTAGGTACACTTGTTGGTGCATTAATAGGTGCATTTTTAGTAATAATATTAGGAGGAGATGAAAAATTTAAGTTGATGTTATATGGGTCCGAAACAAGCAAAAAATCAGGTAAATGTAAAATTCAAAACCAAAAATATACCTGTAAAAAAATATCACTTGCAATAGAATAATCTTATGGTGTAAATGCTGTTGTATTTTTAATAAATAGTGACATGATTGTTTTAATGTTTAAATTTCGATGAAAAGAAAAAGATAAATCTGTTGAGCGATTCCGAAAATTCTTAGCAGAATATTTTTGAACTATATTAGCGAAATTTACCTGCGAATATTTAGATACACTTGAAAATGAAAACTGTGTCTTTTTTAATTTTCCATTTACATTATTATGAAAATTAAATATAAACATCTTTAAATCGTGTTTGGTCTTACATTGATTAATTTTATGCAGTTTTAAATACTCTGCTGCGTGTGTTCTGCAAAAAGGACATGGCACAGAAGTCGCAATTAATGTAATGATTACGAAAATATCGTTTTTACAAGAATTAAATTTGTCATCATATATTTTTTCGGCGATAGTATGCAATAATAACCATGTTTCGGGTCCCCATTCCGCAATTTTCATTATATATTCATAAATATATTTAAATATATAAAATTATAATTGTAAATGCAATATAAATTTGAAGGAGGTGTTGATTTTTATGCCGAATTGGCAAAATTGTCATCATCATGCGCTGGCGAAGCAGCAGGCACAGGCGCAGGCGAAGCAGCAGGCACAGGCGCAGGCGAAGCAGCAGGAGCAGCAGGCGAAGCAGCAGGCTCAGCAGCAGGCTCAGCAGGAGCGGGCGCAGGCGAAGCAGCAGAAGCTCCTTATGAACTGTGTAATATTTCATGTGAGCCATTGGTAAGACATAATGTAACGTTGGTGTGTGGTCATAAATTTAATTATGAGCCATTATATCATGAAATTAAATCACAAAAAAAGCCACGACAGGGATTGGCTTTTCCAGCTAAACATAGCAAATTAAAATTAAATGTTAGACAGTTAAAATGTCCATTATGTAGAAATATTCAACACTTTATTTTACCATGGATACCATTATATACAAATTGTCCAAAGCTATATGGTGTAAATACCCCCAAGATATATTCAATGTATTTAAATAAATGTAATCATATTTTGAAATATGGTAAAAACAAAGGTGAAATATGTGATAAACAATGTAATGATGAAAAATGTAAATTACATATGGGTAAAATACCAAAGGAGGGGGCGGAATATTGTCCTGCCATAATAAAAAGCGGGATAAACAAGGGAAAAAATTGTGGATGCGCGGTAAAACAAAATGGATTTTGTAATAGACATAATAAATAAATTTAAAAGTTAATTATATACATAAATATGGCTACAAAAGAACAACTCGTACATTTAGTTACCGAATGGATGGATAGTGATAATTCAATTAAAAATATGCAAAAAGCTTTAAAGGATGTCCGAGATCGGAAAAGAATGCTGACCGAAAAATTAGTTCATGTGATGAAAGATAATGAGATTGAATGTTTTGATATAAATGATGGCAAACTAGTCTATTCAAAGAGCAAAACAAAACAGGCGGTTAGCAAAAAGGTATTATTAGATGCGTTAAATAAATATTTCTGCGATAAACCAGAGACGGCGAATGAAATAGTCGACCATATATTGGATTCAAGAACAGAAAAAATTACTGAAACAATTAAAAGAAAATAAAAAGATATTAATATAACATAAATGTCATATGTTATATATAAGCAACAATTACTAAATGTACCTCTCACGCTTGAACATTGCGTTAATGTGTGCAAAGTAAAAGTATGTTATTGTACAATTAATACAACGTTTCCCAACCCTTTTTTGGAATTTAAATTATTAAAGAATGAGCGAGGGGTATTAACATTTGAATCATTTAATGCAAAGATTATTAAAAACATTGATATCAGGACATTTATTATGCAAAATAGACCACAGACACCAATTGATGATATATTAGGATATATAATATTCAAAGATGAACTATGTTGTTTTATTAAATTTGAAAGTAAGTCAGATAAATTATATAAAGCATCTGACACACATGGTATTGTATTAGCAGATGAAATAATAAATCGACGCCAGTATTTTAATATTCCAATAGATGATTCAGTGTATAGGTTTTTTATAAAAAATCAGCATTGTTTATATTTAAAATCCGAGCAAGGAAAGCAACTAATACAGCCAAAGGCATATTATTATGGAGATACATCAATGAAAAAAAAGTATCTATTAGATTTAGGAATACCCAAACAAGTATATTTAGGCATATTTGGGTCATATTATTATGTATCTTCTTTTAATGATGCAGTAATAAATGCGGGCTGGACTCCAGATGGCAAACAATTAGTCGTTAATAATGTTTCTATTACATCCGGAAAACATGGCAAATATATACAAGGGGCTATTTATAGAGCCTTTCTATTTATAGAACGCACCGAATGTAAGTTGTCTAAAACACCTGATACGTCCCCAACCACTAATCTATTAATAGCACAATCGAGTGATTATGCGAAAAAAAATATACATGTTAGTAACAGAGGTGGCAAATGGAGTGCAATATATGATACTATTTATAGCGGGTCTCATCCAGATTTGCCGTCGAATTTGATAGCACATAAAACGCCCATTTCAATCTATAATTATGTTGAATTGAATATGATGTCATTGCCTATGAAAAAAACTGAGAATTATAAATCTATTCAAATAAAATAATCTCATAATATTGCAAATGATATCAAAACAAATGAACATATTTGTATTTATTATATTTTCATTATTCGCATTAAACTATTCCACCTATGTCGCTTTAAATTTTTTCGGAATTGAAGAAAAACATTATAAACCGTTTTTAATGTATATAAATGTATTAGGATTTTTTGTGATTATATTGCCGAAAAGAAAAGGTCATATTGTTACGAAATTAAATAGTATTATTTCATAAAATTGATATAAGTTTAAACTATATATTATATTGATACAACATGGACGGAATTGCTGTTCGCGACACCCTGAATAAATATATCGAAACATTTAAGAAAAATCTCATGGAACATTCAGAACTGACAGCATCACAAAAACAATATATTGAAGAATATCCCGACATTATTATTACAGAAAAGAAAAAACGTCTTCGGAATATTATTGCCGACGAAGAACGATGTCATGCCAATAAAGCATCTGGCGAACGATGTACTCGCAAAAAAAAATGCGGGGAAAATGTATGCGGAACGCACCAGAAAGGAACACCCCATGGTATAATTAATGAAACATATCATTCAACAAACACTACTAAGAAGGTTGATGTATGGACACAAGACATTTGTGGTATCGTATATTATATTGATGCTAATAAGAATGTATATAATAGTCACGATATTATGATAAATATGCACCAACCACGTGTTATCGGGTCATATGATATGGATTTAGACGGCGAATATAGCATTAGTCATTATTAAATTCGTTGTAAATCTAGTATATATTTATTATATTATGGTATATGTGTGATTATAGCAATGACGATTTAAAGCAGTTATTAAATGTATATAGCGAAGCTGAATACCTGTCTTTATCTATTCAAAAAACATTGCAAATGCACAATGAAATCACGAATTTAATGAAAACTGTCACAAATAAAAAGTTATTATTTTTTTTAAGCTTATTTAACAAAGTATTGCTCAAAGAAAATGCTGAATATGCTAACATTTTAAAGACCGAAACGGAAACGTTTGAATTTCCTAAAATATTTCAAATGGCTGTCTCTACAAATGACGAAGAGAATTTAGCGACTTTTGTTGGACAATATGATATGTACATAACAGTATCTAGCATAATGACCGAATCCTATAAAGCACTTGCAGAATATAATGCAGATATTGCGAAAATACATGAAATGGCTAGCGAATCTACAATTATTAGTAGGTTGAACAATCTTGAAATATCCGAGGCACCTGAACCTGAGCCTGCTGCTCCGACTGTTCCTGAGCCTGTTCCTACTGAGACTGTTCCTGAGCCTTCTGCAGAGACTGTTCCTGAGACTGTTCCTGAGCCTGAGCCAGAGCCTGTTCCTGAGCCTGTGACTGTTCATGAGCCTGTTCCTACTCCTGTTCCTGAGCCAGAGCCTGTTCCTGAGCCTGCTGAGCCAGAGCCTGTTCCTGAGCCTGCTGAGCCTGAGCCTGCTGCTGAGCCCGCACTTGACGTTGTGTCTGCTGAGCTTGTGTCCACTATTGATGGGGATATGGCACCATTGTTAGAAGAAAATAATGCGGACAAAAAAGAATTTAAATATAGTTTAGAAATATATAAACTGATGAGTGATTTGACTGAACCTATGATGACGGTAGATGAGGTTAAAGGTGTATTAATGGAAAAACTGGATGAATTTAAAAGTATATGTGATGTACTCCAGGGAAAAAAGAATGAAATCCAGACATGTAAAGAAACATTGGAAGGATTTAAGAAAAGCGGCATGAATGTAGATTCTGCAATACTTCCTTTGGACGAACAGCATAATGAAATTGATACTCAGTGGAAACTAAATGTCAACAGTTTAGTCGAAATGAAGGATAAAGTCGTTGAACTTGTGGAAGCAATGAACAAAGATGTCGAGAAATACAAGCCTACCGAATAATAAAATAATGTTTTAAAACTATAAACATTATTTATAAAAATTTATCACCAGCAATATAAACTGATTTAGCCAATATCTCTGGTATTTTTTCATTAAATTCATGTAACGAATCCAAGACTCCTTCAATATCTTCTACTTTCTTTTGATCAATTTCAATCTTGCACTCGGTATTACCATTATAAATTTTTAACAATTGATAAATATTATAATTCGTATCATTAATATTAACATTTTTACAAACATTTAGACGAATGTGTTCAAAAATACTGTTTGGAATGATAGGATTGCGCTGATTCGATGAATCCTTTGAATCATCTAACATGCGCCTCCAATTAAAATCAATATGCATCGTCATTACTTCACACATTTTTAATAGTCTAACATGAATATGTAACTTAATCAGATTGCATATTTTTTCTATTCTCTGAGTATCTTCTGACTGCAAATCTTTTCCAGAACGTTTGCTATGAACACCAATATTTTTGGGTTTAAAAATGTCCTCACTATTGCACTCTTCAATCTCTGCTTCTGTCCATTCGAAATCATTAATTAACATTTTTCGATATCTATCGGCATGACTTATAACAATCGGAGAATTCATTATTTCATCAAATGCCGATATAAATTTCTCTCTTGTGTAATCACACAACCTTTCTACATATTTATAGGTTTCAATCTCAAAAATCTGCTGAAATTCCTCATTGTCCATCAATGTCATACACTGATTATCCGTATTTGGACTGTTTAACATATTCCAAACTGAATATCGAATAATCTTATATGTTACATACTCAAACCTCCGTATTGCATAATCAAAAAATACATTCATTTCCAATTGTTGCTGAACAGTATGCAACATCACACAATGTGCCGAATCTTTTGGTGTATCTAAATTAATATTTGGATCATATGTAATACCATGTATTATATCTTCAACCGATGGCTTAACCGCGATAGAACATAAGCGCTGCTGTAATTCATATACAGTCCGCGTATATAATGCATGTGATATCAAATCGCGCGTCAAACAAATATCTAAATCAGAATCGTATGCAATAATATTCGTATTCATCGGTTCGGAACCACTAATATCAGAGAATGATACGTCATTTTTAATATTTTCAATAACATTTTTTCGTAACATACTTAGGGATGGCCATATATTTGTATTATTTCTTAAGGAAAATAAATTGGCCTCCTTCACCTCTTCTTTGAGATTTTCGAAAAAAGTATGCTCCGAGTGTCGTTTATGTGGGATCAAGTGCCCTTTAAGTAGTTTTTGAGTATTCATTTTAAATGTGTTATTAAATTGCTCTAATATTTCTTCATTGATTTTTGGAACCAAAAATTTATTATTATACAAATTAAATTCATTTAACAGTATATCTTTTTGTTTGAAAAGAAATTCCTGTAATACTGTATTAAATTCAAGCACATGTCGATGCAATTTCTTTCGTAAAAATACTTTTACACTATCTAAATTAAAATGAATATTTCTCTGCTCCAAAATATCACCATATGTTTCTTTTAAATACTTAATCGTTTGTACCGATATATTTTCTTTATTTTTAAGGTCTGATACAAGCTTTGATAGGGACAATAAAAACATATCATTACCATTTGCAATTTCACTGCTACATTGTAAAAGATTATTATAAATATTATCATATGTAATATCTTTATCACTGCAACATCTATCGAAATGTGTCAGACAATATATTACATTATTCTTATTTCGATTCTTTACTTCATCCAATATACTCGTATTGAGAGAACCTATATCAACATCAAATCTATGAACAAACAAAATGAATATGTTTTCCTTCTTTAAATAATCCTTGACAATAGCATATGAATTTTCATGTTGAGACTGTTTCTCGGAGGTATCGCCAATACCAACCAATCCTGGTAAATCAACTAATGTCATGGAAGACGTACATGTTGGACTCCATATTTTAATGGTAATCGGTTCAAATACAATTTGTTTGCCAATTGTACCCTTAAAATGAGTGATGAGTTTTTTTTGCAATTCTTCTTGTGTTACAACAGTGAATTTTTTGGTTTTGGGATCCTCAAATTCAAACTTCCACCCCATTTTAGCATCACATGGTTCTAATAAATATCTTACAGGACATCTGGTAGCAAATAAATTATCCGTATAGGCAATATTTACCCCTAATAACATACATAACAAACTCGATTTGCCAGAAGATTGATCTCCTATAATTATAAATTCTTCCCCAGTATTATTAATCGTCTCAATTCGGTGCCTTAAATCAGCTATTTGTTGAAGATTGTTAACTGAATCAGTTTGAACGTCACTTGTAATATCGCGCGTAGTAATCGTTTGCTGCATATTTTTATAGATTCTATTAAATTCAGTATTAACACTTTCAAGTTTTTGATGAATATCATCAATATTGTTCTTATACCTCATTCCAATATTATGTTTCTGTTTTGGACCATTAAAAAACTTCACCTTATTTTGAACAACTTTATGCTTAATCCGTAATATATTTTTTATAGAACTGGTGTTCCAATTTGTAAGCCATATTTTAAAAAATAATCTCTTTAAATTCAAATAACCTACCTTTCCATTTTCTAAAAGATGTGCTAAATATCTTATGGAAATAACTGCCCGACTTAGAGATACTTTATTAATTTCGACCTTATTTGCATTTTTTGTTATTGCTATTTGTTCAATAAATCTGCGCTTTGTCTGTAAAATTTGAACGCATCTTGCCATACTATTTAATAGACACATGGCCCATTTGTTAAGATATTGATGCAGTTTATTGGTTTCTACTATTATTTGTTCTGTTCTAGTATTAAAAAGATTTAGTAACACCGGTGTTGTGCTTGTTAATATTACTGGGGATGTGTTACGTCTATCAATCTGGACGGCTTCAAAAGTTTTTCCGGCAATCGTTATTGATATTCTCTCTATCGGGTCTGTTATAAACAATGGTATTTTGTTTTTATCTTTAAATGCACCGTTATACGATTTTATATATACGCATTTTCCTTTTTCACGATCTTTAGTGATGTATACAGACCTATCCCATAATTTTTTATCTATAACTTTTTGAAGAACAAAATGTTCCCCAAGTTCATATGTCATTTTAAATTATCAAAATATTTTATTTTTATAAAAATTAAATTAAACGCACAATATTTTAGAAATATAATATATGATTATGGAAAAACGTTCACCCCCCTACTATATGCGCTCTCTACAAAAACATTATGTTATTTATATTGCTCTCATTAGTATTTATATTAGTAAAAATATTGAAAATATAGAACACCTCCATATATCATCACAATACGAAGTAGTTGAATCAGATACAACATTGGAATATGCACAGTTAATAGTTGATAAATTAATTGCTGAGACCGTGGAAAAAATGTCGGACAAGCACACCATGGTGCCCAGCCCGGCACCTATTGCTGCATCCAAATCCATTTGGGGGCATATTAAAACTTACAATCCACTAAATTATTTATTTTAATAAAATAATTATATGTTATATGCTAAAACAATATCGACAACAAAACCTTATTCAACGCATGGTAACCAATTTAGTATCTC